>CAZGVS010000022.1:0-3362 GCA_964529275.1 uncultured Candidatus Pelagibacter sp.
GAAGAAATACAAAAAATTTCAGCAACAAAAATTAGAGCTAAAATGCGAGAGGATGGAGATCTAAAGTGAATGAAAGACTTAATTCGATTGTAGATTTAGAAAAGTACCCAATTTATGATTTGGCCTCTCCAACTATTCAAAATTTAATTAAAAGATGCAAAGAGGAGCTAGATCAATTTAGTTGCTCAACTATTCCTAATTTTATTTTGCCAAAATCATTAGAAATAATGAATTCAGAATTAGAAAAGCAATTAGACGAGGTTTATATGTCTAAGGAAAGTATAAATCCTTATTTATATGCTAAAGATGACCAAAAATTACCTAAGGATCATCCAAAAAGAACTTTTATGAATAGATATAATGGATATTTAAATTCAGATTGTTTTCCAAAAAATTCAGAGATGAAATATCTTTATGAAACGGATGAACTTTTAAAATTTGTTTCTGCATGTTTAGGGGTTTCTCCAATATATAGATGGGCAGATCCATTAGCTCGACATGCTTATAACGTCATGGAGCCTGATGGAATTCTTCCCTGGCATTTTGATAGTTGCGAATTTACATTAAGTTTAATGATTCAAAAATCAGATAGAGGTGGTGTATTTGAGTATTGTCCTAACATAAGGGAACCAGGCAATGAGAACTTTGATGAAGTTAAGAAAGTCTTAAATGGTGATAGATCAAGAGTTAAACAATTAAAATTAGAACCAGGTGACTTACAAATATTTAAAGGAAGATTTACCTTACATAGAGTTACTAAAATTGAAGGACAAAAATCAAGATACATGTGCATACCAGCATATGTATTAGATCCTTGGAGAGTGAATACCCCTGAACATTCAAAGGCTATATATGGAAAGGTTTTACCTATTCATATTGAAAGGAATATAGCAAGATCAGATGGATTAGCTGATTAAATGATAAAAAAAATTGCAGTAATCGGCACCGGTGTAATCGGTACTGGATGGATTGTTAGGTTTTTAGCACACAATAAAAAAATTATCGCCTTTGACCAAGATTTGAAATCAGAAAAAAAATTAATTTTAGAAATAAAAAGAGCTTGGCCTTTTGTTAAAAAATTATTTAACAAAAAAAAAATTAATTTTAAAAATCTTAAGTATGTGAGTTCAATTCAAGAAGCCGTAAGAGATGCAGATTTTATTCAAGAGTGTGCTACAGAAAATTACGCAATAAAAATAAAATTAATGAATAAAATTTCCAACTTTGCAAAGCCAAATGCAATAATTTCATCAAGTTCATCAGGGTTACTTCCAACAAAAATATATTCAAAATGTAAAAACCCGTCACGCTCAATAATAGGTCATCCCTTTAATCCAGTTTATTTATGTCCTGGAGTTGAAATTGTTGCTGGAAAAAAAACAAAAAAAAAATTTTTAAGTCAGTCTTATAAATTTTATAAATCTGTTTCGATGAAACCTATTATGGTTAAAAAAGAACTTCCAGGATATTTAGCAGATAGATTGCAAGAAGCATTGTGGAGAGAGGGACTGCATATAATTAACGAAGGTTATGCCACAACAAAAGACTTAGATAGAGCAATAGAGGACGGCCCAGGGTTAAGATGGTCATTAATGGGAACTTTTATAACATTTCATTTAGCAGGAGGTAAAGCTGGTATGAAACATATGTTAAAACAATTTGGACCTGCATTAAAACTTCCTTGGACTAAGCTTAAGGCTCCAAATCTTTCTAAAAAATTATCAACAAGAATAATTAATGGAACAAGAGAACAAGCAAAAGGAAAATCAGTTGCTAGGCTTTCAAATATAAGAGATGAATATTTAGTAGAACTTCAAAAATTGAGAAAAAAATATGAGTATAAAATTAGATAATTTATGGAAGAAATAAAAAATTTAAGTGACATAGTAGATAACGGCTTATGTATTGGATGTGGCTTGTGTCAAAGTATTGCAGGAAAAAATCTAATATCCATCAACATGACAGAAAAAGGGAGGTTAGAGCCAAAAGAGCTAAAACCCTTGAGTAATACAATTTTTAATAAGATTAAAAATACCTGTCCAGGTGTTGTAGTCGAAGGTCTACCAGAAAAAGAAATAATCAAAAATTCAAACAAAGATATAATTTGGGGCGAATACCATTCAATTTTTTATGCTTGGTCAACTAATAGTAAAATTAGATATCAAAGTTCAACTGGAGGCTTATTAAATGGACTATCTCTTTATTTAATAGAGTCAAAAAAAGTTAAGTTTATATGTCACACTTCCTCTGTACCAGATAAACCAATGAGAAATTACTCTAAATTTAGTTACACAAAAGATGATTTGCTTAATTGTGACTCAAGATCAAGATATGGTCCGTCTTCACCCTTAGACAAATTTCATAAAGCATTAAGCTTAAATGAACCATTCGCATTTGTAGGCAAACCATGTGATGTAAGTGCAATCAGGCAGTTATCAAAAATTGATGATCGTGTAGATAAATTATGTAAATATTTACTAACAATAGTTTGTGGAGGATTTGCAGAGTTTACAAAGTCCCAAGATTTTATTGAAAGCTTTGATGTTAAAGAAGATGAGCTTTCAGTATTTCGATATAGAGGATTTGGAAACCCAGGAAAAATGTACATTAAAACAAAAAATGGGAAAGAACATGATAAAGAATATAATTCTTTTTGGGGAGAAGAGTCGACATGGCGTGTTCCTTTTAGATGTAAAATTTGTCCAGATGCAATAGGCGAGAGTGCAGATTTGGCTGCATTAGATACATGGGAAGGTGGATCACCGAGAGGAGAAGATGAAGGATTTAATGCTGCAATAGTTAGAACACAAAAAGGTTTAGATTTAATCAAAGATGCAGTAAACGCTGGTTATATTGAGACTGGTAACGACGTATCAATTGATGAAATAAATGATTTTCAACCACATCAGGTTAAAAAAAAAAAGGCTGTATATTCAAGATTTCAAGGATTAATTAATAAAAAATTACCATCTATTAGAACAGAACGCTTAAGAATACGACAATTAAGCGAATTGAATTCAGAAGAATTTAATTTAAAAGAAGAACAGGGAATAACTAAAAGAATTAACAAAATATAATGGGCAATATTAAAATTAGAAAATTAAGTCCAGGAATTTCATCAATAATTATCGATGAACCTAAAACTTATAATTCTCTTTCATTTAAAAACTTAAATGATTTAATAAAAGTTTTAGATAAATTAAACTCAGATAATCTAACAAGAGTAATTATAATCGAAGGCTCTGGTCCAGGCTTTAGCGCGGGGCATAATTTAAAAGAAGTCAGAGGATTAAAACTAAAATCAAAATATCAAAAACTATTTAACTTATGCTCAAAATTAATGATCAAAATTGTTGAGGGTA
>CAZGVS010000022.1:3462-12203 GCA_964529275.1 uncultured Candidatus Pelagibacter sp.
TATGCAAAGGAGATTGGACTTATTAATGATTGTTTTCCAAAATCAAAATTAAATAGAGAAATATTAAAAGTTGCTAAAGTAATTTCTTCAAAATCTAACCTTACAATAAAGATTGGAAAACAAGCTTTTTATAAACAATTAGAGATGCCTTTAAAAAAAGCATATGAATATACCAGTAAAATGATGACAATTAATATGATGGCACGTGATGCAAAAGAAGGGATATCTGCTTTTTTAGAAAAAAGAAAACCAAAGTGGAAAAACAAATGAAAGAACTAGAAATTAAAAATATTTTAGAAAATTCAAAAACAATTGCAATGATTGGAATTAGCTCTGAAAAAAAAGGTGAAGACCCAAAAAATTTGAAAAGAAAACCTGCAAATGTAGTTATGAAGTACATGCAAGATTTTGGCTATAAGGTGTTTCCTGTTAACCCATTTGCAATTGGTGAAATTATAAACGGTGAAAAAGTTTTGGGTGATATTTCTGATATTGAAACCAATGTAGATATAGTAGATGTTTTCCGTCCTTCTAATGAAGCTCCCGAGATTGCTGAAAAAACAATTAAAATAAAAGCAAAAGTTTTATGGTTACAATATGGGCTTCATAATGATGATGCAAAAAAAATCGCAGAAAATGCTAATATAAAATACATTTCTGATAAATGTATAAAACAAGAGTATCAAAAGCTTTTTCAAAAATCTAATCCAGTATTTCCTGTTTTAAGAAATGAATGAAACTACTAATTATTTTCTCAATATTTTTTTTTTCAAGCTTTAACGTTTTTTCAAAAGACTTTAATAAAGCCTATTTTGCAGGAGGTTGTTTTTGGTGCATGGAGGAATCTTTTGAAAAAGTTGATGGAGTTACTAGTGTAATATCTGGATACTCAGGAGGTAATAAAAAAAATCCCACCTATAAGGAAGTAACATTTGGTAATACAGGTCACCTTGAAACTATAGAGGTCATCTATGATACCAATAAAGTAAATTTTAATTCTTTGTTAAAAGTTTTCTGGGAAAATATCGACCCTTTTGATAAATATGGACAGTTTTGTGACAAAGGATATAGCTATAGATCAGCTGTTTTTTATACAAACACTAATGAAAAGAAATTAATCGAAAAAAGTATTAAAAAAATAGAGGAAACCTTTGATAAAAAGGTTGTAACATATATAAGAGATTTCAAGGTATTTTATAAAGCTGAAGAAAATCACCAAGATTATTATCAAAAAAAATTTATTAATTACCTTATATACAAACAGGGATGCGGTAGAGAGAAGAAATTGAATAAGATTTGGAAAAAATGAAAAAAATATTTTTAGTTTACGGTCATTATAATGAACAATCATTTAATGCAGCTATAAGGAGAACTTTCGTAAATACAGCGGAGTCCAAAGGACATTCTGTAGATATTTTAGATTTATATAAAGAAAAGTTTAATCCAGTTTTTGCAGGGGAAAAAGCAGGTGCCGATGTGTTAAATCATAGAAAAAGAATAGAAGATTCTGATGTAATAGCTTTAATAGCTCCAATTTGGAATTTCAGAATGCCAGCTATTGTTGAAGGTTGGATAGATAAAGTTTTAGCTCCACCATGGGCATTCAAGTTTAAAAAAATATTTGGAAATTATGGTTATCCCGTTGGAAATTTAACTGGGAAAAAAGCTATAGTTTTTTGTACCTATGGTTCTCCACAATTTGCAATTAGAACTTTTTTTCTAAACATGCCTACTAAAAGACTTCGTAGAGGTGTGTTTAACATATGTGGTATTACAAATGTTACTTACAAAAGATACTTTGCTGTGCCATTTGTAGGCGACGTGAAGAGAAAAAAATTTTTAAATGATGTAATAAAATCAGTAAATAAAATATAGTTTTTAAAAATGATTGAACTTTTAGTAGCTTTTAGTGCAGGTTTAATATCTTTTCTATCACCATGTGTTTTACCGTTAATACCAGGATATATATCTTATGTCTCTGGCTCAACATTAGATGAGCTAAAGAGTACTAAAAGCATAAATCTAATCCCTTTATTAATATTCAGCCTAGGTTTTTCTACTGTATTTATTTTATTTGGTGTAACGGCAAGTTTTATTGGAAAAGTAATATTACAAAATTCTGACATTTTTAGGTTTGTAGCAGGAGGTATAATTATTATATTCTCTCTTCACATCTTAAATATTTTTAACATAAAGTTTTTAAACTATGAAAAAAGAATTAATAAAAATTTTGACTCATCATATTTTAGCTCTTTATTAATAGGTATGGCATTTGGTTTTGGATGGACGCCATGTATAGGACCAATTCTTGGTTCAATATTACTTTTAGCTTCAACAGAAGAAAGTGTTAATTATGGAATTTTATTATTGGTTTTCTATTCGTTAGGTTTGGCAATACCATTTATTTTATCTGGTTATCTTTTTCAAAAATTTCTGTCTGTTTCAAAAAATTTAAAATCAAATATCAAATTAATTAATAACATTGGTGGAATATTATTGTTGATCACTGGGATTTTGATCATAACAAATCAATTACAAATAATAGGCTTTTATATTCTTGAATATGTTCCTTTTTTCCAGAATTTTGGATAAAATTTATAAGCTAAACTTTCTTTTTAAATGTCTTAACTTTCCTTCCGAACTATCAAAATCTATATAACACCCTTGTAGAAATCTTTTACCTTCATTTGCATCAAATTCTGTTCTGCCGTGTAAAAGTCTATAATTATTCATCATTAAAAGGTCTCCTTTTTCTAATTTAAACTCAATACTGTATTTATCTGAGTTATATAAATCAGAAAGCTTTTTTCTGGCATTATAAAATAAATCTAGTTCATTTTTATTAAGCAATGGCACATAGTCTAATCTAGGACTAAATCTTACCTGTTTAAAATTTTTTTTATCATCTAACGAAATTAATTCTGACCAATCCTCTAAAACCACATCTTTATCAATAAATTTAAATTTAACTTTAACTTTTGTTAATACATCATAAAAATTTGGATGATTTTTTTTTAAAACCTCAGTTACAGTAAAACCATCGACCAATGTAGAATATCCTCCTTTTACCTCATTGGTAATGCAGTGTAGGAGCTGTATACAAGGGACTGGATTTCTATACGGATTATCTGTATGTGGTGAAAGTTTTAATGATGTATATGCTAAGTCATTTGGATTAGGTATAGATTTCACATTAAAATGTTCACCAAAGTTTGTTCTTCTTACACTACCAATTGAATTTGCAAAATTTACAATATAATTGTTTTCTGTTGGAACATTATTTATAATTACAAATCCATATTTATAAAACGACAAAAGAATTTCATACATTTCTTTTGACTCCGAGACACCTTCGCTAAAATTAAATTTTTTAAAATTATTAAAAGAAGAGTCCCATTTAATTTTAGGAATAGAACTGATTAACAAATCTTGTTTTGAGAGTTCAGAGATTATTTTATCAACACTAAGTTTAGAGTTTGTCCCATCACTAAAATCAATTTCTAATAATTCATCATTAATTTTAACATTCTTAATTCCTATTTCTATATTTAGAATAGTAGGGTCAAATAAACGTTGTTGAGATATCTTATCTAATGAATCATCTCCATTTGCTCTTTCTCTTAACCAAAAAGGATGAATTTCTTCAACAATTCCACCATTTTTAAATAAAACTTTTTTATTACTTAATTCTATTTTCATAAGTATTTTTAAGAATTATTTAAAATTTAACTTTAATCAAGAGAAATAAAATAGTATTTGATAATTATGTCTGAGCCAAATTCAAAAAAAATAAGAATTTTTGCCAATTTTTTAGACCGATTAGCAAAAGATCTTACTAAGTTTTATGAAAAAAAATTAAATAAATCCTTTAATGTTAAGAATAAATCAAGAGGGAAAGGTTATGACCCAGTAACAAGCGCAGATAGGTCATTTGAAAAATTTATAAGATTTAAAATAGGCAAAAAATTTCCTCATCATGAAATTATAGGAGAAGAATTTGGTTATAAAAAAACAAAAAATGATTATTCATGGGTTATAGACCCAATTGATGGAACTAGATCATTCGTAATAGGTAATCCAACATGGAGTAATTTAATTTCAATTAACTATAAAGGGAGCCCAATTTTAGGCTTAGCAAATTTTCCAAAACTAAAAAAATATTACTTTACAAGATCAAAAAAAATCGCCTATGTTGTTGAAAATAGTATAAAAAAAAAAATTTCTGTAAACAAAAAATCAAATTTTAAAAATATGAGGGTATCAGGTGCTTTCCATGGGTGGTTACCATTAAACAAGCAAAAAAAAATTCCAAAAGTTCTTAAATTGATGCAGTTTCCTTGTTCAGATGCTTTAAGTTATGCACATTTGTGCGAAGGTAAATTGGATGTTGTTATACAATGCCAAAATAAAATATGGGATATTCATGCGTTAATACCAATAATAAATGCAGCAGGAGGAGTAGCATCCACATGGAATGAAAAAAGTGCAAAATTTGCTGGTAATATTTTAGTTTCATCAAATAGATCAATTCATAATAAAATGTTAAAATTACTTAAACCAGCATTAAAATAGGAGATATAATGAAATTATTTAAACCAATTAAAGAGTCTGATGCAAGTCTAAAAGTAAAAAAAATATTTCAAGACATTAAAAAAACTAGAAAAATTAAATCAATCCCAAACTTTTGGAGATCACTCGCCCATAATCCAAATACACTTGAAAGAACGTGGAAAAATTTAAAACAAATAATGAAAAAAGGAGCACTGGACTCTGTTACAAAGGAATTAATTTATGTTGCCGTTTCTATTACTAACAGTTGTGAGTATTGTACAAGATCTCATACCTACGCAGCAAAAAAAAAGGGCGCAACAGAACAAATGATCAAAGAAATGATTGATGTTGTGGGACTAGCGAATCAAAATAATAAACTTGTTGAAGCATATCAAATCGAAGTTGATAAAATTTATAAATAGAATTTTATACTGTTATTATTTTGTTAATTTTTTAACTATTTTTTTTGTGTAAGGACCAACAAATAGCACCGTAGTAATCGCAATTGGCAAACTAATAGCCCAGGCTTTAAAAAATCTTTTTATATATCCACTATCCATTCCTGTATTAATAAAGGTTATAATTAAAGTCATAAGTAAACTCATTCCAAAGCCCATAATTAAAATAAATAGTATCTCTGAATATTTTTTTGGAAACATTTAGGAACTTTTTCCAAGCAAGTTTACTATTAAAACACCTGAAATAATCAATATTAGTCCCAAAATAGTATAAAAATCTGGGATTTGATTAAATTTATAAATGCCCACAAAAGATGTGGCTATAATGCACAAGCCTGCAAAAGAGGCATAAGTAACACCAACAGGAATTGTTTTCATAACCAAAGAGAGTGCGTACATGCAGCCAACTATTGTTATACCTGTTAGTATGCTTGGAATAAATAAGGTAAAACCCTGCGCACTTTTTGCAAACCCATTTGATGCAGTACCTAATATGACTGCAATTATTAAAGTTATATAAGAGAAAATATTGCTCATAAATTTATTATAGATCAAATATAAAAAAATAAAAATATATAATCCAAGAAAAGCAAGTTGCGATTGTTACAAATAAAATAGTAATACCTGTAGCAGTTTCATTTTTATATTTTTTATTTACCTCTCTCCTCCATTTTTTTGGATACAAAGGTAAAGTAAAAGCATAAATAATTAAAAAATAATTAAAAAAAGATAAGATTATGCATATAAATAAGAAAAACTTCATTATATAGATGTCAAATAAAAATATTATTTCTTTAAATACTTTCTTTGTGAATTAATTCTTGAAGTTCTTGCATCATAATAATTGGTGATTTCATAGCAGGATAAATTTTATGTACTTCAATATAACTCTCCAATGCCTTCTCATAATTTTTTAATTTTGTTTGCACCATTCCTTGACCAGCCAAAGCACCAAAATGTCTTTTTTCTAAACTTAAAACTACGTCAATATCCTTTTGAGATAGTTCATAATTTCCCATTAAGTAAAGAACCGTTGCTCTTTTATTCCATGCTTCTGCCCAACCAGGATCTAGTTCTATTGCTTTTGAAAATATATTATGTGCTGTTGTTAATTGATTTTGTGACATATAATACGATCCTTTGGATAAAAGGTTTGTTAAACTTTCTTCTGATGGATGTGTCGTCCACAGCTTCCAAATCTTAGACTCAATTTCTTTTGCTGGAATAGAACTATCAATTTTTGTTAATTGATTTAACAGAGTATTTATCTGAGCTTTCTGATCTTCTGTAGCAATTAATGTATTGCAGAAAATCAGAAATATAGATGATATTAATAATTTTTTTAACATTAAAAATTATTTTGGTAGTTTAGTAGCCCCAGTTTCTTGATGAACAACTTTCCCGTCTTTAAATTTATAGAATGTCATTACAGCTTCTTTATTACCATCTTTAAAAGTTACAAAAGCATGTTCGAAACCAACTTCATCATTTTCAAAAAGTACTCTAACTTTCTCTTTTAGAATATCTTTCATGCCAACCCATTTTACCACATCTTTTTTTCCTAATTTTTTTCCAGATGCGTGCATTAAAAATTCATAATCATCATGAATTAGTTGCTCTACTCCAACACTATCACCTTCATTTATTATTTTGGTCATTTTTTCTATTATCGACATTTTTTCTCCTTTTATTTCATTGTTGTTGACTCTTCACAAATCATCCAAGAACTTTTTTCCTCTGTGTAAGCTCTTCTTTTCCCGACTATTTGTTGATGTGCATCAGATTTATACCAGCCCATGGCTTTTTCTTTGTTTTCAAATTCAATTACTACAGCTAAGGTTCCTTTATCACCTTCATGTACTAAAGTGTCGGGAGTTCTTACTAAAAATTTACCCCCAAAAGCTTCAATTGTAGCATCAACTTTAGATGCGTATTCACTTTTAAATTTTTCCATGTCAGTAATTTTTGGATGAGCTATTACGTATGCTTTTCCCATGTTTTCCTCCATTTATAATTAAACGTAAATTTTATCTGCTAACCCATAGCATAATATTGCGCTTATAATCGTTAAAGCTAGGGGGGCGTAAATTCCATCTTCACCCGTTTTTTTATTTAATCCTGTTTTATCAATCTTAAGAGAATAAAAATTAACAACCAAAATAGATATATTAATTATAAAAATTAGATTAAAAAATGCCCAAGTAGCATCTAATCCTCCCGATCTAATGAAACCAACATATATAGCCATAATGACGGTAGCAATCATAAAGCTACCTCCAAACCGAGTTAACAAAGTTGCAGATTTATCAACACCCCTTCCTTTAAGAAAGTTTTTTGTATCAAATACCAATTGATATGCATAAGCTCCTACTATTCCAAAATGAATTAAATATATTATTAAATAAAATATATTATTAAATTTTTCTATCATACTATTCTCCTTTTATTATTATTAAATTAGTGTCTGTATTTTTTAAACGCAAGTTTTTTATATAGCCATATTCTTTTGAATTGTACCATTCTATCGCTTTTTCATAAGTTGGAAATTTTATAACTACATTTCTTTTGAAATCCCATTGACCTTCCAGATGTTTGTATTCACCCGCTCTTACAATGTATTCACCTCCAAAATCTTTAATTAATTTAGGAACTTTTTCTACATACTCTTTGTAGCCTTCTTTATTTTTAAGATTTATTTGAGCTATAACGTATCCTGACATTATTTTTGTCCAGGTTTAATTACACTATTTGCTGCATTAGATGCATTCGTAAATGCTTTATTGTAATCAATTACTTCGTGAACCATTAAATCGTCCATAAGTCCAGAATTCTTAAATGCGATTTTTAATGCTACAGCTTGTTCATATTCACCCTCGACACAAGAAATGACATCAAATCTACCTCTTACCCACTCATAACTTAGCATTTTTAAACCTGCGGCCTCAGTTGCTTTTTTTGTAGACTCATATCTATCAGCAGTTGGATCATTCTGCATTCTTTTCATCAATTCTTCACTTATTTTACCAATTAGATAAAATTTAGCCATTCACACTCCTTTTTAGTATAACGTTTGTACAACTTTTTCTACTCGTTCTTTTCCATTTGGAATTGTTTTCTCTAGAAATACATGACAACCATCGGTTAATTCTTTGTTGTATTTTGAGCCATAATGTTTATCCACAGCTTTATTAGCTCCTTCATCCCAATCTTCTTCTTTAATACCGATTTCTAAAGCATAAGTTTTCCAAACTTTAGCTGAGGATATAGATTTTTCTTTCATGCTGTATTCAAATGATTCACCAGATGGTAAAAAATAATTTGCCATATATATACCAACACAATCCCATGCTTTTTTCATATCATTCTTGTTTAAATCTCCCGCATTAGCGGAGTTAATAAAAACAATACTAAATAAAACTAAAAATATTTTTTTCATAATTAAACCTCAACTTTAGATAATTCCCATAGTTGCATATTATCTACGCATTCTGTATAAATTGCTTTAGCTTTTGAATTATTTCCAGCAACAAATTCTTTCATTCCCGCTTCATTATGAACTGAAACCTTAAACATTATACCACTTTTATCTGGCTTCATGGCTCCAATAGTTTTTTCTGGATAAGCAACACTTTTCCTTACTTCCATACCTTCATCGGACTGCATCCATCCCATAAAAGTTTCTAGTTTACCTTCTTTAAGATTAACTAAAGCTAACATTTCTTTTTCCATTTT
>CAZGVS010000023.1:0-2989 GCA_964529275.1 uncultured Candidatus Pelagibacter sp.
CAAACCTCATTGCACTATGATAATTTGGCGCAAACATAAAACCAAAATTATTTTTGTTAATTTGATCTTCAATTTCATTTGGTTCTAAGTTAATTTTGATATTTAAAGCCTCTAAAACATCGCCAGATCCACACTTTGATGATACAGCCTTATTTCCATGTTTTGCAACTTTAACTCCCATGCTTGAAAGTAATAATGCGGTAGCTGTTGATATATTTAGTGTATGCATGCCATCACCACCTGTTCCACATGTATCAATACAGTTTTCTATATTTACTCTTTTGGATTTATTTCTAAGAACATAAACACCACCAGCGATTTCATCTGATGTTTCACCCTTAGAGGTTAGATGGGTCAAAAAATCAAATATTTCTTGATCTTCTGCTTTACCTTCCATTAACAATTCAAAAGCCGACTTACTTTCATTAAAAGACAAATTCTCTTTATTTTTAATTTTTTTTATGAACTGTTTCATTTTATAAGCATTAAATAATTGAAATTTTACATATTTAATAGCTAAATTCTAATAAAGTTTCTTAATATATTAATTCCAATTTTTGTTTTTATGCTTTCAGGGTGAAACTGAACTCCGTGAATATTATATTTTTTATGTTGAATACCCATAATTAAACCATCTTCTGTTTGAGCTGTAATTTCAAGTTCTTCTGACAAACTTTTTTTGTCAATTATTAAGCTGTGGTATCTTGTTGCTTCAAAGCTTCTAGGTAAATTTTTTAAAATACCTTGTTTTTTCGATAGGATTTTACTTGTTTTACCATGCATTAATTTTTTAGTTTTAATTATTTTAGAACCAAAAACCTGTCCAATAATCTGATGTCCTAGACAGACACCAAAAATAGGAATTTTTTTATATAATGAATTAACAATATTTAGGCAATTACCTGATTGGTTCGGGTTACCTGGACCTGGCGAAATAACAATTTTATCATATTTTTTTTTTATAACATCTTTAGATGTAATTTTGTCATTTCTTACAACATCTACATTTGTTTTTAATGATGATAAATAATGATATAAGTTAAACGTAAAGCTATCGTAATTATCTATTAATAAAATTTTTATCATTTTATTGCATTTATTAGAGCTTTTGCTTTGTTAACTGTTTCTTGGTATTCTTTTTCTGGTTTGCTATCAGCAACAATTCCTGCACCTGCTTGAACGTAGAATTTATTATTTTTTACGACTGCCGTTCTTAATGCAATACATGTGTCAAATTCTCCGTTTGCAGAAAAATACCCAATGCCACCAGCATAAATTTTCCTTTGATTCTTCTCTAATTCATCAATAATTTCCATAGCTCTTATTTTAGGTGCGCCAGATACAGTTCCAGCAGGAAAACCTGCTAGCAATGTTTCAAACCTTGAAAATTTGCTGTTGTAATCACCTTGGACGTTGGAAACGATGTGCATTACGTGTGAATATTTCTCTATTATAAAACTCTCTGTTACTTTAACTGTATTTATTTTTGATACTTTTCCTGCATCATTTCTACCTAAATCTAATAGCATTAAATGCTCAGATAACTCTTTTTTATCCTTTAGAAGATCTTTTTTATAGTACCTATCTTGTTTAGAAGTTTTACCTCTAGGTCTCGTTCCAGCTATAGGTCTAACAGTAATTTTTTGATCTCTAAGTCTTACTAATATTTCTGGGCTAGCACCAATTATTTGAAAATCATTAAAATTAAAATAAAACATAAATGGTGATGGATTAACAAATCTCAATTTTTTATAAATATCCAATGGTTTTTTTGAGAGCTTTGTTTCAAATCTTTGACTTAAAACTACCTGAAAAATATCTCCGCTTTTAATGTATTCTTTGGCTTTTAAAACATTTTGTATAAATTTTTTTTTTGAAATATTAGATTTTACACTTACCTCTGATTTGTATTTTTTTAATTCTTCTTTATTTGGTAAATTTAAATTTGAAAGAAACAATAATTCCTCTAATTTTTTTTTTATATTTTTATATTTAATTTCATAATTACTAATTTTTTCATCTTTAAAACAGTTGACTATGTAGTAAATTTTTTTTTTTAGATTATCGTGAATTATTAGAGTTCTAGGTCTTAATATTCTCACGTCTGGTAATAAAATATCATTAACACACTTATTAGGGATATTTTCGCTATACCTAACTATGTCATAAGAAAAAAAACCCGCCAATATAGAACTTAAGGCGGGTAATTCCTTTGGAAGATCAAATTTAAAATTTTCAACAATGTTTTCAATATTATTTTGGGGCAAACCTTTAATTTTTATTCTTTTATTATCTTTGTAAAGATAACTATTATTATTATTAAATTCCCACATTTTGTCAGGATCTTTACCAAATATAGTGTATCTACCTTTAATTTTACCTTTTTCTACAGACTCAAACACGAAGCTATTACTTTGATTTAAAAAGTTGTTAATTAAATTATTTATATGGAAATCGTTATTTGATTTTTCTGAAATATATATAACTTGATTTTTTTTTTTTAAATGTTTTTTTTTAAATTGTTTTATATTGACATTTAGCATTACCTGAAGAAATTTTTAATTCTCTCAACTGTTTGGTTGTTTACGTTAACTTTGTATTTATTATTTATAATTGTATCATAACTTTCAAATAATAAATTTCCAATTTTATCTTTCGCTTTATTCTGATATTCTAGATATTTTGGGTTTGTTTTATCAAGTTCAACTAAATTAATATCTACCAAATTGATTAAGTAAATATCATTTTTTTTATCAACTATTAAATTAAAATTATCTTTTGACATGTTGTAGATAATTTCAAGAGACTCTTTAGGTAAATTAATAGAGTCATTAATATTTTTTAAATTCATTTTGTTTATTTTATTTGATATTTTTTTAAAATCATCTCGCGTAAAATTGTTATTATTGATTTTTTTTAATATTTTTTTATTGAATTCAATTTTATTTTCTAAAGAAACCAATGATACTACTTCATTATAAAAATCTTT
>CAZGVS010000023.1:3089-11785 GCA_964529275.1 uncultured Candidatus Pelagibacter sp.
ATTCAATTTTATTTTCTAAAGAAACCAATGATACTACTTCATTATAAAAATCTTTATCTAAATTTAAATTTGGTAAATTTCTTTTAATGTTTTTAACTTCATATAATAAATAGAATTCATCTTGCTCCAAAAGATCAATTTTATTATTTCTGTTATTGTATATAAGTTGTAATAATTTATTTTTTTTATTTGAGTTTGGTTTAAAATTTTTAAATTCTTTAATGTCTAAATCATAAAGTCTTGCCACTTCCTCTATCTGAGTATCGTTACTAATTTGATTCTCTATTTCATCTATTATCTTGAAGAATTGATCATCAAAATCTTTATTATTTGTTAATTTTACAGGATCTACTTTTAAATACTTTATGTCTATATATTCCTTTATTAGTTTCTCCTGATTCTTTTTAATATATATTTCTAAATCATTAATTTTAAAATCTTTTTTATATACATCTTTTAAATTAATATAATCAATTTCAATTTCTCTATTTTCATGAATATATAAATGGTTATATATAAAATATGGATTTTTAATCCCACCCTTTACATAATCATATAATTTATTTTGCAATTCTCTATTTTTTAAATTCATTTCGTATTCTGGCGCTGAAATACTATTCATTAACAAAAATTTTTCATATTTTAATCTAGAAAAATTTTGTTTATCGTCTTTAAACTCTGGACTTGATTTTATTTTTTTTAGTAAAATTTTGTCATTTAAAGTTAAAGATTTGTCATCAATTTCCATCAATATTATTTCTTTTGAAATTAAATCGTTTAATAATTTCTCTAAAAAATTATTTTCAAGATTATCTCTTATATAGTCTTCACTAATGCCAAGATTTCTTATGTGTAAAGTGAAATCATTTACAGAAATATTTTTATTATTAATTTTGACTACATTATTTTTGTTGCCACCACTAAAAACACTTCCCATACCCCAAAATACAAATGGAATAATTATAATTGCTATTAAAACACCTGCAAATTTACTTTTAGAAAAATTTCTAAGATTATTAAGCATAATTTTTTTTTATAATGATATACAAAAACAACTCTATAAATTATATTTTTAGCGATGACAAATAATAATATTTATTTTGTAGCAAATTGGAAAATGTTTGGTCTTAAAAGCTCAATCAATAAAATTGATAAAGTAATAAATTTAACTAAAAAAAACACATTTAAAAAAATCAATATAATATATTGCCCACCTACTACCATATTGTCAATTTTTGCAAATAAACTTAGAAATAGTAAAATTAAAATAGGAGCTCAAAACATATTTTATACAGAAAATTTTGGACCTCATACTGGAAGTGTAAATGCTAAAATGATTAAAGATTCTGGTGCTAGCTATGTGATATTAGGTCATTCAGAAAATAGAAACGAAGGTGAAACAGACTTAGTAATTAATAAAAAAATTAAAGTTGCACTAAAAGAAAAGATAAAAGTTATTTTTTGTTTTGGTGAAACATTAAGAGACAGAAATAATAAAAAAACATCAAATGTTTTAAAAAAACAAATTTTAAATGCATTAAAAGGTATAAATGATATCAAAAATATAATTTTTGCTTATGAGCCTGTTTGGTCAATTGGTACTGGAAAAGTTCTTAAATCTGAAAATTTGTTTAAAGATATAGAAAAAATTAAAGGTATTATTCGAACGAATTTTAATATCAAAGAAATAAATATACTATATGGTGGATCAGTTAATACAAAGAATATTATAGATTTAAAAAAAGTTGATAATTTGTCTGGATTTCTTATAGGGGGGGCTTCGCAAAATCAAAACAAATTTATTGATATAATAAAAAAAACATTTAATTAGTCCACATGGAAAATATATTATTAACTATTAATATTTTGTTAGCTTTAGTACTTGTAATATTAGTATTGTTACAAAAGTCTGAAGGTGGAGCATTGGGAATCGGCGTATCTCAGGATAATTTTATGTTTTCTAGATCTGCAGGTAATTTTCTTACTAAATCTACCGCCGTAGTCGCAACTCTTTTTATAATATGCAGTCTCGCATTAACTATTGTAACTAAAGAGGATACAATTCCTACTACTTCAGTAATTGATAGTGTTGATGAAAAGACAGATGATACACCAGAAATACCGGAAAATAATAATTAATACTTTTAATTTTTCAATAATACGTCTATAAGATACTTCCATGGCGCGATACATATTTGTCACCGGCGGCGTGGTTTCCTCTTTAGGTAAAGGTTTATCTTCTGCATCATTAGCTTATCTTTTACAATCAAGAGGTTTTAAAGTTCGTATTAGAAAGCTAGACCCATATTTAAATGTAGATCCAGGAACTATGAGCCCATTTCAGCACGGGGAGGTTTTTGTCACTGATGACGGAGCTGAGACAGATTTAGATCTTGGACATTATGAAAGATTCTCAGGCATATCAGCAAAGAAATCCGACAATGTAACAACGGGTCAAATTTATAGTGATGTATTAAAAAAAGAAAGAAAGGGAAAATATTTAGGTAAAACGGTACAAGTAATTCCTCATGTAACAGACCGAATTAAAGAGTTTATTAATAACGATGTTAAGAAAGAAGATTTTGTAATTTGTGAAATTGGAGGAACAGTTGGAGATATTGAAAGTTTGCCATTTATTGAGGCCATTAGACAATTTTCAAATGATATAGGAAAAAAAAATACTTTATTTATTCATCTGACATTAGTTCCTTACATGAAAGCTTCAGATGAAATAAAAACAAAACCTACACAACATTCCGTAAAAGAGCTCAGGAGTATCGGAATACAACCTGATATAATAATTTGCAGATGTGAAAAAAATATCCCTATAGATCAAAAAAAAAAAATATCTCTTTTTTGTAATGTGGATATTAAAAATGTTATCCAAACAATAGATGTTAAAACAATTTATGAGGCTCCAATAAGCTTTAATAGAGAAAATCTTGATGGACAGGTATTAAAATATTTTAATATTAAATCAAAAAAAAGTGTAAATTTAAAACCGTGGAAAAAAATTACTAATATTGTTTTAAAAAACAAAAAATATGTTAATATTGGGATAATTGGAAAATATGTAAATTTGAAGGATGCCTATAAATCACTAGATGAAGCATTAGTTCATGGGGGCATAAGTAACAATATTAAAGTAAATTTAATAAGAATTGAGTCTGATAATTTTAAAAAATCTGATGTTAGAAAAAAACTACAAAATGTATCAGGTATATTGATACCTGGTGGTTTTGGAAAAAGAGGTACAGATGGAAAAATTGCTGCAATTAAATATGCAAGAGAGAAAAAAATTCCTTTTTTAGGTATATGTTTTGGTATGCAAATGGCAATAATAGAGTTTGCTAGAAATGTTTTAAAATTTAAAAATGCCTCATCTACCGAACTTTCAAAAGGTTGTACTCCTGTTGTAGGGCTGATTAGTGAATGGAAAAAAGATGGCAGTGTATTTAAGGGAACAGATAAAGATTTGGGAGGAACAATGAGATTAGGTTCTTATGATGCAATTTTGTCAAACAATACACTAATTAGAAAAATATATGGTTCTAAATTAATTAAAGAAAGACATAGACACAGGTATGAAGTAAACAAAAATTATAAAGATAAATTCGAAAAAAAAGGTCTGATATTCTCTGGAAATTCACCAGATAAAAATTTACCAGAAATAATTGAATTAAAAAATCATCCTTGGTTTATTGGAGTTCAATTTCATCCAGAATTTAAATCTAGACCTTTGTCTCCACATCCATTATTCTCTTCATTTATAAAAGCTGCAAAAAATCAAAAAAAATGAGTGTCATTACAGTCAAATGTGGAAAGTTAGAAATATCTAATAATAATAAATTCTGCTTAATAGCTGGTCCTTGTCAATTAGAAAATGAACAACATGCTCTTGATATGTCTGGTAAAATAAAAGAAATTACTGACAAATTAAATATAGACTTCATTTACAAAACCTCTTTTGATAAGGCAAATAGAACTAGTCTTGAAGGAAAGAGGGGTATTGGACTTGATAAATCTTTAGATATTTTTGATAAAATAAAAAAATATGTAGATATACCAATTTTGACAGATGTTCATTCGCCAGATCAGTGCAAAATATTATCTGAACACGTTGATGTTTTACAAATACCTGCTTTTTTGTGCAGACAAACAGACTTACTTATCGCTGCTGCTAGAACAAATAAAATTGTTAATGTTAAAAAAGGTCAATTTTTAGCACCATGGGATATGACAAATGTAACAAATAAAATTTCATCATCAGGAAACAAAAATATTTTAGTTACTGAACGTGGAGCATCGTTTGGATATAATACTTTAGTATCCGACATGAGATCTTTACCCATAATGGCAAAAAATGGATATCCAGTAATATACGATGCTACTCATTCGGTACAACAACCAGGAGGACAAGGTACATCGAGTGGTGGTCAAAGAGAGTTTGTAGAGTATTTAGCCAGAGCATCTATTGCCGTAGGTGTGGCTGGTATTTTTATTGAAACACATCAGGATCCTGATAATGCACCATCAGATGGTCCTAACATGTTACCATTAAAAGATTTAGAAAATCTCTTAAAACAATTAATAGAGATTGATAATGTAGTTAAGCATAACTAGTGACAAAAATTACAAATTTAAAAGCCAGGCAAGTATTTGATAGTAGAGGCACTCCCACTATTGAAGTAGAAGTCTTTAGTGGAAGCGTAAGTCAAAAATCCATTTGTCCTTCTGGAGCTTCTACTGGAACATATGAGGCCTTTGAAAAGAGGGATAAACTAAATACTAAATACTTGGGCAAAAGTGTTTTTTCTGCAGTTAAAAATGTAAATACTTTAGTAAAAAAAAAAATATCAAAACAAAATGTTCATAATCAAGAAAAAATTGATCATATTCTAATTCAACTAGATGGAACAAAGCAAAAAAAAAAATTAGGTGCAAATGCAATCTTAGCCACATCCATGGCAGTTAAAAAATTGTCAGCAAAACTAAAGGGAATTCCTTTGTACAAAACATTTTTAAAACGACAAAATTTCAATCTCCCATATCCGTTAATGAATGTAATTAATGGTGGGGCACATGCTAATAATGGTTTAAGAATACAAGAATTTATGATTAGACCTGACTCAGCAAAGAGTTTTTCAGAAGCTGTAAGAATGTGTTTTTTAGTCATAAATAACTTAAAAAATCTTATAAAAAAAACTGGCCATTCAACATCTGTTGGCGACGAGGGTGGTTTTGCTCCAATGATAAAAAAAAATGAAGAGGCACTAAAATTAATTGTAAAAGCTATACATTTGTCTGGGTATAAAAATGGTAAAGATATATCAATATGTTTGGATGTAGCTGCAAATGAATTAATAAAAAATAAAAAATACTCAATTCACACAGAAAAATTTGAAAGTGTTGATAAATGTATTAATAAATATTTGAATTTAATTAAAAAATATAAAATTAAATCTATTGAAGATCCTTTTGCTGAAAATGATTGGAATGCGTGGAGTAAAATTATGTTAAAAAACAAGTCAAATACTCAAATAGTTGGGGATGATCTTTACGTAACTAACTTAGAGAGATTAAAAATTGGATTTTTAAGACTTTCATCAAATGCCATTTTAATCAAATTAAATCAAATAGGTACAGTAACCGAAACATTAGAAGTTATTAAATTTGCTAAATTGATTGGTTTTAAAAC
This sequence comes from uncultured Candidatus Pelagibacter sp., assembly GCA_964529275.1. Classification (GTDB taxonomy): domain Bacteria; phylum Pseudomonadota; class Alphaproteobacteria; order Pelagibacterales; family Pelagibacteraceae; genus Pelagibacter. The sequence goes on from CAZGVS010000023.1 coordinate 8,788, forward strand.
AATTATTTCTCACAGATCAGGTGAAAGCGAAGACACATTTATTGCTGATCTTGCTGTTGGTACAGACTCAAATCAAATAAAAACGGGCAGTTTAGCTAGATCTGAAAGAGTAGCTAAATATAATCAATTAATCAGAATTGAAGAAAGTCTTGGCTCTAAGGCTAAAATGAATAAAATTCATTAGTGTTACAAAAAATAAAAAAAAACTATTTCATATATATATCTACTTTTTTAATTATATATTTTTTCTTTAATTTATTAGATGGAGAAAGAGGTTTAATATCGTATATACAAAAAAAGGACATTTTAACAGATTTGAAAAGTAAAAGAATTAAATTAGAAATTGAGAATAAAAATTTAGAAAATAAAATTGATATTTTAGGTGACAATTTAGATTTAGATTATGTAGAGATTTTAATAAGAGAAAAGTTTATGTTTGGAAAAAAAGATGAAAAAATATTTATATTAGAAAAAAAATAGAATGAAAATTAAAACTAGACACCCTGAAAAAAATAATAAACCTTCAAATCCAATAAAAAAAAAACCAAGTTGGATAAAGTCTAAAATAGTTAATAGTAAGGAATTTTTTAAAACTAAAACTTTAATAAATAGCAATAAACTAGTAACTGTTTGTGAGGAAGCTAATTGTCCAAATATTACAGAATGTTGGAGTAAAAAACACGCAACATTTATGATTATGGGCGATACATGTACCAGAGCTTGTGGATTTTGTGATGTAAAAACTGGTAAACCAGAAAAACTAGATCCATTTGAAGCGTATAAAATTTCTTTAGCAGTAAAAAGATTGCAATTAAAGCATGTAGTAATTACATCTGTAGACAGAGATGATTTGCTAGATGGTGGTTCTAATCATTTTTATGATGTAGTCAAAACCACAAAAAAAAATAACCCGAATACATCAGTTGAAGTTCTTACTCCAGATTTTTTAAGAAAAGGTGATGCCTATAAAAAAGTATTAGATGCTAAACCAGATGTATTTAATCATAATATAGAAACTGTTCCAAGACTTTATAGACAAGTTCGTCCTGGAGCAAAATATTTTGCATCTTTAGAACTTTTGAAAAAAGCAAAAAAAATTAATGAGAATGTTTTTACTAAATCTGGCTTGATGGTAGGCTTAGGTGAAAGTATTGAGGAAATTTTACAAGTTATGGATGACTTGATATCTATAAATGTAGATTTTTTAACTATTGGTCAATATTTGCAACCATCTGCGAAACATTATCCATTACAAAGATATTACCACCCAGATGAATTTATAGAATTAGAAGTAAGAGCAAAAGAAAAAGGTTTTTTACTTGTATCTTCCTCTCCAATGACAAGATCATCTTATCATGCTGATGAAGATTTTGCGATACTGAAAAAAAATAGAGTTAATCAAACCAATGCCCAAAGCATCGGTTAAAAGATTTATTGAATGTAAAAAAGATCAATTAATCGATCTTGTTCTTGACATTGAAAAATATCCTGAATTTGTACCGTTCTGTTTAAACTCAAAAATTTACGAAAAAAAAGAAAAAAATGATCTAATATTTATTATTGCAGATTTAACAATCGGAAAAGGTCCTTTTAAAGATACTTACAAAAGTGATGTTAAATTTGATAAAAAAAAAGACTATATTTATGTAACCAACATTGACGGACCATTAAAGTATTTAGAAAATAAATGGCATTTTAATGAACAGAACAATATTACTGAAATTTCTTTTGAAGTTGATTTTGAATTAAAAAATGATTTTTTAAACATTATTATGACTAGATCTTTTCAGTTTGGTCTAGACAAGATTGCTGATGCTTTTCAGAAAAGGGCTGAAGATTTATTTAGCAAGATTTAAAATTAAGTTTAAAGCTTTATATACCGTAGCTTTTTGAATTAAATTTCTTTTTTTATTTTTAAAAAAATATTTTTTTATTAATATTTTGCTTCCTTTTTTTATACCTATATACACTAAACCAACCGGCTTATCTCTAGTACCTCCTTTTGGGCCAGCCACACCAGTGATTGAAATACAAATAGGAGTTTTACTTAATTTATTCAAATTTTTAACCATATATAAACAAGTTTCGTGGCTTACAGCACCATATTTCACTATTACTTTTTTTGGTATTTTAAGAATTTTAATTTTTGATTGATTTGAATAAGTTACTAAACCAAGTGAAAAAACAGTAGACGAGCCACTTATTGAAGTTAGAGTACTTGAAAGTAAGCCACCAGTACATGACTCAGCAAATGATATTTTTAATCTCTTTTCACTTAACAATTTAATAACTTTTTGGGCAAGTTTTTTCATGCAATCAAAACCATATATAAAACAAGAATTGCTACAACATATAATCCAGCGCACACATCATCCATTAAGACGCCAAAACTATTTTTAAAGTTCTGATCATAATAACTTACAGGGTAAGGTTTTGCTATATCAAATATTCTGAATAGTATGAACATTATGAAGTAAAAAGTTAATACTTGGTTAGTCTCCTTTAACCCTTCATGTGCGATCTCATATAGACAAATAGGAATAGATTGACCAATAAATTCATCAATAACTATTTCTTTTGGATCTTTGTTATCTAGGTCTTTTACATAAATTTTAATTGAGTATAGAGATAAAAAAAAAATAATACCAATTATTGTTAAAAAAATATCAGGTGGAAAATTAAAAATATGTAAAATAATAAATAACAAAATTACAGTCACTAAAGAAGCTATACTCCCTGGAATTTGACCAAATTTCCCAATTCCAAATAAAGTAACAAATAAAAAATTTATCTTTTTAATCATGTTTTGTTAAAGAAGATATAACTTCGCATGCAATAGCTTTTTCTCTTCCTATCAAGCCTAGCTTTTCAGTCGTTTTACCTTTTATATTTATTTGATTTGTTGAAATATTACATAATTTTGAAATTAAATTTGCAATTTTGACTTTATACTTTTTAATTTTAGGTGTTTGGGTAATTATATTTATATCTATATTGT
>CAZGVS010000024.1:0-10835 GCA_964529275.1 uncultured Candidatus Pelagibacter sp.
ACACCAAATAAAAGACATGATGGAATTAATATTGCAAGGGCAGCGTATGCAGTAGATCCAAATGTTTTGGAGACTGAGATTAACGAAAAAAACAATCCTGTATTTAAATTAGAGTCATTAGCAAGGATGCAGGGTCTAGACTCAAGTGATGCGCATAGTGCTTTAACAGACGCTACGCTAACTGCAAAAGTATTAGGAATAATCAAAAAAAAACAACCATCAACTTGGGATATGTTTTTACGAACAGCTAATAAATCTGATACTGAAACAATATTTAAAAAAGAAAAGATTTTTACTTTAAATGAATATTTTTATGGTAAATCTAGATTATATTTATGTGCTCCTTTAAATCCTAAATATTGTATTCATCCAGTTTATCAATGGGGTCAAGCAGTTGATTTAAGAGTGGACGTCGAGCCATTATTAAAAATGACAATCAATGAGTTAAAATCAGAAATGAAAAAAACTCCAAAGTTTCTAAGAACAATCCGCTCAAATAAAGCTCCTATAATAATTGATCAAAAATATGGAATGCAGGAGGAGCCATATAGCAAAATGGATGTAAGTTTAATTAATAAAAGAGCAGAATTAGTAAGAGAAAATGAAAAATTTTCTCAAAATATTCTTAACGCTTTAAGAGAAATCGCAGAAGAAAAAGAACAATCAAAGTCCCAGGAAGATATTTATGCTGAAGAGAGTATTTACCAAAAATTTACATCAAACAAGGATACAGCATTATTCCCTGCATGGCATTCTGCCACTTGGAAAGATAAATTGAAACTTCTAAATAAATTTGAGGATGAGAGATTAATAAATTTTGGTAAAAAAATTATTTTTCAGGAAGCTCCAGAAGTTCTTCCAGCAGATATTTTTAAATCTGTACAAAGAGGAATTGCAAAAAGAATCCTAAGTGATAAATTCGAGAAATGGTGGACAATATCAGCTTGTTTTAATGAAATAGATACTTTACGTGGCAAATATGAAGATCAAGAAGATCATGAAAAACTTAAGTTCTTAGATGAATTAAATGAACATATTATGAAAATCCAAAAAAAATATGAGACTGTATGATGTTAATAAACTTATTTAGGCAATTGACATTTGATTTAAAAATTATATTTAACCTTTATGGCAATATCTGAAATTACAGATGAAAACTTTGAAGAAAAAGTAGTTAAGAGCCCCAATGTTTGGTGTTTAAGATTTACTGCTGAATGGTGCGGTCCGTGTAAACAGTTAGCTCCAATAGTTGAACAAATTTCGGAAGAAATAAAAGATGTAGAATTTGGCGTAATGGACATAGACAGCCAGCCCAACGTACCTACAAAATTTGGTGTCAGAGGAATACCTACTTGTGTTATTTTAAACAAAGGCGAAGTTAAATCAACAAAAGTTGGCCTTACAAGTCATAAGGATTTTACTGATTGGCTTAAAGAAAATATTTAATTTAATTCTTTTTTTAACTCTAAATCTACAGCATCGATTCGTTTTGTATTTTTAGCCAACATTAAATACATTGTAGGGGTTACATACAATGTAAAGAAAGTAGATATAATCATACCACCCAAAATTGTTGATCCTACTGCCAATCTAGATGCTTCACCTGCACCTGGTCCAATATTCCCTATAATTAAAGGTATCATCGCAATCATTGTGCTAACAGATGTCATCATAATAGGTCTAAATCTTAAATTAGCCGCCTCTTTAATTGCACTTTCAATACTTTTACCTGATGTTCGTAATTGATTTGCAAAGTCAACAATTAGAATACTATTTTTTGTAGATATACCTATTAATATTATAAGAGCAATTTGAGAAAAAATATTAATTGAGCTATTTAAAAACAATATGAAAACTAAACCACCAAATATTGCTAATGGCACAGTTAAAATTATAATAAATGGGTGAATAAATGAATTAAAAGTTGCTGCCATTACAAGGTATGCCGTTAGTAAAGCTAAAGCAAAAATTATATATAGCTCATTACTAGTTTCTTTTACTTCCTCTGATTTGCCTTTCCATGCAATTTGTGTACTTGGTTGGGTCTCTGAAATTAGGTTTTCCAAATAAGCAATAGCTTCAGATAAACTATAATCATCAGAAATATTAGCAGATATCGTGACGGCTCGCTGCCTATTATATCTTGTGAGTTTTTTTGCTGATCCTTCTTCCTTAAATTTAACAAGATTTGCCAACGAAACTAATTTACCAGAAATATCAGATCTAACAAAAATTTTTGCCAGACCTTCTTTACTTCTTCTATCGGCTAAGTACTGTTGAAGAATAATAGGATATTCTTTTCCTAATTGATTGAATTTAGTAACAGTTTTCCCACCATACAATGTTTCTAATGTTTTTCCAATTGCGTCTGTTGAAATCCCAAGATCCTTAGCTCTATTTTTGTTTATAGATAATTTTATTTCAGGTTTATTTTTTGAATAATCAGACTCAATTCTTGAAAATTTTTTGTTTTTTCTTAATTGATTTATCACTTCAGACTGAACTCTCTCTAATTCTTCATAGCTATTTCCTAATAATACTAACTGAACAGGCTTTCTGTAATTTGAAACACGAATAGATTGTGGAGATATTGGAAATGCTACTGTTTCGGGAACGGAAACAATTTTACCAATTGCTTGCATCATTACTTTCTGAGCATCATCATCTCTATTATTCCAATGTTCTAATAAAGCTATAATTATGAAGCTATTAAAGGAATTTTTATTAGTACCAAAGCCAGGAACTCTCATTATCAACCTTCTATATGGACTATCTTCAGCTTCTAAAAGAGGTATTAATCTTCCTTCTACATCCTGAGCCCTTTTCTCAGTATATTCAAATGATGATCCTTCATCTGTATTTCCAATGATCAAATAAACTCCACGGTCTTCCTTAGGCAGAAGTTCTTTTTTTGTAAAAAAATATAGAATACCAGATCCGACAATTGTTAAAATTATAAAACAAACTATGATTTTATTTTTATTAAGCCAGAATGACAAGGTATCTTGATAAAGTTTTAAAAATTTCTTAAAGATATTATCGAATTTAACAACAAATTTATTTTGCTTAGGTTTTTTTACTAAAAACTTACTTCCAAGCATTGGTGATAGTGTAAGTGCAACAAAAGAAGAAACTATAATTGAAAATGATAATGCTATTGCAGTCTCTTTAAAAAGAGTTCCTGCAATCCCCTCTACAAAGATTAATGGAAGAAAAACTGCAATAAGTATAAGAGTGGTCGCTATAATAGCAAAAGTTATCTGCTTAGATCCTCTATATGCTGCAATAAGCGGGGTTTCTCCTTTCTCTACCCTTCTATAAATCGCATCAGTCATTATCACAGAGTCATCAGTAATGATTCCTATGGCTAAAATAAAACTTAAAAGAACAAATATGTTTATTGATAAACCAAATAAGTAGATGCCTAAAAAAGATGCTATCAAGCTTACAGGCAATGCCACTGCAGGTACTATGACTGCTTTAATATTTCCTAAAAATAAATAAATAATAGCTACCACAAGTATAAATGCAATTATTAAAGTTTTATAAACTTCTTGAATTGCAGTACCTACATATGTTGCTCGATTAAAAGAAACTTCTAAACTTAAATCATCAGGCAATTGATTTTGAACTTCTTTAACTTTTTTTGTTATATCTTTTGATAATTCAACTATAGAAGCTCCTGATCTAGCATAAATTCCAATACCAACAGTTTTAAGGTCTAGTTTATTTTTTTGTTGAGCTTTGAAAAGTGTTTTTTCAGAAACTGCTCCAAATTTTACATCAGATATATCTGACAATCGAACTACATTATTTTTAGTAATTTTTACGGGTAAATCTCTTAACTTTTCAATTTGATTGTAAGATTTATCAAGATTTAAAGTTAAATCAATATTGTCTGCCTCTAAAGTTCCCGCGGGTAAACTTATATTTTCCGCATTTAGAGATTTCTCTACCTCTTGAATTGTTAAATTATTTGCTGCTAATTTAATAGGATCAATCCAAACTCTAACACTTAATTCTCTTAAACCACCGGTCCTTATTCTTCCAACATTTTTAACACTTGAGAATTGGTCGACTAAATATCTTTCCGCATAATCCCCTAGTTCTAAATCAGTCCAGGTTGAAGAACTTAAAGACAGCCACATAGTAGTAGTAAAACCTGCCGCTTGTTTTAATATTTGTGGTGCGTTAGCCTCTGATGGTAAGTTGTCGACTACTCTTGCAACTCTTTCTCTAATGTCATTCGCAGCATTATCAAGGTCTATAGTTTCAAAAAATTCCACATTTATGACACTTCCTCCATTTTCAGAGGATGAGTCTATGTTTTTTATTCCTTCTGCTCCTCCTATAACATCTTCTATGACCTGTGTTACTTCTTGATCAATAATTGGAGCTGAAGCAGATTTGTAGTCTACTTTTATCTGGACTACAGGCGGCTGCAATCCCTTTGGCAATTCTCTTACCGGAAGTTCAGAAAAAACAAAAATTCCAAATACAATTAAAACAAGAGACATTACCCAGGCTACAACTGGTCTTCTGATACTTAAATCGGTTATATACATCTTGGTTTATTTAAATATTGGTTTAATTTTCCCTCTTGGATTTACTTTCTTTAAACCCTCAGCAACAATTATTTCATTTTCATTAAGGCCAGACAAAACTTCAATTAATTTATTTCCTCTATTGCCTATTGTTATCTCTGTTTTTAAAATTTGATTATTATCTTCAACTTTATAAACATAAACTTTGTTTCCTTCTAGCATTACACTTGTATCTGGAATTCCTAAAGACTTTCTTTCATTAAATCTTACAGTTACTTCTAGCAAAGATCCTGGAATTAATTCAAAGTTATTATTTTCAATTTTTACTCTAGTTAATAAACTCCTAGTTTCTGCATTTATTCTACTTGAAAAACCATCAACGGAGCCTTCAAAAATTTTTGTTTCTTGACCAGAAAACTTAGCATTAACTAAAAGTCCTTTTTTAATTTTAGACGCAAACGACTCAGGTATTTTTAAGTCTGCGTATATAATCGAACTGTCATCTAAAGTTATAATTATTGTATTGTCAGTTCCCAAAACATCTTCGGTTAATCCTCTATAGCCCAATATTCCTGAAAAAGGAGCAATTAGATCTTTGTCTTTAAGTCTAATTATAACTTCATTTTTTTTTACGTAATTTTTTAAATTTAATTCTGATTTTAAATTATTTTTTTGTATTCTAAATGACTCTGTTTTTTTTGCAATTGCTGTTCCATAACTTTCAATTCTTTCAAAAAAATCAACTTGTTTTACTTTTGCAACAATAATCCCTGGATCTGGTCTTTTGCTAAATTTATTTTTGTAATAATTACCTATTAGGGTTCTTGAAACTATAACGATAATAATAATTAAAAAAAAGGCGATTATTGCATATAAAAATTTTTTAGAGGCTTTCATATTTTAAATTTTTCCAAATTCTGACCAAGATCCATCGTATATTTTTGGTTTATATGTATTATCAATTAAAGAATATGCAAGTGCTAAAACACAAGCAGTTACACCGGATCCACACGACATCACTAAATTAGCTGAATTTTTGTTTTTTGAAATTTCATTAAATTTTTTTGAAATTTCATCCACACTTTTGAAAGAGTTATCATCATTTATTAACTCTCTAAAAGGAAGACAAAAAGAATTAGGAATCGAGCCACTTCTTACATTTTTTCTTGGTTCTTTCTCTAAACCATCAAATCTATTTTTACTTCTTGCATCAATTATTTGAAATTCTGTGGTTTCAATATTTGTATCAATTTCAATTTTGCTCTTTATCATATCTTTTTTTTCTTTAGCTAAGTAATCTGAATAATCAAAAGTACTGATCTTGTTAGTGGTTGGCTTTTTCTCCAATTTCCATTTTTTTAATCCACCGTTCAAAACACTAACTAATGCTGGATTATGTCCGAAAAAAATAAACATAAACCAACACCTACATGAACTAATTAAATCTGAGTTATCATATATAATTATTCGATCATTTTCATTAATTCCCATAATCTTTAACGAAATTTCCCAATTTCTTTTGTTAGGTAGCATATGTGGTAGGTCGGTATTCTGATTTGAATTTTTATCTAAATCAAAAAAAGTAGCACCAGGTATATGTTCCTTAACAAATTCTTGATATGGATTCCTTTTTTTGTCAGGAAGATGCCAAGAACAATCAATAACTCTAACCTTATCTATATTATTTATAAGCCATTGAGTTGAAACTAAAGTCATACAGTGGTTTCCATTGATTATTAATTAAGTTAGTCTAAACGTATTATTATGCTTTCTAAAAATCAATTAGGTTTTTTGTACATGTTTTTGTCTGTATGTGCTTTTTCAATAATGGATTTGATTGTTAAATGGTCTGATGGTTATCCATTAGCACAGGTTTTATTTTTTAGGGGTTTTTTTGGGATTTTATTTTACATTTTTATAATTCCCTCTAATAGACGTAAAAACTTCTATTATACAAAGAGAGCTGGTTTACATTTTGTAAGATGCTTTTTTGGACTAATAGCTCTTTTAGCAATTTTTGAAGCATTAAGAAATTTACCCTTAGCAACCGTTGTAAGTATTACATTCGCAGCTCCAATTTTTACAACGATATTCTCTATTTTTTTTCTCGGAGAAAAAGTGGGTTTTTATAGATGGTTAGCGGTGATACTAGGTTTTATCGGAATTATTGTTATTACTGAACCGGGTTTCAGCTCTTTAAACATATATTATTTATATCCAATTGTATTCTGCTTAGGGCTTTCCTATGTTGCTGTTACTATTAGACAGTTATCAAAATCAGAGCCAGTATGGTTAATTAGTTTAAATTTTTCAATTGCCATTACTTTAGTAAGTTTAGTATCAATTCCATTTGTTGATTGGATAATGCCAAGTTTTAACGACTTACTTTTACTGTCATCTATAGGAGTTTTTGGAGGTGTAGCAAATCTTTGGTTAAGTCAGTCTTACAAAAATTCAGAAATTTCCCTTGTAACTCCATTAAAATATCTTGCTTTAGTATTTGCAATAATTTTTGGGTATTTAATTTGGAAAGAGATACCTAGTATAAAAACAATTATTGGAGCATTGTTAGTTATATCATCATCAGTTATTATTTTTAGAAGAGAAATTTATTACAAAAAAAAAATATCAATTTCAGAAAATGAATAAAGCACCCAAGTATTGGAAAAAAGCAAAAAAATTTTTATCACATAAGGATAAAGTAATGAATAATTTAATAAAAAAATATAATGATAAAACACTTACTACAAGAAAAGATATCTTTTTTTCATTGTGTAAAAGTATTATAGGTCAGCAAATCAGTGTAGCTGCTGCAAACTCGGTTTTTTTAAAATTTAAAAAAGTATGTCGAGGTAAAATAAATGCAAAAAATGTTAGTAAGTTATCTAGTCAAAAATTAAAAAAGTGTGGATTAAGTAGACAAAAGGTTAGAGGGATTAAAGAACTCTCCCAAAAATTTGTAAAGAGAGAATTCAATCCAAAACTATTAAAGAAAATGGGTGATGAAGATGCAATTATATACCTTTCCCAATTAAGACAAATAGGAAGGTGGTCTGCTGAAATGATTTTATTATTTACTTTAAATAGATCCAATATTTGGCCAATTCAAGATATAGGATTGCTAAGAGCAATTTCAAATAATTATAAAAAAAAATATCTTCCCCCTGAAAATTTTGTAAATTTATTAAAAAAAAAATTTACACCATATTGCTCAGTTGCTACTTGGTACTTATGGCGATCAATAGATGATGAACCTATTCAATACTAAATCCTTCAATTACTTGCATGTGTCTTGATGTGGTAGCTTTTGTCAAATTCCAGCCAGCTTTATACTCATCTGAATTGTGACACTCAATTGCCTTTTCGTAACTTGGAAATTCCCATATTACAGTTCTTGTAAAATCGTCTCCTTCAAAAGTTTTGTGTTTTCCTCCTCTAACAAGAGCAACACCACCGTATTTTTTTATAATTGGTGTTACTGTTTGAGCATACTTTTTCAGATTTTCTTCATTTTCAATTTTTGTATATAAGCTGACCCAATAACCTTTCATAATTCTCCTTTTTTAAATAATATAATTATGCTAACAGATTCTATGTCTAAAAAGTTAATTATTAATTTTAATGAGTACGTTGATACTGTAGAAAAATTAGCTTTAGATATACATGGTAAATTCGAACCTTCCGTTTTAGTAGGCATAATGAGAGGAGCGGCCCCTATTGTTGACATATTATCAAGGATATTTAAATTACCTACTGCTTATATTGTAATTCAAAGTTATTCAGGCAAAGGTTTAGAGGATAAACAGGGAGACTTGATGTTTGCAAGAGACATAAGTTCTATAGCAAAAGACAAAGAGTTTGAGAGAATATTATTAGTAGATGATCTTTCTGATACAGGATTAACATTAAATAAAAGTATAGATTGGCTCAAATCATATGAGCCTATAAAAAATTATATAAAAGATATTAAAACAGCGTGTTTGTGGAAAAAAAAATCATCTAGTTTTAATCCAGACTTTTGTCCAATAAAACTTAATGATGATCCTTGGATTGTGCAGCCTACCGAGCATTATGAGGAGCTTAATATCAACAATATTAAGAACAAACAAAAAAGGGCTAAATAATAATTTTAGCCCTTTTTTTTGTTAAATTTTTTAAGCTACTATAAAACTTATTAAGCTTAATGTAGCAATAACCCATATAGCTGGCGATGTAGTTGAAGCCTTGCCAGTGAAAACTTTTATTAGCGCATAAGCAACAAATGCCAAAGCAATTCCGTTCGAAATCGAATAAGTCAAAGGCATTGTTATCATACAAAGAATTGCTGGCGCCGACTCTGATATATCATCCCACTCTATATCAGTTATATTTCTTACAAATAATACCGCTACATAAAGCAGTGCTGCTCCATCAATTTCTTTAGGCAAGCTAGTAGCTAAAGGAGAAAAGAATAGGCATAATAAAAAAAGTATGCCGATTACCAGTGATGTCATACCTGTTTTTCCACCAGCTTTTACTCCAGCTCCAGATTCTACATAACTTGTAACTGTTGTAGTTCCCATCAATGCTCCTGCGACTGTCCCAACGCTGTCTGATAACATTGCTTTATTAATATCTTGAACTCTTCCTTTATTATCAATTTTACCTGCTACGTTAGCAACTGAAGTTAAAGTACCTGCGGTGTCAAAAAAATCTATGAACAAAAGTGTAAATATTACGGTGCTCATACTTGCTGTTAAAGCTGCCGATAAATCAAACTCAAATAAATATGTCATTGGGGGAGGTGAACTAACAAGACCGTTAAATTTACCAAGTCCTGTGATCCAAGCAATTATACTAAATACCAATATTCCAATAATGATATTTCCTTTTACCTTTAGTTTTTCCAAAACTACCATTGCAACAAAAGCTGCACATCCTAGTAAAACAATTGGCTGACTCAAATCACCCAAAGTTACAAGTGTAACTGGATGATCAGCCACTACACCCATAATTTCCAATCCTATAATTGCTAAAAATAAACCTATACCCGCGCCAATGCCAAGTTTTAAACTTTTTGGAATTGAATTAATCAACCAAGCTCTTATTGGGGTTAAAGATATGATTAAAAATAAAACCCCAGCTACTAAAACCGCACCAAGTGCTTGTTGAGGGGTATATCCCATGCCCGCTACTACTCCAAACGCTACGAATGCATTAATACCCATTCCTGGAGCAAGACCAATTGGCCAAGTTTTTCCATAGAATGCCATAATGAAACATGCAACAGCTGTTGCTAAAATAGTAGCGGTAAAGACTGCTCCAAAATCAAAAAAACCTTTATCTGGTCCTGCAAATTCACCAGACAAAATAAACGGGTTTAAAAACATGATGTAAGCCATAGTTAAGAAGGTTGTGACTCCTGCAATAACCTCTGTTCTAAAATTTGTTTTATGTTTTTTGTAATTAAAATACTTTTCTAACATTTAGACCTCCAATGATTTAACATAGACGATTCTCAATTTTTTTACTCTAGATTTCATTAATTTATTCACAATTTACAACTTGTAATTTAAAAATCTAAATTTAGCCTTAATAAATGTTTTAAATTAATTAATGAGATTTCTATTTTTTTTAACAATTGTTTTAATTTTTAGTGGATGTCAAACTGTTAAAGAAAAAACAGACGAGATTGTTAAGAAGGAAAATCAAATGCTTGGTAAATTTATTGGAAAAGAAGTATCAATTTTGAAGTCTGAATTAGGCAGACCAACGGATGAATTTATTGAAGAAACAGGGGAAAACATATTGTTATATAAAACCAAAAAGTACGGAATTCCATGTGAAAGAAAATTCGAAATTAATAAAAGTGGAATTGTAACTGGATTTGTTTCGAAGGGATGTTTTTAACTTGTGGGGATATAAACCCCCACAAGCAAGGTTATAACTTATTTGATCTCAATAAGTTTTTTCTTTTTATATTCTGGTACTATTCTTTCACAAGCTATTGTTAAAAGACCATCTTTAAGTTCGGCACCACCTACTTTTACGTCGTCAGCAATGGTAAATGATCTAGCAAATTGTCTTTGAGAAATACCTTTGTGAATTATTTCACCATTCTCAGTTTTATCCTCTGTTTTATTAACTTGTTTTGTTCTTACAGTTAATAAATTATCCTCAAACTCAACCTCTACATCATTTTTATTAAAACCTGCAAGAGCAACTTCAATTGAATATTTGTCTTTGCCTGTCTTCCTAATGTTGTAGGGTGGATAGTTTGATTGCATAGTTAAACTCCCATTACCCAACATA
>CAZGVS010000025.1:0-4872 GCA_964529275.1 uncultured Candidatus Pelagibacter sp.
TGCTTCTGATAATATTAGTTTTTTTCTCTCTAGTTTCATTTTGTCAAAAATTCTTACCATCATTGACAGTCTGGGATTTTTTAAAAAGAAAGTTCTATTTCTATTTATAAATCTCCAATACAGACCATCCATAGTGTTACACCATTCACCTTTTTTAAAATCCATCATTTTCATGAAGTAGCTTGATCCACAGATATATGGTTTAGTTGCAAAAATGCCTCCGTCACTAAATAAACCCATTCCATAAACATTAGGCACCATCACCCAATCAGAGGAGTCAACAAACATTTCCATAAACCAGTTGTAAACAATTTTAGGTTTTATTTCACATAAGTTCATAATGTTTGAAAGTATCATCAACCTTTCAATGTGGTGCGACCAACCAAATTTTACTGCATTCTTAATTGCATAATCTAAAGGAGGTAAGCCAGTTGTTCCATCGTACCATGAGGCTTTCATCTTTCTATTTTGTTTAAAAAAATTTCTTGTTTCCATTTCATTACTATATTTTTGATAAATACCTCTCATAAATTCTCTCCAACCTATAATTTGTCTTACATATCCTTCTAAGGAGTTAAGTCTTATCTTATTTTTTTTATGAAATTCTAATGTTTTTGAAATTATAAACTCAGGAGTTATAAGACCTAAATTAATGTATGGACTTAAAGCGCTATGAAATAAAATATTATTACTTTGATCAACAGCATCTTCATAATCGCCAAAAAAATTTGATTTTTCTTTTAAAAAAAAATTAAGAAGTTTAACAACATCACTATATTCAGTTGCAAGCCAAAAATTATTTGTATCCCCTGGATGATCTTTAAATGTTTTATTAATAATAGGTTTTAAATTTTTTGTGTGTTTTGTCTCAATTATATTTGGAAACATTGGAACCCTAGTATTTTTTGGTAGTTTCTTTCTATTATCTTCGTCAAAACTCCATTTACCACCTTCTGGGGTCCCATCTTTCTTCATTAAAATATTAAGTTTTTGTCTAGTACCTTTGTAAAAAGTCGCCATAAAAGGTTTTTTATTTTTTGATAAATATTCATTAAATTCTTCTCTAGAATTTAAAAACATTGGAGACTTAACTTTATTCCAAATTAAGTTATTTTTTTTCACAAAATTATGCATTTTTTTTTCGAAATGCTTATCCTCAATCTCATAAGATGAAATCTCTTTAATTTTATTTTTTTTTAAAGTTTTTAAAAGTTTATCTGTATATTTTATTTTAAAGTCTTTATTTTCAATACTTAAATAGTTTATTTTAAAATTATTTGCTTTAAGATCATCAAAATATGATCTCATTGAGGATAAAAAGAGTAAAATCTTTTTTTTGTGGTGTTTTTGATAAGTGCAAAGTTCGTAATCCTCTGCCATGAAAAACAGATGATCATCTTTAAATTTTTTTAAATCCTTAATAGGAAAAAGTTGATTTCCTAAAATAATAAATAACTTCATAATTAAATTATGATTTACTGTTTGTTTTTAGTAGGTTTTCTTGGATCTGGTATTTTTCCAAATGCTATTCTGGCAGTGTTTAACAAGACCCATCCCAATGCCATTGTAGTTAGAAATATATAAATTAAAGTTAATAAATCATTTTGTGCATATGCTTTTATATCGGTACCATAATAAATTATGTTCCAAAAAAACAAAAAGAAGAGTTCATATAAAATTATAATTTTAAACATGATTACTCTTTACAGTAAGAAAAATTATATTCAATTTTTTTTAAATTTAAATTAATTAAGGTGGTTTTATTAGGGAAAATTTTAAGTGATGCGACATAAAATTTCAAAACTGTAATTATTTGGTGTGATTTTGGTGTTATATCTTTTGCATGACTGCAAAATATTTAATTTTTGGTGCTACAGGATCAGTAGGGTCAAATTTGTCAAAACAACTTAAAGATAGTGGAAAAGAGATTCATCTAGTTGGAAGAAATAAAGATGAAGTCAATTTACTTGCCGAAAAATTAGATTGTTCATTTACAGTTGCCGATGTTATGGAAGATAATTTTATAAACAAGGTTAAAAATCAGATAGATGACGTAAAAGGAATTGCTTATTGTGTAGGTTCAATAGATTTAAAACCATTAAAATTAATTAAGGAAGAAGATTTTCATAAATGTATGAAACTGAACCTGTATTCAGCAGTAGAAATAATTAAGAGTTATCAAGATACATTAAAAAAAAATAACGGTGCTATAGTTTTTTTTTCAACTGTTGCTGCACAAAGAGGTTTTACTAATCACTCAATTATCGCCTCCACCAAAGCTGCTGTGGAGGGGTTAACAGTTTCTTTAGCTGCAGAATTTGCACCTTATATTAGAGTAAACTGCATAGCTCCAAGCTTAACAAATTCAAAAATTGCTAAACCAATGTTAAGAAATGAAGCTATTGCAAAAGGCATTGCAAAAGCTCACCCCTTAAAGAGATTGGGAGAAGGCAAAGACTCTGCATCATTGGCTAAATTTCTAATTACTGAAGACAGCGCATGGGTTACTGGTCAAATAATTGCTGTAGACGGAGGAAGATCTAAACTTTCCTAAATTTGAATTACTTTAAGTCTCTTTTAAAGCACTCAATAGTATTTTTAATTAAACAAGCTATGGTCATTGGGCCGACTCCTCCAGGTACTGGCGTCAATGCCTTTGCAACTTTAGATACCTCGTCAAAAGAAACATCTCCAACAATTCCTTTTTCTGTTTTATTTATTCCAACATCAATTACTACAGCATCTTTTTTCACCCAATCTCCTTTAACAAGTTCTGGAATACCTACTGCAGCAACTATTATATCGCCTTTTAAACACTCATCCTTCAAATCTTTTGTTTTAGAATGAGTAATAGTTACTGTGCAGTTTTCCTTTAAGAGTAGTTGCATCATGGGTTTTCCATTTAAATTTGATCTACCAATTATAACAGCTTTTTTACCATTAAGATTTGGTTCGATTTGTTTTATTAGTAAGTAACAGCCAAGTGGTGTACACGGAACCGAGCTTTCATAGCCTGATGATAGGTTTCCTACATTCATTGGGTGAAATCCATCTACATCTTTATTTGGTTTAATAGCCTCAATGACTTTTTGCTTATCTATATGTTTTGGAAGAGGAAGTTGAACTAAAATACCTGATACAGAAAGATCATTATTTAATTCCTCAATTTTTTTTAAAACTGTTTTTTCTTCAACATTTTCTGGGTACTTTATCACATCTGATTTTAGACCCACCTCATTTGCAGATTTTTCCTTGTTACGAACATAAATTTGACTTGGAGCAAGTTCGCCAATTAATATAACTGTAAGTCCTGGAACTTTATTATATTTTATTTTTAATTGTAAAACTTCATTTTTAAGTTTCTCCCTAAGTTTAGCGGCTGTTTTTTTTCCATCTATTAAAATCATGATTTAATTAAAAATTATTGGTGCAATATAAATCTTCATACACATTTCTATGAACCATATCAACAAAAGAAGTATAATTGGAGAAATATCAAAAGCACCGAGGTTTGGTAAAAAAGCTCTAATTCTATTTAGAAAGGGCGCTGTTAATTTATAAGTAAATTCTAATACTGAATAAACAAATCTATTTGAAGTATTTAATACATTAAAAGCAACTAACCAACTAATAACTACATTAGCGATAACAACATAGGAATAAAGTTTAAGAATTTGTAGTACTAGATAAAAAATAGCAATCATTTTTTTTCAACATAAATCGATTGACTTGGGAAAGCAAAGGAAGCTCCATTTTTCTCAACAATTTGCTTTATCTCTAAAGCTAAAGTTTCTTTAATCTTTAACCAATCATTCCAGCTATCTGTATTTGTAAAACATCTTACATACATATCAATTGAACTATCTGAAAACTTATCGACTCTAACTGCTATACCTATTGAGGTATTAAAGTTTTCATCTTTAATTATATGTTCTTCGATCTGATTTCTAATTGTCTTTAATTGATCTACCGATGTATCGTATTGAAGTGTTATAATCCAACTTATTAACCAGTTTGTTGTTTGGCTAATATTTATGACAGCATTTTCTGCAAATTGAAAGTTTGGGATAATTGCTAAAGATTTATCAAATTTTCTAATTGTTGTTGATCTAAATCCGATTTTTTCAACTATACCTTCAATGATTCCTTCTACCAGAATCCAATCTCCCATTCTGAATCTTTTTTCAACAAGAACTAAAATTCCTGAAATAAGATTTTTAAATAAATCTTGAGCTCCTAATGCAACTGCTACACCAAAAAGTCCAAGTCCAGCTATTATTGGACCAATTTTTATTCCCCACAACTCTAAAACTGCAGCAGCACCTAAAATAAATATTAGGATTTTTAGAGATTTTATTATCCAACCAATTAATTCTCTAGTTAAAATTTTATTAAGTCCACTTAAAACATAAGATATAGGTTCAATAATTTGGTGTATTATCCAAAATAGTAAAATTGTAATTAAGGTTCTGTTAATTGTCTCAACTAGTTCACCGGCTTCCTCTCCAAAAGTTGCATAATAGGTTGCAAAAAAGAAACCTAAAACTATAGGTAAAAATCTTGCAGGTCCTACCATGGCCTTAACAAAGGTATCATCTAATTTATTTGTGGTTCTTTTTGATACAATCTCTAACTTTTTGATAATTAATTTACTGATAAGACCTCTAAATATTAGAAAAATTAAAAAAATACCTATCGCAATTAGAATTTGTGCAAAATTAATACCCAATATTCCCTCATTCCAAACCGATAAAAATAATTCATTAAATTTTTTTATAACTTCCATGTCTAAATTTTATATATGAAATATTCTTCTTCACCAGAATTAAATAAGAAAATTTTTTTCCACTTAATTTCATTTAAAATATTTGA
>CAZGVS010000025.1:4972-9723 GCA_964529275.1 uncultured Candidatus Pelagibacter sp.
CACCAGAATTAAATAAGAAAATTTTTTTCCACTTAATTTCATTTAAAATATTTGAGGTTTTTTCGCCTATACACATTAAATTTGTATTCATCCATTCATCTTGCATGTTGTTTTTTTTTATTATGTTCATAAAACTTATTGCACTATTTTTTGAATAAATAAAAACAATGTCAGGCATAGATTTTTTTAATTCCTCAAAAAACTCTGGTTTAATATTTTCAATATGTGAGACTGAATAATTTACTATTCTATCAACTGAATATCCTTCATGAATTAGGTCTTTATCTAGTTCTTGGGTTACAATTTCTCCACTTATATAAATTAATTTACCATCTTTTTTATTAAAATTTCTTAAAATTATTTCCTTTAAATTTTTTACATTTCCTTCGGCTGCAAAAATATTTTGAAATCCACTTTTACTAGCTTCTTTTTCTGTGTATGAGCCTACGCAAAAACACAAAACATTTTTATTTATTTTTACATTCGTTAAGTTTTTTATTGAATTGGCGCTAGTAAATATAATCCCTTTATACTGATTAAAATCAATATTTTCATGAATTTTTTTTTTAATTTCAATTACAGGTAAATGTGAAACAGCATTGCCTAATGATTTAAATTTTAAAATCAAATCCTTACAATCATCTAATGGTCTTGTGAGCAATATATGCATTTTAATTCTTATACGAGTTTTTTGATTTTTTTTTTAAAATTTCTCCAATTTGATTTCCAAGTATTTTTGCATTTTTTATTTTATTAAATGATGTTACAAAATATCTATCTTTTCCATCTATTGAAAATAGTTCAGCTGTTACATGTATTTTGTTATTATTTATTTTTGATATAACCCCTACTGCCGTATCACAATCTCCCTCCAAAGATTTAAGGACTTGTCTTTCTGCAATTGCAGCTGTTTGAGTTTTATTGTGATTAATTTTTTTTAATAGTTTTTGTATTTCTGAGTCCTCTTTTCTACATTGTATAGCTATTATTCCTTGACCAGCGCTTGGTATAATTTCATCGAGGGTAAACTCCTGGCTTACTTCTTTTTTTAAGTTCAATAATTCAACTCCTGCCTTAGCGAGTAAAATTGCATCATATTTTCCATCTTTAACTTTCTGTATTCTTGTATCTATATTGCCTCTTATCAATTTAAATTTTAAATCACCTCTTTTTTTTTTAAGTTGAAATTCCCTTCTAAATGAAGAAGTTCCTACAACGGAATTTTTTTTTAATTCTGCAAACTTTTTATGATTTTTACTAATTAAGACTTCGTTAATAAAGTTTCTTTTCAAAAAGCAACAGGTAATTAAGCCGTCTGTCTCCTCTGATGGCATATCTTTGAGAGCATGAACAGCAATATCAATTTTTTTGTCTAAAAGTTGATTTTCTATATTTTTTGAAAAAAGTCCTTTTCCTCCTATTTCTGCAATCCTTTTATTTTTTTCTTGATCACCTTTTGTGACAATTGATTTAATAATTATGTCATTTTTGTAATACTTTGAAATTTCTAACTTAGCTTTATTTGCATAAATTAATGCTAATTTACTTCCCCGCGTTCCAATTACTAATGTTTTATTATTCATAAAATTATTTATAATTAATACTTATAGTTTAATTGTTTTAATTAGAAAATTTTTTTATGAGTAAAAAAGCCGTAATTTTGGGTATCGAAACAAGTTGTGATGAAACTTCTGTTTCTATAGTGACTGAAGATAATATGAGCAATCCAAAAATATTATCTAATGTTATTTCTAGCCAGGTAAATGTGCATAAAGAATTTGGGGGTGTAGTGCCTGAATTAGCAGCTAGGTCTCATTTGGAAAAAATCGATTTAATTACAAAAAAAGCACTAAATGAAAGTAAAATAAATTTAAATCAAATAGATGCTATTTCTGCAACTGCTGGACCAGGAATGGTTGTGTGTTTAAATGTTGGGCTAAATTTTGGGAAAGGACTTGCTAAATCTTTAAAAAAACCATTTATAGCTGTAAATCATCTTGAAGGACATGCTTTAAGCCCCATGCTTAATTCTTCAATTAAATTTCCTTATTTACTTTTGCTAATTTCAGGCGGTCACACACAATTTTTATCTGTAGAAAATTTGGGAAAATATAAAAGGCTAGGGACTACAATTGATGATGCATTAGGAGAAGCTTTTGATAAAACAGCAAAGTTATTAGGTATTGAGTTTCCAGGTGGACCTGAAATTGAAAACTTTGCAAAAAAAGGTAATAAATATAAATTTAATCTTCCAATGCCAATCATCAATAAAGGTGGGTGCAATTTATCTTTTGCTGGTCTTAAAACTGCCGTTCTTAAGATTGCAAAAAAAATAAAAACACAAAAAGAAAAATATGATTTAGCAGCGTCTTTTCAGTTTACAATAGAAGAAATTCTAAAGAAAAAAACAGAAACAGCTTTTAAAGAATTTAAAAAAATATCAAACAAAGAAAAAAAAACCTTTGTCGTTGCTGGGGGTGTAGCAGCAAATCAAAATATTAGACTATCATTAAAAAATTTATGTATAAAAAATAATTTTAATCCTATTTTTCCTGATAAAGAACTATGTGGAGACAATGCAGCAATGATAGCTCTCGTTGGTCTTAAAAAGTTTAATAAAAAAAGATTTGATAAATTAAATTTTGAAGCAAATCCACGTTGGCCATTGGATAGAAACGCTAAATTTTTAAAAGGACCTGGAGTAATTCTTGAATGAAATATTGGTTACTTAAATCAGAACCGAATGTATGGTCTATTGAACATCAAAAAAAAGCTGGGAGTAAGGGAGCTTTATGGGATGGTGTGAGAAATTATCAAGCAGCTAATAATTTAAAAAAAATGAAAAAAGGAGATTTGTGTTTTTTTTATCACTCAAATATTGGTAAAGAAATAGTTGGTATTGTAGAGGTAACTAAAGAGGCATTTATCGATCCAACAGACAAAAAAAAATATTTTGTAGCTGTGATCGTAAAATATAAAGAAAAATTTAAAAAATCTATTTCTTTAGAAATAATCAAAAAAAATCCTCATTTAAAAGAACTTTCTCTAATAAAACAAAGCAGATTATCTGTGATGCCTGTGGATACTAAAAGCTGGAAAATTATTTTGAAGATGGGTAATATCTGAAAAATAAATAATGACTAAAAGAAAAAAAAAGAAAAAAAAAGTTAGAGTAAAATTAAAGGTCAAAAAAAAGAGTATTTCAAATTTAAAAAAATCAAAAAAAAAAGACAATTCAAGAAACTCAACTGAATTAATATACAAAGTAAGAAATGATTGGGTTAAAAAAGCATTAATTAATAAATCCTCTTATGAAAAAAAATACAATCAGTCTTTAAAAGATAATGAAGGTTTTTGGAGAAAAGAGGGAAAACGTATTACCTGGATTAAACCATATACTAAAATTAAAGATGTGAAGTACAGCAAAACAGATGTTAATATTAAATGGTTCTACGATGGTACATTAAACGTATCAGCAAACTGTATTGATAGGCACTTAAAAAAAAACAAAGATAAAACTGCAATTATTTGGGTTGGAGACGATCCAAAAATTCAAAAAAAAATTACATACAAACAATTACATCATGAAGTTTCTAAAGCAGCAAATGGACTTAAAAGTATTGGTGTAAAAAAAGGTGATAGAGTGACCATTTATCTTACCATGATTCCAGAATTGGCTTACACAATGTTAGCTTGTGCAAGGATTGGAGCTGTTCACTCTATAATTTTTGGTGGCTTTTCACCAGATAGCATATCTGGAAGAATTAATGATTGTGAATCTGACTATGTTATAACAGCAGACGAAGGAGTGAGGGGAGGAAAAATAATTCATCTTAAATCAATTACAGACGAAGCTTTGGTTAATTGTCCAAACGTAAAAAAATGTGTTGTAGTTAAGAGAACTGGTAATAGAGTTAATTGGGATAAATCTAGAGATGTTTGGTATCATGAAATTACAAAAAAAGTATCCTCACATTGTGATCCAGAGGAAATGAATGCTGAAGATCCTTTGTTTATACTTTATACGTCAGGATCTACTGGAAAACCCAAAGGAGTATTACATACAACTGGGGGGTATATTGTTTACGCCTCAATGACACATCAATATATTTTTAATTATAAGCCTAAAGATATCTATTGGTGTACTGCTGATATAGGATGGATTACTGGTCATAGCTATATAATTTATGGCCCACTAGCAAATGGTGCAACAACTATCATGTTTGAAGGCATTCCAACATATCCCGATACCTCGAGATGGTGGCAAATAGTAGATAAATATAAAGTAAACATTTTTTATACAGCACCAACCGCAATAAGAGCTCTAATGAGAGAGGGTGAAGGACCAGTAAAAAAAACCTCAAGAAAATCTCTTAAATTATTAGGAACTGTTGGAGAACCAATAAATCCTGAAGCTTGGCAATGGTATTTTAAAACAGTTGGCGATTCAAAATGTCCAATCGTTGATACTTGGTGGCAAACAGAAACTGGAGGTATATTAATTAGCCCTCAAACTGGAGCAATTGACTTAAAACCTGGATCAGCGACAAAACCATTCTACGGCATAAAACCATTAATTGTTGATAAAGATGGCCATACAATAAAAGGTGAAGGGCAAGGAAGATTATGTATTGCTCAATCTTGGCCGGGCCAAATGAGAACTGTATATGGAGATCACCAAAGATTTATAGAAACATATTTTTCTCAATTTGATGGAAAATATTTTACTGGTGATGGATGTAGAAGAGATA
>CAZGVS010000026.1:0-8989 GCA_964529275.1 uncultured Candidatus Pelagibacter sp.
TTGGTATGCAAGATGTTTCTAAGCACTATCACTTAGGAAGTTTTCACCAATCTCAGGAGATGTTTGAAATACCAATTAACAACAAAACTTTTAATAGTTTATCTCCAGCTAATCAGGCAATTTTAAAAAATGCTGCTTATGCTGCAAATACTGATAACTATTTCAAAGCATTAGTAAGGTATTCTGCGGATTTATCAAAACTGATGAATGAACATAAAGTTAATGTGTACCAGACATCTGATGAAATTTTAGCTCAACAATTAAAAGGTTGGGATAAAGTAATTGGTGACTTTACTGCTAAAGATGCTTTCTTTAAAAAAGTTGTAGACTCACAAAAAGCATACGCTAAGAGAGTGATGAAATACTTGCTGATGAATCAGCCTAATTACAGACTAGCATATGAAAATGAGTTTGGACCTTTAGGAAAAGTTAAAATATAAAGTCAGTCTTTTAATATTTAAAGGGGGCCAATATTGGCCCCCTTTTTATTTAACAAAAAATAATTTAAAGTAAGTAAATAAATGAAATCTTTCATTAAATTTGCAGATACACTTAGTGCTTCAATGGGAAAAGCATTTTCATGGTGTATCGTGATTCTAATGGGTGGTACCTGTTATGAAGTTATAATGGCTTATGCATTCAATAGCCCTACTTTATGGAACTTTGACTTTAGTTTACAAATGTACGGCGCAATTTTCATGATGGCGGGAGCATATACGCTTTCAACGGAAGCACATGTAAGAGGTGACGTTATTTACAGATTATTTCCAACTAAAGTGCAAGCATGGATAGATCTTGTTTTATATTTTATATTTTTCTTTCCGGGCATACTAGCTTTGGCATTTTATGGATACGAATATGCTGCATTAGCATGGAAAATAAAAGAAACGAGTTGGAACAGCCCAGCACAAATACAGATATACATGGCCAAATCTTTAATACCTTTGTCTGGAGCTTTATTAACAATACAAGGTATCAGCGAAGTTTGTAGAGCAATTATTTGTATTAAAACAGGGCACTGGCCTAAAAGATTATCTGCAGATGCAGAAGAAACAGAAAAAGTTTTGATGAGAACATCACAAGAGGATAATAAAGCAGATGTTATTTAGTTTAACTAATCCAGAAATTGCAATTTTAATGATGGGGTTATTTCTATTTGCTGTTCTGTTAGGTTTCCCAATTGCATTCACGTTATTGGCCATGGGAGTAGGTTTTGGCTACTATGCTTATTTTGATCCAACAAGAATGGAACACTTATTAGATAATAGAATATTTAATCTTTTGGTATCTAACACATACACTATTATGGATAACAATGTTTTGACCGCGGTTCCACTATTTTTATTCATGGGATATTTAGTTGAAAGAGCTGGAATTGTTTCAAGATTATTTTTTGCAATAAGGTTAGCTTCACACAAATTGCCAGCTTCAATGGCTGTTGCAGCTCTTGTGACTTGTGCATTGTTTTCTACAGCAACAGGTATAATAGGTGCTGTAGTTACTTTAATGGGATTATTAGCTTGGCCAGCAATGATTAAAGCAGGTTATGATAAAAAATTTGCCTCTGGTGTAATTTGTTCAGGTGGATGTTTAGGAATTCTAATACCTCCAAGTATTATGCTAATTGTTTATGCGGTAATTGCTCAGCTTTCCCCGTTGAGATTGTTTGCTGCTGCAATTTTTCCAGGATTAATGTTAGCTGGATTATATATATTATATGTTGTAGTGAGAGCCTGGTTAAACCCATCTCTAGCACCAAAGCCTCCTGCGGAAGAAATACCTCCACGGTCTGTTATATTGAAAGAGGTATTAGTTTCTTTTTTACCGCTGTTTTCTCTAATTATATTGGTATTAGGCACTATATTGGCAGGACTAGCAACTCCAGCCGAGGCAGCAGCAGTTGGTGCATTTGGTTCTTTAGTTCTCTCTTATTTTTACAAATCACTTAAATGGAAAAATTTTAAAGAGTCGGTATTTTTAACTGCAAAGACAAGTGCGATGATAATGTGGTTATTTGTTGGCTCTTGGACATTTGCTTCAGTTTTTTCTTACTTAGGTGGTCATGAAGTTTTTGAGCATTTTTTTAAATCGATGGATATTCAACCCTGGCAATTTTTAGTTATAACTCAACTAATCATATTTTTGCTTGGTTGGCCCCTTGAATGGACTGAAATATTAATAATCTTTGTACCGATATTTTTACCACTTGTAGAATTTTTTGGTGTTAACCCATACTTTTTTGCAATGTTAATTGCTTTAAATCTACAAACCTCATTTCTTACTCCACCGATGGCGATGTCTGCATATTATTTAAAAGGGGTACAAAGTAAAAATGTTCAACTAATGGAAATATTTAGAGGTATAATGCCATTTCTTGGAATAGTTATTCTTGCAATGGTTTTAATGTATATTTTTCCAGGTATAGCACTATGGTTACCTGATACATTGTTTGCAAACTAAATAATGACAAATGTTTTCTCATTACCTGTTTCTGAGATAGCAAAAAAAATTAGAAATTCTGAATTATCCTCAGTTGAGTTGTGTCAAAATTATATTGATCAAATAAATAAATTTGAAAAAGATGTAAAAGCCTGGGTACATTTTGATAAAAAATTACTTATTGAAAAAGCAGAAGAGTCTGACAAACATCGAAAATCAGGAAAGCCCATGGGATCCTTGCATGGTATTCCAGTTGCATTAAAAGATATTATAGGAACATATGATATGCCTACTGAGTGTGGTACAGTTTTACGTAAGGGAAAAACGCAGTCTCAGGACGCTGAAATTGTTGACCTATTAAAATCAGCTGGAGCGATTATAATGGGTAAAACTGCAACTTCTGAATTAGCTTACCTGGGTCCACCTGACACAAGAAATCCTCATGATTATTCTAGAACCCCAGGCGGATCATCCAGTGGATCTGCGGCCGTAATAGCAACTCATATGGCCCCACTTTCGATTGGGTCTCAAACTGGTGGTTCTGTAATAAGACCAGCCTCATACTGTGGAGTTGTTGGTTATAAACCTAGTTATGGATTAATTTCTAGAAATGGAGTTTTAAGAACATCCTTTAATTTAGATCATATTGGTGTTTTTGGAAAAAAAGTCGAAGATGTAGCATTGCTCTCAAAGATATTAATTAAAAAGGATAGCTATGATGAAGCAACTATTCATTATTCTTCTGAGTATATGCTTGAGGAATGTATTAAGGGACCACCTTTTGAACCAAAGTTCATTTTTTATAAAACTAATAGCTGGAAAAAAATTGATAAAAAATCAAGAGAGTCATTCGAGTATTTCATAAAATCGTTTAAAAAAAATATAGAAGTATTTGATACACCTTCTTATTTTAAAGATATTGATAAAAATCACAGAATAATTCATGAGACAGATTTATCTAATAATTTTCAGATTTATTATAAAAAATCAAAAAATAAACTTTCTAAAGAAATGCAATCGGCTATCTCGAGAGGAATGAAGTATTCAGCTAAAGAATATTTAGATGCAGTAGATTTTATGAAAAGAAGTTATGAGTCTTACAAAGAAGTATTCGAAGATTATCATGGAGTTTTATCACCATGCAGTACAGGTGTTGCTGACAAGGGACTAAAAAGTACTGGAAGTGCTGATTTTAATAGAGTTTGGTCTTATATGCACACACCTGCGATTTCACTACCTTTACTTCAAGGTGAAAATAATTTACCTTTAGGTGTCCAATTAATTGGAGGCAAGTATGATGATCAACGGTTTCTTGGTACAGCAAGGTGGTTAGAAAAAAAAAGCGAGGAATATAATGAATAAAATTACAACACTTATTGGTTTATCATTTGCAATATTTTTTCTAATTGGTCTTTCAACAACACTAACAAAATCAATGATGATAGGCTTTGTTGATGTATTGCCAGTATATATATTAATGGCTATAGCTATTATAATGATGATATACGAAGCGTTTTTTGACAAAAAATAATTTAATAACTTAAATTGAAGAGAACCAAAATGTCTTGGATTGATATTCTCTATCTAGCGTTAGGTATTTATTTATTAATTCTTTTAGTAATTTTTTTTATGCAAAGAAAATTATTATATCATCCGACAATTAATAATTATCTAAATGAGAAAGATTTAAACCACAAAATTGAAAAAATTTTAATTAAATCTGAAAACGATTTGATTGGTTGGTACTTTAAAAAAAATACAAAATTCAAGACATTGCTATTTTTTCACGGTAATGCAGGAAGTATTGATAATAGAGTATATAAATTAAACGAATTTTCAAAACTTGATATAAATTATCTGATAGTTGCCTATAGGGGTTTTAGTGGAAACAAAGGAAGCCCAAATGAATCTGGATTATACACAGACTCTGAAGCTTCGAAAAAATGGTTAAATGATAATAATACAAAGGATAGTGAAATTATTCTCTATGGAGAGTCTTTAGGGACTGCTGTTGCAATAAATTTATCTCAAAATTATAAATTTGCAGGCATTATATTAGAAGCACCCTTTACCTCAATGTCTAAATTAGCAAAAAAATACTACCCATTTTTACCAGTCAAATTTTTACTCAAAGATAAATACGAAAGTTTAGAAAAATTGCCCAATATTAAATCTCCTATTTTAGTTATGCATGGAAAAAAAGATAAAATAGTGCCATTTGATATGGGATTAAAAGTTTTTGAGAGAGCAAATGAGCCCAAGTATAATTATTTTAATAATTATGACGATCATATGATGGAATTCAATAATGAGTTATTAAAAAGTATTGAAACGTTTATTAAAGGTTTAAATTAGGACACATTCTTAACAAATATATTTCCCAATTTAATTCTTAATTAGTTAAGTGAAAAAAATATTAATTATTTTACTCTTAACAATTAACTGTAAATTTTCTTTTGGTGAGATCAATAATTATCATAGTGTAGATTTGTTTAATATTGGTAAAATGAACTCTCACGATAAAAAATTTACTTTGTATTTTAAAACAAGAGATAAGGCTATTTTGGCGAAAGGAGAAGAATATAATTATATAACTGACTTCCCGCAAGACTTATACTTGTTTGACCATTTAAGTAATAATGATGTAGCATTGATAAGTTACGATTGGTTTCCAAACCAAGCAAAAAAAATAATTCAAAATTATGATTTTCCAGTATTTCCCGAAGATTTTGCCTATTATTTGTTAAAGGATAACAATACATTAATTATGGTAAGCGCAATTAAAAATTTTAATACAAATTTAATATTCGATATATCAAAAAAAAAACTTAAATCTTACAATAATAAAAATAAATTAGAGTTCATAATTTCTTCAGTGGTTAAAAAGTGTGGGTTTAACAATATGACTGATAACTATAAATGTTATTATTATAAACCACTTATTTCTAGTAACTTAATTAATTAGCACCAATAAAACTGTCAGAAAATATTTTAGCATCAAAGATTTGCAAATCATCTTCCTTTTCACCCATTCCAAGAGCAAGTATTGGTAGTTTAAACTTTTTTGAAATGGCTATTAATATTCCTCCTTTTGCCGTACCATCAAGTTTAGTCATTACTAAACCAGTAATAGGTATTATTCTGTTAAACTCTTCAACTTGAGTTATAATATTTTGTCCAGATGTAGCGTCTAAGACTAAAATAACTTCATGGGGAGATTTTTCATCGATCTTTTTTGTTACATTAGAAATTTTTTTATATTCTTCCATCAAATTTTTCTTATTCTGTAATCTTCCCGCTGTATCAATAAGCACATGACTATAATTATTATTTTTTGCCTCCTCTACAGCTTTATAAGCAACTGATGCAGGATCTGAGCCTTGAGAGGATTTAACAATCTTTACCTCAATCTTCTTTGACCAATTATCTAATTGATCTATAGCTGCTGCTCTAAACGTATCAGATGCTGAAAATAAAATTTTATTTCCATTACTTTTTAAAATTTTACCTAGCTTTCCAATCGTTGTTGTTTTACCAACACCGTTAACACCAGAAACAATAATAGTTTTCATATTTTCTGTTTTATCAAAAAAATCTTTCTTTTCTAAAGGTCTCATTAATTCAAAAATATACTGCTTTAAAATATTATTAACCTCTCCTAGTAAATTTTTTTTTGGATCAATCTTTTTTTGAGAAATTATTCCTCTTATATCCTCTGCTGCCTCTAAACCAACATCTGATTTAATTAAAAATTCTTCTATTTCATTTAGAGTTTGATCATCTATTTCTTTTTTTATTATTATTTCTCTTAGACCTTCAGTAAAATTAGTTGCACTTTTTTTTAGACCAAACTTAAATATATCAAATATACCCATTACAAATTAATTCTTAATTCTTTGATGTCCGATACTGGACCTGTCATAGAAATAACTCGATCATATTCAATATTTAGATAACCTTCTTTGAAATGAATATTGTTGTTATTTCCAGAAATTTTTTTTTCAAAAGCAGCAACACCCGTTGCACATGCAGCAGTTCCACATGCTTTGGTTAGTCCTGCTCCACGTTCCCATACATTTACCAAAATGTTGTTACTTTCTTTAATTTGAGCAAATGTAACGTTTATTTTTTCTGGAAACAGTTCGTGGTTTTCAATTAATGGTCCAATTTCCTTTAGGTTATATTTAAAACAGTCATCAATAAAAAAAACTATATGTGGGTTTCCTATATTGACGCAAAACCCATCAGTAAACTCTCTATTGCCTATTTCTAGAGTTATATTTGCAGAGTTTATTTTTTTTGATAATGGGATATCTGTATAATCAAATAAAGGTTTTCCCATTTCAAGCTTCACCTGTAAATTTCCAACTAATTTTGCATTAAGTATTCTATTATTTGTTTTTAATTTAATTTCTTTAATATTTAATTTCTTACCTAAAAGATAAGCCACACATCTAGCACCATTTCCACACGCGCTAACTTCACCCCCATCAGAGTTAAATATTTTTATTGGAAAAGTATCTTCTTCTCCTTTATCTATAAAAATCATTTGATCAAAACCAATATTATCTCTACTTCCCAACTTAATAATTTTTTCCTTAGTTAAACTAATTGGATTTTCTCGTCTATCGATGATTATAAAATCGTTACCCAAACCATCCATTTTATACGCATTAAGTTCCATAAGTTAATACTTAACTTATTTATTGACTTTTTGAACCTCTATTATAGTTTAACGCTACTTCCGCAAAATCAGTAATTTGCGGTGTCTTTGGAAACAAAGAGATCGACACCAGTCAGCGAGGTTTCGCCCACTGGTGCGTTAACTGCTGTGTAAAATTATGTTTGAAAATTTGACAAATAAATTTGAAGAAGTCTTTACTTCCTTGAAAAAGGCGCCCTCATTAGACGAAAATCAAGTTGATGAAGGATTAAGAGCAATCAGACAAGCCCTTTTGGAAGCTGATGTATCTTTAGATGTTGCAAAAAATTTTATTGAAAATGTAAAACCTAAAGCACTAGGACAAGAAATTATTAGATCAACCTCTCCAGGTCAAATGGTAGTTAAATTAGTTCATGATGAGCTTATTTCATTTTTAGGTGAAAAGGATATTGGAATTAATCTTAGCGCAGTTCCACCAGTTGTTATGATGATGGTTGGTTTACAAGGTTCAGGAAAGACTACATCAACAGCAAAACTAGCAAAATATATTGAGAATAATAAAAAAAAAAAAGTAATGATGGTTAGCCTTGATATTTATAGACCTGCAGCTCAAGAGCAACTAAAATTTTTAGGTGAACAAAACAATATTTTAACATTACCAATTATAGATCAACAACAACCATCAGATATTTGCAGAAGAGCCATTAGTGCTGCAAAATTAAATGGGGCTGAAGTAATTTTATTTGATACAGCAGGAAGAACACAAATTGACTTCCAAATGATGAGCGAACTTAAACAAATAGAAAATATAATTAACCCAACAGAAAACTTTTTAGTTGCAGATTCATTGACAGGCCAAGTTGCAGCAGAGGTTGCCAAGGAATTTAAAAATACTGTAAATTTAACTGGTATCATTCTTACAAGAGCTGATGGCGACGCCAGAGGTGGAGCTGCATTGAGCATGAAGTATGTCTCAAAAGTGCCTATAAAATTTTTAGGTGTAGGAGAAAAAATTAACAATCTGGAAGTATTTCATCCCGACAGAATTGCAAACAGAATACTAGGCATGGGAGATATTGTCAGTCTCGTTGAAAAGGCTGCCGAAGATTTAAGTGATGAAAAAGTTAAAAGAGCAGAGGAAAGTTTAAAAAAAGGACAATTTTCTATGGATGATTATTTAACTCAGCTAAGACAGATGAAAAAAATGGGTGGCATAGAAGGAATCATGTCATTCTTGCCTGGAGTTTCAAAATTAAAATCAAAAATGGATCAGTCTGGTGTAGATGAAGGAATAATATTAAAAAATGAAGCTGTAATATTATCGATGACAAAAAAAGAAAGAAACAATCCAAGAGTGATTGATGGATCAAGAAAAAAAAGAATTGCTAATGGTTCAGGTACAGATATTGCCACTATCAATAAATTACTTAAACAATTTAAAATGATGTCAGATATGATGAAAAAAATGTCAAAAGGCAACATGAAAGATTTGGCGGATAAAGGACTACCACCAGAGCTTTTTAACCAACTAAAATAAAAAAAGGAGAAATATGTTAAAACTAAGATTATCTAGAGGTGGAACGAAAAAGCGACCAGTATATAAAATTGTTGTTGCGGACAGTAAATTTCCTAGAGATGGAAGATTTATTGAAAAATTGGGATTTTTTAACCCTTTATTACCAAAAGAAAAAAAGGAAAGAGTTGGTCTTGAAAATGAAAGAATAAAATATTGGTTAGAGCAAGGCGCAAAACCAACTATTAGAGTTGCACGATTACTTGGGGAGAATAAATTAATGGAAATGCCAAAAGTGGGAAATAATCCACTGAAAGCAATTCCTAAAAAAGATAGAAAAAAAGATTCAGGAGAAGAAAAGAAAGTTGATACAC
>CAZGVS010000027.1:0-8862 GCA_964529275.1 uncultured Candidatus Pelagibacter sp.
ACTTGATAAAGTGTTGTCATTCTAAGTCTTGCTCTAGAATTTGCCATTCCATGCTCATTATCAAATTGTGATAATGAGTTTTTAAAAGTAGAAAATAACGGGTCTAATTCAACTGTATGTCCTTGAACATTTTGAAAATTTTTTTTCAACCATTCTTGATGTTTTAAGCTTAAATCATGTTGGGTAGATTTTTGTTTAATCGGCATAGAAAGAACTATAGTTTTCATGCCTGTAAGTGCGCAAAGTGTACTCGACACGGATGAGTCTATTCCTCCAGAAATACCAATTACTAAAGATTTTGCTTTAACTGGCATTGAATTAACATAATTTTGTATCCAGTCTTTGATAAAGTTTATTTTTTCTTTAGTTTCCATATATAAAAATATAGTGAGTCGCTTAAAATTTAAAAGAGACTAAGATGCCGCTTTAATACTGTCTTTTGCGTATTTAGTGTTTTTCTTTATCTCATCAGATATTAAAAAAGCCATTTCAATAGCTTGATCCGCGTTTAATCTAGGATCACAATGTGTATGATATCTGCTTGATAAATCTTGATCAGATATATTTTTCGCACCACCAGTACACTCTGTTACATTTTGTCCTGTCATCTCAATATGCAAACCTCCAGCATATGATCCTTCGCTTTGGTGCACACCAAAAACATTTTTAACTTCATTTACGACATTATTAAATGGCCTTGTTTTAAATCCACTAGCTGATGTAATTGTATTCCCATGCATAGGATCACAAGACCATATTACATTTAATCCTTCTTTTTTAACTGCTCTAATTAATTTAGGTAAAAACTTTTCAACATTTTGATAACCAAATCTTGAAATTAAAGTTATTTTTCCTTTTTCGTTATTTGGATTTAAAACATTACAAATTTTTATTATTTCATCTGGTTTAGATGTTGGGCCACACTTAATTCCTATTGGGTTTTGTATTCCCCTGCAAAATTCAACGTGTCCGCCATCTAGTTGTCTAGTTCTGTCTCCAATCCATACAAAATGGGCTGAAGTATCATGGTATTCTCCTGTAAGAGAGTCTACCCTTGTCATGGTTTCCTCAAAAGGTAACAGTAATGCTTCATGTGATGTCCAAAAGTTAACTGTGTAAAGTCTTCTGTTAAAATCAGATGTTATTCCACAAGCTTCCATGAAGCCTAAAGCATCTGCAATTTTATCTTCTAATTCTTTAAATTTTTTAGCTTGAGGACTTTTTTTAATGTAACCTAAATTCCATAAATGTACTTTTTTTAAATCAGCAAAACCTCCATGAGAAAATGCTCTTAAAAGGTTTAATGTTGATGCAGATTGCGAGTATGCTTTAAAAAGTCTTTTTGGATCTGGTTTTCTTGATCTCTCATTAAATTCTATTCCATTAATATTGTCACCTAAATAGCTCGGTAATTCTTTATCTCCTTGTTTTTCTGTTGGAGCACTTCTTGGTTTTGAAAATTGTCCCGCAATTCTTCCAAGCTTTATAACAGGAACTGAAGCAGAGTATGTCAAAACTAAAGACATCTGAAGTATAACTTTAAACGTGTCTCTAATATTGTTTGGATTAAATTCAGCGAAACTTTCGGCACAATCACCTCCTTGAAGTAAGAATGCTTTACCATCAACAACTTTTGCTAGCTCTCTCTTTAAATGTCTAGTTTCCTCAGCAAAAACTAAAGGAGGAAAGTTTTTCATTTTATCCAGAACCGTATTTAATTCTTTCTCATCCTCATAAGTAGGGATGTGTTTTACTGGGTAGTTTTTCCAACTGTTTAATTTCCATTTTTTCATATTCAACCTAAGGGTGTTGTAACAGAGTTTCTTTATTATTCAACAGTGACGGATTTAGCTAAATTTCTAGGTTTATCTATATCATAACCTTTTTTAAGAGCAGAATAGTAAGCTAATTTTTGCAATGGAACAGTAACAAGGAAAGGGAAAAGATCGTTACTTGTATTACCAACTTCAATTTTTTGCCAAATATTTTCTGAGTAAACTTCTTCATCAGATTTATTTGTAATAAGTAAAACTTTTGCTCCTCTTGCTATGACCTCTTGCATGTTTGAAATAGTTTTTTGATAACTCTCATCT
Organism: uncultured Candidatus Pelagibacter sp.; assembly: GCA_964529275.1. Classification (GTDB taxonomy): domain Bacteria; phylum Pseudomonadota; class Alphaproteobacteria; order Pelagibacterales; family Pelagibacteraceae; genus Pelagibacter. Next base: position 2,094 of record CAZGVS010000027.1, read on the forward strand.
TTAGGTGCAATCACTACTACTGGCATCCCATCTTCTATTAAAGCAAGTGGGCCATGTTTCATCTCTCCTGCGGGATATCCTTCGGCATGTATATAAGCTAATTCTTTTAATTTTAGAGCACCTTCTAATGCTATTGGATAAGAATATCCTCTCCCTAAAAACATTGATCCTTTAGCTTCAGTAAAAGAACTACATATTGATTGAATATGTGTCTCGGATTTTAAAGAGCTGTCCACAAGTTTTGATAAATTTAATAAATCACTTATTTTTTTCTTATAATCTGTTTTTTTTAAATCATCTCTTAAAAACGAAATTTTTAAACAAAATATATATAAAACTAACAATTGCCCAAGAAATGCTTTTGTAGATGCAACTCCTATTTCAGGACCACAGTGTATTGGTAATACAAACTTCGAATCTCTAGCAATTGAACTTTCGACCACATTTATGATACTGCAAGTTTTCATTTCATTTTTATTACATAAATCTAAAGCTGCATAAGTATCTGCTGTTTCTCCTGATTGAGAAACGAATATATATAGACAATCTTTTTTAAATCTATTTTTTCTATACCTGAATTCTGAAGCTATATCGATTTCTACATCAAGGTTAGAAATTTGCTCAAACCAATATTTTGCTAATAAACATGAGTGATAAGCAGTGCCGCATCCAATCAATTTAATCGAGGATATTTCATCTTTTTTCCATGGAAAATTTGAAATATTTATTTCATTGCTTATTTTATTAATATATTCATTTATGCAATTTTTAATTGTGATCGGTTGTTCCTCGATTTCTTTTGCCATGAAATGTTTATAGTCGCCTTTGTCGTAATTTTTTTCGTTAGAAGAAAGTTCTAGGATTTTTTTATTAATCTTAATTGATTTATTGTTAAAAAATTCAACTTTATTTTTTTTAACTATACAAAACTCTCCATCATTTAAATATGATATCTTGTTAGTCATTGATTTAAGTGCGTAAGAATCTGATCCTAAATAATTTTCGTCTGGACCGTATCCAACCGCAAGTGGTGAACCTCTTCTTGCCCCAACTAACGTATTTGGATCATTTTTAAAAATTACACCTAAAGCAAAACTGCCTTTTAAATTATCTAACGTTTTCAAAATTGTTTCTTTAAGATCATATTTTTTTAAGTAATCTGTAATTAAGTAAACAATTACCTCGGTGTCTGTTTGTGATTTAAATTTATACCCTTTTTGTTCTAAAGATCTTTTTAGTTCCGTTGAATTTTCAATTATTCCATTATGTACTACTGAAACACTTTCAGAAGAATGTGGATGAGCATTTATTTTATTAGGAATGCCATGTGTCGCCCATCTTACATGACCTATGCCAACTGTACCTTTTAAGTTTATTTTTGAAACATTTTTTTCAAGAGTACTTACCCTTCCTTCGCATTTGATCTCATTAATCAAACCATTTTCTAGTGTGGCGATACCAGCAGAATCGTATCCTCTGTATTCAAGCTTTCTCAAGGAATTCAGAATATTTACAGTGACAGGCCTAGTGCTAGTTATTCCAATTATTCCACACATTATTTTATCTTTCTTTTATAATTTTTTTTTTCAACTTGAATTGATCTAGACAAAGCTAGTGATTTTTTACTAACATTTTTGGTTATAACTGATCCCGCGCCAATTATACTTTCGCTTTCAATTTTAACTGGAGCCACTAATGATGAATTTGATCCTATAAATACTTTATCTTTAATGGTTGTCTTGTGTTTTTTTTTTCCATCATAATTACATGTAATTGTACCGGCTCCTATATTTGAAGATTTACCAATCTGGGCATCCCCTATATAAGACAAATGACTTACTTTTGAATTTTTTCCTACTTTACTTTTTTTAACTTCAACAAAGTTTCCAATTTTCGAGTTTTCCTCTAAAATTGTACCAGGTCTAAGTCTTGCATAAGGCCCGATAGAGCTTCCATTGGAGATCCTAACTCCTTCAAGGTATGAGAATGACAAGATTTTAACATTATTTTTTATATTTACTTTTTTTCCTATTACTACGTATGGTTCTATAATTACATTTTTACCTATTTTTGTATCATTCGAAAAAAAAACAGTTTCCGGTGCAATCATTTTTACACCACGTTTTATAAATTTTTGTCTAATTTTATTTTGTAAATTAATTTGTTTCATTTGATTTTTTCTTATAGTTGAGTATCTATGTACTTTAACTCACAAAATATTTCTTAATAATACTTTTGAATGACACAAAAATTAACTATTTTATTTGATTTAGATGGAACATTGGTTGACACTGCGCCAGATTTAATGGGTGCACATAACTATGTTATGAAAAAATTTGGTTATAGCTCTAAGTCGGTTGAGGATATAAGAAATTTAGTTGGAAAAGGCGCATCTGTTCTTATTGGTAGATCGATATGGGGTTCTGCTAAAAAAGAATTTTCAAAAGTGACAGACGATAAAATTAAAAAGGAAATGGTTAAAGAGTTTATTAGTTATTACGGAAAAAACATAGTCAACCAAAGTAAATTAATTGGTGGTGTTAAGGAATTTTTGGATTGGGCCAAAAGTAATAATATCTCAATGGGAGTTTGCACTAATAAACAAGAACATCTCGCGGTAGACTTGCTTAAAAAAATTAAAATCTACGATTATTTTGAATATGTTGCTGGTGGCAATACCTTTGACTATTGCAAACCTGATCCTAGGCATTTAACTAATATAATTGAAATAATGGGTGGAGAAGTTAAAAAAAGTTTAATGTTCGGAGATAGTGAAAACGACGCTGACGCTGCAAAATCAGCTGGTATCCCAATGATACTATTAGAGGATGGTTACACTGATAAAAAAGTTAGTCAAATCCATCATGACTTTTTAATCAAAGATTTCGTAGGTGTAAATAATATAGTTTCTAAATTCTTGAATGATTGATGTAAACATTCTATTTGGTTTGATAAGTTTTTATTTTGTAATGTACGTTACACCAGGTCCTAATAACGCGATGGTATTAACATCAGGTCTTAAATTTGGATTTATTCAAACTATCCCTCATATGACGGGTATAACAATTGGGCATGTTACTCAGTTAATACTTGTTTGTCTTGGATTGGGTAAAATCTTTCAAATATTTCCACAATTACAAAATATTCTAAAAATTATATGTGCTTTATATCTGCTTTACTTAGGTTATAGAATAATTGGATCATTCAGTAAAATTAAGGAAGATGGTTCTAGACCGCTAAAGTTTTACGAGGCTGCATTATTTCAAATAGTTAATCCAAAGGCTTGGACAATATCCAGCATGGCTGCATCAGGATTTTTATCTCAAGGAGAAAGCTTAACATTATCAATATTTTATATTGGTATTGTTGCTTTAATAATTTGTCCTTTGTCCATATCTCCTTGGGCAGCTTTTGGATCTGGTATAAAAAATATGGTCAATAATAATAAGATAAAAGTTATTATTGAGTTTTTTTTAGCATTTTTGCTTTTAATAACAGCCATTTTGATTGTAATCGGTAAATAATTTATTATTACTGTATAAAAAAATAAAGAACATTGTGATTATTCATAAAGTAAAAGTTTTTCCTTCAAAAATCCACTTGCCCAAAAAAAAACAATTGGCATGGAAGATCGCTGAGATAGCAAGTGATAATGCAAAGCTTAATAAGGATTCTGTTGAAATGGTAATTAATAGAATAATTGATAATGCGTCGGTAGCAATTGCATCTATTAACAGAAAATCAGTTATATCGTCTAGAGAAATGGCATTGAAGCATCCTAGAAGTAATGGGGCTTGCTTATTTGGAATAAATTCAAAATTAAAATTTGATTGTGAATGGGTAGCATGGTCAAACGGAACAGCAGTGAGAGAGTTAGATTTTCATGACACATTCCTTGCAGCTGACTATAGCCATCCTGGTGATAATATTCCCCCACTTTTAAGTGTGGCTCAACAAAAGAAAAGAAGTGGTATTGATCTTTTAAGAGGGATTATTACCGCCTACGAGGTTCAAGTAAATCTAGTAAAAGGCATTTGTTTACATGAACATAAAATTGATCATATTGCTCATTTAGGGCCAAGCGTTGCTGCTGGTATAGGTTCTATGTTAAAATTAAGCACTGAAACTATTTATCAATCAATTCAACAGGCATTACACACAACAATATCAACAAGACAATCTAGAAAAGGAGAAATTTCCAGTTGGAAAGCATACGCACCATCACATGCAGGTAAATTAGCAATTGAGTCAGTTGATAGAGCAATGAGAGGTGAAGGAGCTCCTAGTCCAATTTATGAAGGAGAAGACAGTGTTATAGCTAGAATACTTGATGGAAAAAAAGCAAACTACAAAGTTCCTCTACCAAAAGTTAATGAAAGTAAAAAGGCAATACTTGAAACATATACAAAAGAATATTCTGCAGAATATCAATCCCAAGCGCTTATAGATTTAGCAAAAAAATTTAATAAAAAAATTTCAAATCTAAGTCAAATAAAAAAAATTGATATTTATACAAGCCACCATACTCATTATGTAATAGGTACAGGTGCCAATGATCCACAAAAAATGGACCCAAACGCTAGTAGGGAAACATTAGATCATTCTATCATGTATATATTTGCAGTAGCTCTTGAAGATGCAGATTGGCATCATGTCAAATCGTATACAAAAAAAAGAGCCAACCGAAAAAGTACATTAAGGATATGGAGATCTATTAAAACTCATGAAGATAAAAAATGGACTAAAAAATACCACGATCCTAATCCAAAGAAAAAAGCTTTTGGTGCAAAAATTATAATTACAATGAAAAATGGTAAAAAAATAATTGAGGAATTGGAAAGAGCCGATGCACACCCTTATGGAGCAAGACCTTTTAAAAGAAATGATTATATTAAAAAGTTTCTAAGCTTAACCGACGGCATTTTGAATAAATCAGAAAGTAATAGATTTTTGAAAATTGTACAGAATCTTAAAAAACTTAAATCTGGTCAACTTGATAAACTTAATATCGAGGTTAAAAAGATAAAAATTAAAAAAAATAAAAAGATAGGGATTTTTTAATGCATTTTGTTAAAAAAGATCCTTCACAAAAAAGAGCTGACTTTGTAAATAAGTTAAAATCTAATAAAATTTTACGAATACCTGGTGCTTATAATCCCTTGACAGCAAAATTAATTGAAGAAATAGGATATGATGCAGTTTATGTTTCTGGTGGAGTAATGGCTAATGATCTGGGGTTTCCAGATATTGGTCTTACTACTTTAGAGGATGTAAGTACGCGATCTTATTTAATTTCTAGAGTAACTAATTTACCAACTATCGTAGATATTGATACAGGCTTTAAATCATGTGAAAAAACCATACAAACTTTTGAAGAGTTTGGTATCTCCTCAGTTCATCTTGAGGATCAAGTTGAGAGAAAAAGATGCGGTCATTTAGACAATAAAGAATTAATCTCAAAAGAAGAAATGGTAAAAAAAATCAAAGAATGTGTTAATGCAAAAAAAGACGAAAATTTTAAAATAATTGCAAGATCCGACGCTAAAAACGTAGAGGGAATTGAAAAAATGATCGATAGATGTAAGGCTTATATTGATGCAGGTGCAGAGATAATTTTTCCCGAAGCTCTCCATGATGAAAAAGAATTTGAAATAGTTAGGAAAGAACTTAAATGTTATTTGTTGGCTAATATGACTGAATTTGGCAAAACAAAACTTCTAAATTATAAAGAATTGGAAAATTTGGGCTACAATATAGTTATTTACCCAGTAACTACTCAAAGATTAGCGATGAAAAATGTCGAGGATGGTTTAAGAGACATTTATGCAAATGGACATCAAAAGAACCTAATTGATAAAATGCAGACGAGAAAAAGATTGTATGAATTGGTTGAATATGAGAAGTACAATGCTTTAGATGAAAAAATTTACAACTTTAGTTCAGAGGGACACGAGTAATGGGTGAAGATATCAAAAAGGGTTTAATGGGCGTAACGGTTGATGAAACGGGTATATCAAAAGTGATGCCTGAAATTAATTCATTAACTTATAGAGGTTATGCAGCTCAAGACTTGTGTGCTAATTGTGAATTTGAAGAAATTGCTTATTTAATACTTAATGGTGAGCTACCAAATAAAAAACAATTAAAAAAATTTGAGAAAGAAGAGAGAAAAGAAAGAAAACTTTCTAAAAGTTTAATTAATATAATTAAACAAATGCCAAAAAAATCTCATCCAATGGATGTGGCTAGAACTGCGGTTAGCGTTATGGGTTTAGAGGATAAAGAAGTTACTAATAACTCACCAGAAGCAAATTTAAGAAAAGCTATGAGAATATTTGCCAAAACTCCTACTGCCCTTGCGTCATTTTATAGATTAAGAAAAGGAAAAAAAGTTATAGCTCCAAAGAAAAAATTATCTTTTTCAGAAAACTTTTTTTATATGTGTTTTGGAAAAGTGCCAAACAAAGAGATTGTAAAGGCATTTGATGTATCTTTAATTTTATATGCGGAACATAGCTTCAATGTTTCAACTTTTACTGCAAGAACAATCACGAGTAGCTTATCTGACATTCATGGTGCAATTACTGGTGCTATTGCAAGTTTAAAAGGCCCGTTGCATGGAGGAGCAAACGAAGAAGTAATGCATATGATGAAAAAAATTAAAAAACCAGAAAATGCAAAAAGATGGATTAATAATGCTCTTGATAAAAAAGCTGTTGTAATGGGATTTGGTCATAGAGTTTATAAAAGTGGAGACTCAAGAGTTCCT
>CAZGVS010000028.1:0-8816 GCA_964529275.1 uncultured Candidatus Pelagibacter sp.
GAAGAAATGGTGCTTTAATTTCAATGGAACAGGGAAAAGCTGTTGCATTTGCAATTTTTAACTTGCAGGCTCGAGGTGAAATGTTCGTGACACATAATGATCCTGTTTATACTGGGATGATAGTAGGATTGGCTCCTAAACCAGGAGATATGATAATAAATGTCATGAAAGGAAAAAAATTAACTAACATGAGAACTCAAGGAACGGATGAAAATGTAGTTTTGACTCCTGTTAGAAAAATGTCAATAGCAGAACAGCTGAGTATGCTTAATACTGATGAAGCTTTAGAAATTACGCCAAAATCCTGTAGGTTGAGAAAAGCAATTTTAGATCCTCATGAGAGAAAAAAAAGTGAAAAATCTATAAAGACAGCCTAACTAATAAATTTTTCATGGCGGTCTAAATGTCGATCTAACAAATTTATGTAGTCTTATTCTAACGAACCACATAACTTAAAATATAACTTTTAAGTAATTATAAAAATCACTTTTTAGTAGAAATGTCTATTTACTAAATACAATCCTAATGCAACTGCAGGACCTATTCCAAAAGCAAACATAAGAGTTCCAATTCCAACAGTCCCTCCTAAATACCAACCAATTCCCACAACTGAAATTTCTAAAATTGCCCGAACTAGCGCAATAGGAAAATTTGTTTTTCTTTGAATACCGGTCATCAATCCATCTCTTGGTCCTGGACCTAAATTAGCTATTAGATAAAATCCACTACCTAATCCTACCAATAATACCGATAATATTGCGAGAAAATATTTAAATAAAATATCTGACGGGGGATTAAAAAAAAATATTGAAACATCTATCATAATTGCAATTATGATAATATTCAATAATGTTCCAATGCCTGGTTTTTGATTTAAAAAAAACCAAAGTATAAGAACAAATACACTGATAAAAAAAGTCACAATTCCTATTGAAACTTTTAAATTAATAGAAATGCCCTCTGCAAGCACACTCCATGGAGAATTGCCAGTTGTAGAAACAATTAATAAACCTTCTCCTAAACCAAAAAAAACAAGTCCTAAGCAAAGAAAAAAGGATGTTAAAAATTTTGGTTTAAAATTTAGTGGTTTCTTTGAACTCCAAGTATTTTTAGGTATTTTTTTTATAGTTAAAAACATTTAATATATCGTATATATTTTATTTAATTAATTAATAGAATTAAATCTTATATAAATGGTAAAAAAAATTTTTATAATATTATTTCTATTATGTAGCTCGGCCTTTGCCCATAAAGATCATTATAAAAAGATAAATAAAATTGAAATGGAGATTTTACATAATGGAAAGAATATAGGGTACTCACATTATTTATTTTCTCATAAAGGGGACGAGTTAAAAGTAAAAAATATTACAAAATTCGATGTTGAATTATTTAACGTAAAAGTTTTTTCAATTGACAGTCAAAGTACAGAGATTTACTTTAAGAATAAACTAATAAAGTTTTTTTCGGAAACAAAACAAAATAAAAAAGTAAAATTTGTTGATTTATTTTATGACAAAAATTTAGATGAGTTTATTATCAAGGGTTCATCATATTCAGGAAGTGCAGATAAAAAAAATGTTATAGGTAATTGGTGGAATCACGAAATATTAAATACTGAAACTCAAATTAGTCCATTATCAGGAAGCGTAAAAAAACAATTAATAAATTTTATTAAAGAAGAAAAAATTAATATTAACGATAATAATTATGAATTATATCATTATAAGTTAATTTCTGCGGATACAAATTTATCAGATGAAAAGAAACTTGACTTCGATATTTGGTATGACCCAGAAAGTTATTTAATTAGAAAAGTTACTTATAAAAGAATGGGAAAATGGGATTATATATTAACTAACGTTGAATAATTTGAAGTTAATTTTTTTGTCTTTTTCTAGAAATTAGTTGTGTTAAAGAGTCGACCATCATATCTGAGGCTTTAAATATTTCTGAAGACTTAAATTCATGAGATAAATTTTTTTCTGGATTAGATTTATCCTCAATAACTATTCCTTCATCAGGAGAATTATTTTTAATATAAATTAATATCAGCCATTCTTCGTCTAAAGACTCATCCCATTTAATAAAAATTTCTCCTGTTTCAAATCGCCTATCAATACACCGAAATATTGACATATTTCTTGTTATATGTCTTTTGTTTAATTGAAAGACTAAACTATTGGCACTTCTATAAAAACTTTCTAGTGCCATTTCAATTTTAAATCTCGCTAAGTTGTAATCTCTTTCTTTTCTTAAAAGGGTTTCTCTGTCGTCACCTTTTTTTACTTTGACACCAAGCGCCTCAACACGTTCTCTTATTTTCTGATCTCTTAACTGTCTGTACTTTTCTTTAAGTTTTTCAATTCTTTCTTGTAATCCTGTATAATCGTCTCTCTGTTCTTTAAGTGCAACTCTCTCAAGTTTTTCTAGCTCTTTTACTTCTCGTAGTCTAAACTTTTCTATTTGTTTATCTAATTTTATTTCTTGTAAAAATTTTCTTTGTCGTTCTGCCTGTTCTTTTCTTATTATTGCTTGTTCTTTTTTTAAAAATAATTTTATATCTCTTGCTCTTTCTTTTTCTAATCTTTCTTCATCTTTTAATTCTTTTTGTTTTTGTTTAAATAAAAATTCTTCCTCATCTTTTTTTTCTTTTTCTATTTTTAATTTTTCTTTTTCTCTTAACTCAATCCTCTCTAATTTTAATCTTTTTATAGCTTCAGCTCTTGCTTGTTTAAAATTTTCGATTTTTTTTTCAATATTATTGAAAAAACCTTCAATTTTTTTATCCAATAGTAAAAAATCAATTTTAAATTTAAATTTTATTAAACTGGTCAAATTCTCTTGAATTTTTACAAATGAAAAAAAAAGATCTTTTTTGTTGGTTTTTAATAAATTTTTTTCTTTTTTTATATTTCTTTTTATATTTTGTTTTCTTTTTTTTCTTTTTTTGGATTTAAATTTTTGTTTGATATTTTTATTGATCTTTTTTTTATATTTAATCTTAGATTTTGCCTTTTTTTTATTTTTTTTTTTCATAAGACTATTTTTTAAATATCAACAATTTATTGATAAATATAGTCTCTTGTAATTGGCGCTGTAGAATTATTTTTTGTTAATTGAAACTGAAATACAACCTGGTCTCCCCATTTGAATGCCATTTCGCATCCGACTAAATAAAATTCCCACATACGAATAAATTTCTCATCAAAAAGCTCTAAAACCTTTTCCCTGTTTCCTAAAAATCTGTCTTTCCAGTGGCGTAATGTATGGGCATAATGCATTCTTAAAACCTCCATATCAGAGATTATTAGACCAGATTTCTCTATTGGTAATGCAACCTGAGATAAAGATGGTGTATATCCACCTGGAAAAATATATTTAGTTATCCACGGGTGCGGACTTCTTGGAGAGTTTATTGATCCAATTGTATGAATTAAAGCTAACCCGTTATCATTTAGCAATTTAGATACTTTATTAAAAAATCTATTATAAAATTTCTTACCAACATGTTCAAACATCCCAACACTTACAACTCGATCAAATTTTTCTTTCATCTCCCTATAATCTAATAGTTTAAATTGAACTTGATTTTCTAAATTATGTTTTTTGGCACTTTCTTTGCAATATTTTAATTGATTTTCGGATAATGTAATTCCAATAACTTCACACTGAGATTGTTTAGCAATTTCAATAGCAAGAGATCCCCATCCACATCCAATATCTAATACCTTTTGATTTTTTTTTAAATTAAGTTTTTTTATAATATGATTAATTTTGTTTATTTGAGCCTCATCTAAGCTATCATTTTCGTTTTTAAAATAGGCACAAGAATATTGACGATTTTTATCAAGAAATAAATCATAAAGTTTTTCAGAAATATCATAATGATGAGCGACATTTTTCTTTGATCTTGATATAAAATTAAAATTTGTAAAAAGACGATAAGATCCTCTAAATGAGTTAATAATTTTATTAAATATATTCGTTTCATCTCGTCCTATATTTTTTAATGCAATGTCGAGAAAATCAGTGAGGTTGCCATTTTGTATCTCAATATTACCATCGGTGTAAGCTTCACCGAAATATAAGTCTGGAAAAAGTAGTAATTTGAAATTTAAATTTCTTTTATGAAGTTTAAGAGTTATTGGTGGGTTTTTTTTTGGATTTCCAATTATAAATTTATTTTGCCTACTATCAATAATATGAAATCCATCTTCTTTGATTACTTTATTATAAAAATTAAGCATTTTTACTCAAGCAGCCTTTAAATTATTTAAATTAAATTCCAATTTTTCTAATTGTGAGATTAATTTTTTTTTATTTTTACCATCTAAATTTTTTAAAGTAGGTAATAAATAATTATAATCATTATCTAAATTTGATAATACAGAATGAACACCTGAAATAAGATTAAACTGATCAAAAACTTCTCTAATTTTACAAAGTTGCACATTTTTTTCTTCAGATGATTTTATTAAGTAACTATCATAAACTTCTCTAGCAAGTCTTGAGGTAATATTACAAGTTGCCGAAATGATCCCCGTGCATCCATTTTTTAAACCAGAAATTAATTTTATCTCTGAACCTGGTAAAATTGAAAAATTTTTTATTTTTAATGATTTATACAAATTATAGCTACTATCTTTAACTCCAATAATTTGTTTGGGAAACTTATTAACTAATTTTTTTACAAAATTTTCATTAAATTTATACCCACATAATTTTTCAAAATTATATAAAATAATTTTACACTCATTAAGATTGTAAATAATTTGAGTATAAAATTCCTCAACTTCATCATCTCCATAGTTATAGTAGGCTGGAGGCATAATTAAAAATTTTTTAAAATTATATGTCATACAGATTTTCATAAAATTTATATTATCACTTAAAGAGTTTAGACCAGTTCCGATTATAAATTTTTCTTTATATTTGTTTTTTTGAAGTTTATTAATCAATTGAATTTTTTCTCCTATTGATAACAATTGAGCTTGACCTGTGCTTCCAAAAATAACCACTCCGTGACATCCTGAATTAATTAAATTTTCAGCATGTAAAATCGTTTTATCTACATTGAGAGCGAATTTGCTATCTAAAATAGATACCGAAGCCGCATAAATGCCTTTAATTTCTCCCATAAATAAAACTTATATAAAAATAAAAATTTAGTAAAGATGATAAATAACAAATGAAAATTTTAGTGATTCAAAGCAAAATGGGTATTGGTGATACTATTATTTATCTCCCATACATCGAAGCAATAAGCAAAAATTACAATTCTAAAGTTACACTACTTGTAAAAAAAAATTCAAAATTTTCTGAAATAAGCGAAAGCTGTAATTATGTTGAGGATGTAATTTATTTGGAAAGAGACAGTAAAGAAAAAAATTTAAGGCACAATGGATTTCTTGGGTCAATAAATTTAATAAAGGATTTAAAACAACATAAATTTGATTGTGTATTTATTTTTAATTCATCCATTAGATATAAAATTATTTCAAAATTTTCAGGAATTAAACGTATTTTTCAATATCCTCTATTCAAGAAAAGGAATCAAAATATAATAGATGCTGCTCAAAATCTAATTTTTAAAACAATTAAAAAAAAAATTAAAAGTGATCCAGTTTTAAATATTGATAAAGAAAAAAAGGAGATGGCGAAAAAAAATTACAATATAAAATCAAGCATATTAAATATTTTAATTGGAGCTGGTGGATCTGGTGTAAACAAAATTATTTCCTCAAAAATTTATATAAATTTTATGTTAAAGTGTATTAATAAATATGATTGTAGATTTTTTATCGCAATAGGAAATTCTGAAGAGGAAAATAAAGTTTTAAAAGAAATAGCAAATTATAAAGATAAATTTAATCTTACTAAATTAAATGATTTAAGAATTAAAGAAACCTTACCAATTATTAAAAATTGTTCAGTTGCTATATGTAATGACACAAGCTTTAGTCATATATCAGCAGCACTTGGATTAGAAACGATCGTTCTTATGGCTGATACATCTATATTGTACGGTAGTTACAGTCCTAGAATGCATCCGATAATGTCAGAAAAAATAAATTCAAACCAACTCGCAAGAGAAGCAATTGATCCTAATAAAATATTTTCTAAATTTGAAGAAATTATTACTAAGTTAGGCTTTTCAAAACTTCGTCCTTAGCTTCGTTAACAATTGATGCCAATCTCTCTAGTTCAGGACTGACATCGGGGTGAATTTTTTTCATTATTTTTTTGTAAGAATTAAGTACTTCATCTTTTGTATAACGTTTGGCAGAGTCTAAGTTAAGTATTTTATACGCTTCATCTATATTCATAGCTTGTCTGTTATTTGTTTGACCAAAATTTTTAAAATCAAATCTTCCAGATTGTTTTAGTATTCTCAATAAACCCCATATTCGAACTAAATTAAGAAGTGAAATTCCTGCTTTCGTTTTAATTAATGGCAAAATCATCATTAAGAATGGAAGTGAAAACAAATATCTACCTGCAAAAACCATTAAAATAGCTAAACCGGCTGCTAATAATATTAAAGTCGATCTAATTAATTTAGAGATTTTTTTACTAGATGTTTTTGCAAACCAATTTAAAAAAATCCATATGATGACAAAAATAACAACTGTAAAAATAAAAATATTCATATATTTATGATCTTAAGATGAAAATACCACAATTACGAAAAAAACCCGAATATAAAACTTGTCACAACATAACATGGGAAGATGACTTTAGCTGGGTTCACCAAAAAAATATTCTTGAAGTATTAAAGGATCCATCAAAACTAGACACTGAGGTAAAAAAATATTTAGAAGAAGAAAATGCATATGCAGAATTTCATTTAAAAAACACAAAAGAAATACAAAAAAAACTGTTTGATGAAATAAAGGGAAGAATAAAATTAGAGGATGAGTCGATACCTTTTAAAGACCAAAAATATTACTATTGGACTAAGACAACAAAAGAAGGGAATTATTCAAAAAAATTGAGAAAAAAAATTGGTACAGAGATTATAGAAGAAATATGGGATGGAGATAAAGAGAAAGAAAAATTAAACACAGAATACTTTGGCTTAGGTGATCTTGAAGTATCTAATAATGATGAGCTTTTGGGTTATTCATTAGATCTAAAAGGTTCAGAGTATTATACAATTTACCTAAGAAATATAAAATCTAATAAGTTAGTCTCTGAAAAAATAGATAATACCTCTGGCTCAATATTGTTTAGCCTAGATGATAAATATATTTTCTATTCAAAATTAGATAAGTTTCATAGACCACGAACTATATTTAGACATGAAGTTGGGACTTCTATTAAACAAGATTTGTTAATTTTTGAGGAAACAAGTGACGCATTTACAGTATCAATCGGAATTAGTTCAGATGAAAAATATTATTTTATAAAAACTTCAGATCATAACACTTCTGAAGAATACTATTTTAAATCAGATGAAACTAAACCAAACCCTAAACTTATAAAGAAAAGAAAAAAAGGAATTTTATACTCAGTAAACTCCTTTAATAACTATTTTTGGAATCACACAAATGATAAGGCTGAGGACTTTAGAATAGAAAAATGTCAAGATCTCGAGAATCAAAAATGGGAAGACTTCGTAAGTGCCAAAAATGAAGTTTTGGTTGGTGGTTTGTTTTTTTTAGACAACTGGATTTTAAGATCTGAAACATCAAACGCACTTACAAAACTATTAGTTCGAAAAAAAGATGATACTCACGAAGAAGAGATTAAATTTACAGATGAAATTGTAATTGAACCAGGAATTTCATTTACTCAAAAAGATAGAAATACTAATGAAGTTTATATTAGTTATTCATCACCAAAAACTCAGACAAGAGTTTATCTATATAATTTACTTACTAAAGATAAAAAACTAGTGAAAGAACAAGAAATTCCGTCAGGTCATAATCCAGATGACTATGTAGTTGAGAGATTAGAGTGTAAATCTCATGATGGAAGAATGGTACCTCTTACTATTACAAGACATAAAAAAACAAAAATAGATGGCAACTCTAATCTTTTGCTCTATGGATATGGTAGTTATGGAAACTCAATGTCTGCAAGTTTCTCTTCTACTAAAATAAGTTTGATCAACAGAAATATAATTTGGGTAACAGCACATATTAGGGGAGGACTTGAAAGAGGAATGAAGTGGTGGAAAGAAGGCAAGATGCTAAATAAAAAAAATACTTTCGAAGACTACATCGCTGCTGGAAAATACCTAATTGAAAAAAAATACACTTCAAAAGGAAAAATTATTGGAATGGGTGGATCAGCTGGAGGTTTGTTAATGGGAGCGGTTGTTAATCAATCCCCTGAATTATTTTGTGGAATTGTTATGGCTGTACCTTTTGTAGACAGCTTAACTACAAATTTAGACCACTCGCTCCCACTTACTGTGGGAGAATTTGATGAGTTTGGCAATGCAAAAGAAAATAAAGAGCACTTCAATTATATTTTTTCATACGCACCCTATAACAATATAAAAAAAATGGATTATCCAAATATTCTTATAACAACAAGTTTAAGTGATAATAGAGTTTTATTTGACGAACCTACTAAGTTCACAGCGAAATTAAGAAATTATAAAACTGATAATAACTTGCTTTTACTTAAAACCGAGATGAATGCAGGGCATGGTGGAAAATCTGGTAGAGATGGAGCAATCGAGGAAATAGCTTTAGATTATGCATTTATACTTAAAGTCTCAAATAAATTGTAAACCATAACACTTGAAAAAATAAATTTAATTACTATCTAAAAATTGTTAGTCGCCTTATGGGGCTGACAAT
>CAZGVS010000029.1:0-6660 GCA_964529275.1 uncultured Candidatus Pelagibacter sp.
TTGATGATGAAGGTACACCAACTGAAAAAACAGTTTTAATTGAAAATGGTATTCTTAAAAATTTTATGCAAGACAGATTGAATGCAAGACTTATGAAAACTAAATCTACAGGCAATGGGAGAAGAGAAAGTTATAAGCATATTGTTATGCCAAGAATGAGAAATACTATCATGCTTTCTGGAAATAATACTCAAGAAGAAATGATTAAATCAGTTGATAGAGGAATATTTGCTGTAAGTTTTGGAGGTGGGCAAGTAGATATTACCTCAGGTAAGTTTGTTTTTAATTGTACTGAGGCCTATGAAATAATTAATGGAAAAATTGGCGCTCCACTTAAAGGGGCAACATTAATTGGGGACGGACCTTCCTCTTTAAAAGAAGTTGCTATGGTTGGAAATGATATGATGCTCGATCCAGGTATAGGTACATGTGGTAAAGCTGGTCAAGGTGTTCCTGTTGGTGTTGGTCAGCCGTCTTTGCTTATTAATAAAATGACTGTCGGTGGTACACAAATTTAATAAATGATTAAAGATAAAAATTATTTATTAAATATATCAGATAAAATTCTTAACAAAGCAAAAAAACTTGGAGCTACAGAGACAAGTGTTGTTGTATCAAATTCTGTTTCGGAAGATATTAATTATAGAAATAAAAAAATTGATGGTTCTACAAGATCTGAAAATTTAGGTGCTAAACTGACAACATATTTTGGTAAAAAAAAATCATCTCTTACTACTTCAAATCTTAAAGAGGATGTTTTAGATGAACTGGTAGAAAAATGTTTTGGAGCAACAAAAATTACACCAGAAGACGAATTAAATTCTTTACCTGAGAAAGAATTACATTTTAAAGGTTTAAAAGAATTAGATTTATTTGACAAAACTCATTTGGACAATAAAGAAAAAATTAATTATTTAAAGGAAGCAGAGGAAGTAGCTTTTTCTGATCCTAAAATAGTTAACACCAATGGTTCAGGTTTTAGTGAGAACAAAAGCAACTTTGTCTTAGCTAATTCTAATGGATTTAGTGATGGTTACGAAAGTTCACAATTTACAGCTTACTGTGAAGTTGTTTCTAAAGAAAATGGCAGTATGGAAAGAGATTATGAATATTCAAGTAAAAGATTTTTTAATGACTTGTTAAGTCCAAAGAAAATCGGAGAAAGTGCATCAAAACTTGCAATTGGAAAATTAAATCCTAAAAAAATTAAAAGTGAAAGAATGACAGTTGTATTTGATAAAAGAATATCCAAAAATATTTTATCAGTTTTTGCAAATGCTATTTCTTCAACCGTCATTGCAAAAGGTACTACTTTTTTGAAAGGAAAAGAAAACAGTTTAATATTTAACAAAGATATCAACATAGTTGATAAAGCTGATATCAAAAGAGCAAATGGTTCTAAATATTTTGACAGTGAAGGTGTTAAGGTGGATGAGTTAAATCTTATTGAAAGTGGAGTGCTAAAAAATCTGTTAGTCGACACTTATAATGGTAAAAAAATTAATAAAAGGTCAAATGGTAGGTGTGGAGGAACTTCAAACCTTTTTTTTAAAAAAGGATCCAAAACATTTAAAGAATTAATAAACTCCAAGCAAAAGATTCTATACATTAATGAGACCATTGGTCATGGAACAAATTTAATAACTGGAGATTATTCAGTCGGTGCATCTGGACAAATTATTGAGGATGGGGAGTTTAAGTATCCAGTGAGCGAAATAACAATTGCAGGAAATTTTAATGAAATATTTAAGAACTTAATTTTAGCAGATGATCTTGAATTAAATTATTCCACTAATTCACCAACAATGTTGGTTGAAGGAATTACTGTTGGTGGTATATAAACTAACATAATGAATCCCACAGATATATTATTGAGTATAGCTATTGTTGGCATATACACACAAATTTATATTTACTTAATGACTAATTATAAGAAACAAAATGATATGATTAGACTTTTTTCCTTAGGATTTGTATATGCTACAATAATTACAGGTATACTGTATTATTTAATAAAATATATCGCGTCATAAAAATATAAATTAAATGAGTATTGTTAAATCACTAATCAAATATCATAAAATGATAGCGCACCCAGAAGGTGGACATTATGTTGAAATCTTTAAAAACAAAGATGTGAGTCATATTTATTTTTTATTAGAGCAGCATGAGCATTCTCATTGGCATCGTATAACTAAGAATGAGACTTTGCATTTTTACTCAGGTAGCCCATTATTAATTTATACTTCTGAAGATGGAAATGAATTTAACACAAATGAAATCGGATCAAAAAATAATTTCAATTTTAATATTAAAAAAAATACATGGTTTGCACTGAAATCATCAGGATCTTACAGTTTGATAGGTTGTACAGTTGCGCCTGCTTTTGAATTTAGTGATTTAGAACTAGCGCCAAAAAGTTGGAAACCATCAAAATTTAATATTGAACTATAGTATTTTCAATTTTATTGTTTAAAATCAAAAAAATTAGTTATAAAAAAATCAGAAATTCGAAAATGAGAAAACTGTTTCTACTTCTAATATTTTTCTTTTTTATATTTAGCGTTAATTCATTTGCTATTTTACCATTTAAACAATCAAAAGTAATTTCCACAGGTTATTCTACAAATATTAAAGCTGTAAGAGGTATAAATTTTAAACCAGATGGAACTATGATGTATATAACCAATCGTATATCAGATACAAACGAAAATGCGAGAGTAACTCAATATACACTTACAACACCGTTTGACATAAGTACAGCATCAGATCCAGTTTCAACTAACTTGGTAGGTGATGGTGGTTCTATTCCACAACTGAGATTGCCACATGCAATTGAATTCAAACCCGATGGAACAAGATTTTTTGTTACAACTAACAAAGATCCAACTTCGGTCTATCAATTTAAATTAACTACTCCTTGGGATACTACTACATTAGAATTTGAGTTAAGATTATCAGTCGATTTAACAGGTTTGGGTAATGAGGATCAAGTAAGAGCATTAGCATTTAAACCAGATGGAACACGTATGTTTGTAGGTGGTAAGGAACAGCATGTAATAAGAGAATATATATTAACAACTCCTTTTGATCTGTCTGATGTTTCCTTAGGAGGTATATCAACGGTTGACTTAGAGGATGCTGATAACAACATGAGAAATATTCAATTTAATTCTGACGGAACACAACTTTATATCGCTGGTAATGAAAACAATGATATGAAGATGTATTCTTTAAGCACACCTTATGATGTTACCACTTTATCTTCTTCTTTTACCACATTTGATTTAGGTAGTAGGTTTTCTAATATGAGAGGTTTTATATTTGCATTTAACTTTACGAGACTGTTTGTTACCGATGATACTGGAGCAACAAATACAATTTTTGAATACAGCGTAGAATGTTCTGGTACAATTACTTGTAACGACCCATCATCAGATGGAGATGTAAAAGCTATTATCGAAGCTAACGTCGAATTATCAAAACGTGCTATTAAAAATAGTACTCTTCCAATATTTCACAGAATCGAATGGTTAAGAAGACATAAAAACAAAGATAATTTAAATAATTTAAATGCAGAAATAGATTTTACCAATGAAAAAATTGGTAAATTAGTTAGTGCTCTGAAAACTTTGAAGAAAGAAAAAAAAGACAGAAGTTATAATAGTGATGATTGGTTTCAATGGAGTGAAGGAAGAGTTAGTCTGGGTAAAAAAAATGCACGTAACGCTTCCTCTAGAGACGTTGAAAGTTATGGTCTTTCTATTGGTGCTGATAAAATAAAAAAAGAAGACAGAGATACAATGTATGGCTATGTTTTCCAGTATGGAAATGACAACATTGATATTGGTGGGCGAGGAACAAGATTAAATACCGATTCTTATAGTCTAGCCCTTTATGGAACAAAAATTGATGATGATGATTTTTTTACAGACGGTATTATCGGACTTAGTTTATTAGATATTGATCATAAAAGAGTTACTTTTGGTAACACTTTAACAGGAGATAGAGAAGGAAGACAAATATTTGGCTCAGTTAATTTTGGGAAAAGATTGCATGACGAAAAAATGAATTTAAACCCTGGAATTAAGTTAGATCTAGGATACACAAAACTTAAAGCTTTTAGGGAAAAAACAATCACAGGTGAAAGCTTAACCGACTCATTAATTTATAGAGATCAAAATATAAAATCTGCCCTGGCTACAATTGGAGTTCTTTTTGACACAACTGATAAAAGAGAAGATAAAATAATTAATCATCATGGAAGATTGGAATATGTTGGGGATTTAAGTCCATCTTCAAGTGCGGAGTTTTACTATTATAATAATCAAAGCAGTATTTACGAATATAGGTCAAATAATAAATCAAAACATAATTATAGAATTGGTTATGGTTTTGATATGACCTCAATAAGAGGATGGTCAATAGTTACGAACTTTGAAAGATTCGGAGCAAGAGGAAAAGGTTATAGTAATGAGATTTATATATCTTTAGGATATGTTCCAATTGATGAAATGAAATTTGTATTTGAAATCAATAACGCAAATAATACTAAATTAGAATTTACTAACAAAATTAAAGATTATGATTTAAAAATTTCTTCTAATTATAATTTCTTGAGCGATATTCCAGATTATGGTGCAAATATATTAATTAGTAATAATTTTTAGAATTACTTGTTTGAAAGAAAAAAAATAAGTAGTATATATCGTGAATTTAATGGCGGGGTAGCTCAGTTGGTTAGAGCGCGGGACTCATAAGCCCGAGGTCAGTGGTTCGATCCCACTTCCCGCTACCATAAAATTATTATAAACTTACAACAATACCGGTTATTAAAACCAGTGCAGATATCATTCCTAAAAGAACATAGCTTTCTATTTTTTCTTTTTTTTTCTCTGTTCTTAACTTGCTAAGCAGTGAATGTATATTTACTGAGTTTTTGCTATTCAATCTTTCGAATTTATTCAACTTACGCAATTCCAATTGATCCAATGTTTCTGTTTTTGGTTTACTGGATATTGTGTTCGTTTCTTGCATATTTGTATTAAAAGGCAAATTTGATAATTTTTCAATAAAATTAAATCTCAAAATGGGTTTTAACAATTGTTTAACAGTCTAAAATGGGTTTTATAATAATAAAATTAAAAATTTAATAAATCTTTAACACTAAAGCATTTTAAGATATTTTGATTTAAGCGGTTCTTTTAAAATTTCTAAAGAATACCTCTTCTTTTCTACTTCAATATACAAATTTCTTTTTGCTAATTCTAATATTGAATTACCTGAGTTTACATATCCAAAGGAAATATTTTTGTTAAAATTAAATGAAAAATTTCCAGATGTGCTTCTTCCAATTATTTTATCATCTAAAAAAATAGGCTCATCATGTAATAATAACGGTTCGCCAGGTTTGGAACCTCTAACAGAAAACATTGCTAGTTTTTTTGAAGGTTTTTTATCTTTAATTTTTAATAAAGCATCTTTTCCAACAAAATCTGTATTTTTTTTGTAACTTATTGCAAAGTTTAACCCCGCTTGATATTGATTTTCTTCAGGTGATATATCGTGACCCCAATGCAAAAACCCGCTTTCCATTCGCATAATATCCATTGCGTGCATACCACAATTAGAAATATTATATTTTCTTCCTTTATTAATTATTAAATTATAAATTTTCTCTGCATTTGCAAATTCTATATATAATTCATAACCAAGTTCACCAACATATGACAGTCTTTGAACCCATAATTTAATACCATCAATTAAAATGTATTTTGAAGTAGCAAACTTAAAATTCTCATTTGAAAAATCATCATTAGATAAATCTTGCATCAGTAATCTACTTTTTGGTCCAAACACTCCGAGTACACAATAATTATCTGTCACATCATCTAATTTTAAATTTTTTTGCAAATATTTATTAATATGAAATTTATCTCTCTCTCTTGTATCTGCAGAGCTTATAATTCTAAAATGATTTTTATCTAGACAAACAACTGTTAAGTCTGCCTCAATACCACCATCTATATTTAGCATCTGCGTATATGTACATTTACCAATTTCATTTTTGATATTTGCCGTACATATTTTTTGAAGTGTTTCATACGCGCTTTCCCCTTTTATTTCAAATTTTGAAAAAGGTGTTAAATCAAATAATCCAACATTTGTTGTTGTGTTTTTTGTTTCAAATTCAGCAGAAGGATACCAGTTTTGATAATTGTAACTATACTCATATTCTGGATTTTTATCTTTAGAAAACCACATTGCTCTTTCATATCCTCCAGAAACCCCAAAACATGCGCCGGCTTTTTTTAATATGTTATGGTAGGGAGTTGTCTTGATATTTCTTGATGTTTTGTGCTGTTTATACGGCCAGTGCATGCCATATAAATCTCCCAATGTTTCTGTAACTCTATTTTTAATAAAATCTATTTTCGAATGAAAATTTTGAAATCTTTTAATGTCATAACTAAAAATATCCTCATTTATATGTCCACTCATTAACCATTCAGCTGTAATCTTGCCAACTCCACCTCCACTAGCTATACCGATACTGTTAAGTCCGCAGCTTACAAAAAAGTTTTTTATTTCTGGAACTTCACCTAATAATGTATTTGTATCTGGTGTAAATGACTCAGGACCAGAAAAAAATTTTCTAAT
>CAZGVS010000029.1:6760-8785 GCA_964529275.1 uncultured Candidatus Pelagibacter sp.
ATACTAATGCCAACTTTTTCACCAATTTGTCTAGACCACATACCTGTTGCTAAAACTATATATTCACACTCAATTTTTTTTCCATTAACAACAACTCCGGCCACTCTTCCGTTTTTGGTAAGTACTTTTTCAACTGGTGATTTTTCGTAAATTTTAGCACCTTCCATTTTAGCAGCTTTTGCTAGCATATGGGTTATACCAGATGGGTCAGCCGAGCCATCACCTGGCATTAAAATTCCACCTAGCAAATTGTCGTTATTCATCATTGGAACTATTTTTTTAAGCTCATCTTTGTTTAAAATATTAACTTCAAAATCATACAGCTGGGATGTAGTTGCTTGTCTTTTCAATTCTTGCCATCTATCTTCATTTTGGGCAACTGACAAAGCACCATTTAATCTTAATCCTGCTGAATGATTTACTTTTTTTTCTAATTCTTTATATAAATCTAAAGAGTACTTCCTTATTTTTGTAATTGCTGCAGACGGGCCTATTTGACTAACCAAACCTGCTGCATGCCATGTGGTTCCTGAGGTTAGCTGATCTCTTTCTAAAAGTACAACATCTTTCCAACCAAATTTTGCAATATGATAAGCACAGGAACATCCTATTACGCCACCACCTATAACTATAACCTTGCAAGAGTCTGGAATAGTTGCAACCATGAGATACTATGATTTTGTGAATTTACTAATGTTATTTCCTTTTTTAGACATTTCATCTTCAATCCACTTATAAGTTCTTGATAAACCGTCTTTTAAATCAATAACATAACTCCAATTAAGTATCTTTTTAATTAAATCATTATTACTAGATCTACCTCTTACGCCTTTTGGCTTGTCTAGCTGATAGTTTTTTTTTAAATTTTCATGACCAGAAATGCCTTCGATTATTTTAATCATTTGATTTATTGAAACTTGTTCATCACTACCAATGTTTACAGGTTTTGAATAATCAGACTCAAACAATCTTAATGTTCCCTCTAGACAGTCATCTATATATAAAAAAGTTCTTGTTTGCTCTCCATCTCCCCATACATCTATATTATCTTTTTTATTTATCTTTGAATCAATCACTTTTCTACAAAGTGCTGCTGGTGCTTTTTCTCTTCCACCGTCATAAGTTCCATAAGGTCCATAGATATTATGATATCTAGCTATTCTAACTTCAATACCGTAGTCTTCCATAAAATGTCGACACATCCTTTCACTAAATAATTTTTCCCATCCATATCCATCTTCCGGATCTGCTGGGTAAGCATCTTCTTCTTTTAATCCATCAATAAAAGTATTTTGTTGCTTTGATATATTATAAGCACATGCACTTGATGAAAAAAAATATTTTTTAATTTTATGTTCTTTGCATGCAATAAGTAGATTTGTATTTATTAGAACTGATTGCATGCACTCTGCCCTATTATTCTCAATAAATCCCATACCACCCATATTACAGGCCATATTAAAAACATAATCGACATCTTTTGTAACCTTGGTACAATTATTCATATCTTTCATATCTGTTGCATAATAGTTTTCTGCTTTTTCAAAGTCCTGAAACCAGTATTCTTTAGGTTTAATGTCTGAAGCTATAACTTTATTACCGTTATCAATAAATTTTTTGACCAAGTGTCCGCCAATAAAGCCTCCAGCTCCAACTACTAATATTGTTTTGTTTTTATCCATGGTGTGTTTTAAATTATATTTATGGGATCATAATACTTATGACCAAATACATCTGCAACTGCTTTATAAGTAACTTGTCCTTTACAAATATTTAAACCTTCTAAAAAATTTCGATCATTTTTTAATGCTTTTTGATAACCTTCATTTGCTAATTTTACTAAATATGGAAGTGTTACTTTATTAAGTGCGAAAGTTGAAGTTCTAGGTACTCCTCCTGGCATGTTAGCAACACAATAATGAACAATGTCATCTACTATATAAGTTGGGTTTGCGTGTGTAGTTGGTTTACTAGTTTCAACGCATCCTCCTTGATCAATTGCAACATCAACAATTACTGATCCTC
>CAZGVS010000030.1:0-8649 GCA_964529275.1 uncultured Candidatus Pelagibacter sp.
TTAATATGTATATAAAACTCCAAAATTCAATTAATAAGATATATAATTAAATATGAGCAAAATTAAGGTTAAAAACCCTATTGTCGAGTTAGACGGTGATGAAATGACTAGAGTAATTTGGGAGTTTATCAAAAACAAACTTATTTTACCTTATCTAGACCTTGGAATTGAATACTACGATCTTGGTATCAAAAGTAGAGATAAAACATCGGATCAAATAACAGTTGATAGCGCTAGAGCTATAAAAAAGTTTGGTGTTGGAATTAAGTGTGCAACTATCACTCCTGATGAAGGAAGGGTAGAAGAGTTTAATTTGAAAAAAATGTGGAGATCACCGAATGGTACCATCAGAAACATTTTAGGAGGAACTGTATTTCGTGAACCTATATTATGTAAAAATATTCCAAAACTAGTTCCAAGTTGGGAAAATCCGATATGTATCGGGAGACATGCATTTGGAGATCAATATAGAGCAACAGATTTTCAAGTGCCTGGAAAAGGTAAATTAGAAATAAAGTGGACATCGGAAGATGGAAAAGAAAAAAAAGAATTTGAAGTGTTTAATTTTCCAGGACCTGGGGTTGCTTTATCAATGTATAATTTAGATCAATCAATAATAGATTTTGCAAGATCGTGTATGAATTATGGGTTGAACAGAAGATGGCCAGTATTTTTATCAACTAAAAACACAATACTAAAAAAATATGATGGAAGATTTAAAGACTTATTTCAAGAAATATATGAGAATGAATTTAAAGAAAAGTTTAAAGAAAGAGGTATTTCTTACGAGCATCGACTAATTGATGATATGGTAGCATGCGCTATGAAATGGAATGGAAATTATATTTGGGCGTGTAAAAACTATGATGGAGATGTTCAATCAGATACAGTAGCTCAAGGGTTTGGTTCTCTCGGTTTAATGTCTAGTGTATTAATGACTCCAGATGGAAAAACTATAGAAGCTGAGGCTGCACACGGCACAGTTACTAGACATTATCGACAACACCAACAGGGAAAAGAAACTTCAACAAATCCTATAGCGTCAATATTTGCTTGGGCCAGAGGTCTTTATCATAGAGGAAAATTAGACGGTAACGAAGATCTTAAAAAATTTGTAAAAACTTTAGAAAAGGTATGTATACATACAGTCGAAAGTGGCTCAATGACTAAAGACCTTGCAATACTTGTTGGACCATCAACTAAATATTTAACTACTAATCAATTTTTGAATGAAATTGATAATAATTTAAAAAAAAGGTTAAATTAATTCCTTCATGCTTTTAAAAGCATCATCGATTTTATTTTTATTGACGCCGCCTGCCTGAGCAAAATCTCGCCTTCCCCCACCACCTTTTCCTCCAATAATTTCTGATCCATTTTTAACAAACTTAACTGCATCATATTTGTTTTTAAATTTATCGGTGATGCCGACAGCTAAACCTACTTTGTCATCTTTATTTGCAAAAATAATTACTATTCCCTCTCCAATTTCTTTTTTTCCACTATCAATTAATCTTCTTAATTCTTTTGAAGGGAGTCCATCAATTTTTTGCATCCTAATATTTATTCCATTAATTTTTTCATCATTAATAATATTTTTAGATTTATTATTTATGATTTCAGTAACTGATAACTTTTCTAAATCCTTGTTTAATTCCTTTATTAAATCTTTTTTATTTTCATTATTTAAATTTGGTTTTCCACCAAGTTTTTTTATCTCTTCAGACAAACTTTTAATCAATTCATCATCTTTTTTATCTGAAAGATTTAATTGTTTTTCTTTATTTTTTAAAAACTCTTCTAGTTGTTGATCTCTAAGAGCTTCAATTCGTCTTACACCAGATGCTATTGCGGATTGACTAATGACTTTAAAGTTTCCAATATCACTGGTGTTTTTAACGTGAGTTCCTCCACATAATTCAGTTGAAAAGTATTTATCATCTTCATCCCCCATAAAAACAACTCTTACCTCGTCACCGTACTTTTCTCCGAACAAAGCCAAAGCACCGTGTTCTATACCTTCTTTTGGCGACATAATTCTAGTTATTACTTCAGATTTTTTATTCACTATTTTATTTACATAATCATCTATTTTAGACATTTCATTTGGTGAAATTGGCTTCATATGACTAAAATCAAATCGAAGTCTATCAGGTGCAACTAGGGATCCTTTTTGCATTACATGCGTTCCAAGAGTTCTTCTTAGAGATTCATGTAATAAGTGTGTTGCTGAATGGTATGCCTTTATATTTTCTCGTCTTTCTAAATCAATCTTTAACTCTACACTGTCTTTAGAATTGAAACTTCCCTTCTCAACTTTTCCATAATGAATAAATAAATTTCCCAATTTTTTTTGAACATCTGAAACTTTGAAAATATTTTGATCATTCGATATTATACCGGTATCTCCAACTTGTCCTCCTGATTCTCCATAAAAAGGAGTTTGATTTAATATTATAATACCTTCATCACCCTCAAGTAAAGTTTCGGTTTGTTTATTGTTTTTAATTAGGTTTAATATTACTGCTTCAGCTTGATTAGTTTCATAACCCAAAAATTCTGTTGGTCCTAATTTATCTTTAATACCGAACCACATTTCATCGACAGAGCTGTCACCTGATCCTTTCCAATTTTTTTTAGCAAGCTCTTTACTATCTTTCATCAAATCGTTAAATTTAGCATGATCCAATCCAAGCGATTTATTTTTGAGAATATCTTCGGTTAAATCTAGAGGAAAGCCGTAAGTATCATAAAGTTTAAATGCTACTTCGCCAGGAAGAATTTTGTCTATCTTTTGAATTTCATCATCTAAGATTTTCATTCCTCGCTCTAATAGAACAAGAAATTTTTCCTCCTCCATCTTCAGTGTTTCCTTTATTAGAGATTGTGCTCTTTCTAATTCTGGATAACTAGCTGACATTTCATTTTCTAAAGTTTTAAAGATATTGTAAAAGATAGGTTCTTTTGCTCCTAACAGGTGTGAGTGTCTCATGCCTCTTCTCATAATTCTTCTTAAAACATATCCTCTTCCTTCATTTGAAGGCAAAACACCTTCAGCTAATAAAAATGAACTTGCTCTTAAATGATCCGCGATCACTCTAAAACTTGATAAATTTTCATTTGTTGGTTTTACATTGACAGTGTCAGAAATTGAGTGAATTAATTTTTGAAAATGGTCTGTTTTATAATTATCATGTGTTCCTTGAAGCAAAGCAGCTATTCTCTCTAACCCCATACCAGTATCAACCGAAGGTTTTGGTAAATCAATTCTTTTATCCTTCGTAATCTGTTCAAATTGCATAAAAACTAAATTCCAAATCTCTATATATCTATCACCATCTTGGTCCTTTGTGCCAGGAAGACCTCCTTTTAGGTGGTCTCCATGATCATAAAATATTTCGGAGCAAGGTCCGCATGGTCCGGTTTCTCCCATTGACCAAAAGTTATCTGAAGTTGATATCCTTATAATTTTGTCTTCTCCAAAACCAGTAATCTTCTTCCATAAATTAAAAGCTTCATCATCCTCATTAAATACTGTGAAAAAAAGTCTGTTTTTATCCAATCCAAATTCTTTAGTTATTAAATTCCATGCTAGTTCAATTGCTCTTTCTTTAAAGTAATCACCAAATGAAAAGTTTCCTAACATTTCAAAAAATGTATGGTGTCTTGGAGTGTAACCTACATTTTCTAAATCGTTATGTTTTCCTCCTGCTCTTACACATTTTTGAGATGTTGTTGCTCTTTGATACTCTCTCTTTTCAAGCCCAGTAAATACATTTTTAAACTGGACCATTCCAGAATTTGCAAACATTAATGTAGGATCGTTATTTGGAACAAGATTGCTTGAGTCGATAATTGTATGGCCATTTTTCTCAAAATATTTTAAGAAAGTATTTCTTATTTCGTTTAATGATTTGTCAGCCATATTTTTAAAATACAGCATTTTGAAATGATGTCTACATCTCAGAAGGGAAAAAGGCGCTTTTATAAAGCGCCTTTAATAACTAAATGTTACTTGCTAATTTTTTTTAGGTTCTGAAGTACCTTCTTCTGGCTGCTTATCCTCTTTTTCCTGATCAAGAGGGTTACCCTCTATTTTTTTTGAAATTAAACCAGCCTTTTCTCTAATTGCCATTTCAATTTCTGCTGCAGCTTTAGGGTTTTGTTCTAGATAAAGTTTTGCATTTTCTTTTCCTTGACCAATTTTTTCACCCTTGTAGGCATACCAGGCACCTGATTTTTCAACTATCTCAGCTTTTGCACCAAGATCTATCAATTCACCAGTTTTGCTAATTCCTTTTCCATACATTAAATCAAACTCTACGACCTTGAATGGAGGAGCAACTTTGTTTTTAACAACTTTTACTCTTGTAGAATTTCCTATAATTTGCTCTTTATCCTTTATTGCACCAATTCTTCTAATATCCATTCTGACAGATGAATAAAATTTTAATGCATTTCCACCAGATGTTGTCTCGGGGCTTCCAAACATTACGCCAATTTTCATTCTTATTTGGTTAATAAATATTACCATTGTATTTGTTCGGGATATAGATCCTGTTAGTTTTCTAAGAGCTTGACTCATTAATCTTGATTGCAAACCAACATGGTGGTCACCCATTTCACCTTCGATTTCTGCTCTTGGAGTTAATGCAGCAACTGAGTCAACAACAAGCACTGACATTGAACCAGATTTGATTAGTGTGTCGGTAATCTCTAAAGCTTGCTCACCTGTATCCGGTTGAGAAATTAATAATTCCTCTGTATCTACGCCTAATTTTTTTGCGTAAACTGGATCTAACGCATGTTCTGCGTCGACAAATCCACAAATACCTCCAGCTTTTTGTGCTTCTGCAACTACTTGAAGTGCAAGAGTTGTTTTTCCAGATGACTCTGGACCATAAATTTCAATAATTCTTCCTTTTGGAAGGCCTCCAATCCCCAAAGCTAAATCTAGGCTTAATGAGCCTGTTGAGATCGATTCAACATCCATTGCTTTTTGTTGGCCAAGCTTCATTACAGAGCCTTTTCCGAAGTTATCTGTAATTTGGCTAATTGCAGCGTCTAAAGCCTTATTTTTTTCCTTATTATCCACGTCTTTTTCTTTAGCAGATTTAACTACTTTTAAATTGTTTTTAGTCATTTTTTTCCTCATTTTTTAACATTTTTAATCTACGAATCATGATATAAATGTACACATTTTGTTCTCATTGGCAAGAAAATTATAAATAGCAGTAAAATTAAGCTTTATTTGAGCCTAAGGTAATCATTGGTTAATAAACCAATAGATTTTAAAAGATTATATTGTGATAATAGATAATTCCTCTCTGCATTTGCAAGAGAAATTTTTGCATCTAGAAGAAGAGTATTAGACTGTATCACTTCTAAAGTTGTTCTTCCTGAGCCTCTTTCATATTCAGCTTTAACACCTTCGCTTGCGATTTCTGCGGCTTTAACTTGTAATTGAACTGAATTTAAAAGTCCTTTTGATGATTGGAAATTTGACCAAGCACTAGCAACATTGGTTTGATTTGTTTTAATTTGATTACTTAATAAAAGTTCTTTTCTTGCTCTAAGATTTTTGTTTTTCTTGACTGATGCAATATTTTTTCCACCCGAAAAAAAAGGCCACGAAACAGTAGCTTTCATGACATCTTTTTCTCTCTCATCGTAAGTAGCGCTCAAGTCATCATCGTAAGTTCTCTCAAATGTTAAATTCGCGCTTGGTGCTAGGTCAGATTGAGCAATTTGAACATCCTTTTTTGATTGCTCCAATTCAATTTTAGCTATATTTAAATCTGGATTTTTTTTCTCCGAAAGTTGAGTGGCCAAATCTAATGTCGCTGGAATTTGTGCTATAGAATCAAAAGATTTTTTTAATCCATTTATATCATTAATGCTTCCAATAATATTTTCATAATTAAGTTTAGTTGTTGTAACCTCATTTGTTGCTTCAATAAACTTGGCTTGTGCTCCTGCTAAAGAAGACTCGGATTGAGCAAAATCTGATAAAGAAATTTCTCCTTTGTCTAATCTAATCGCATCAGTTTCGACCTGCCTTTCTAACAAATCTATATTTTCCCTATTAATTGATAATTTTTCCGATGCTGCTAATAATCCAGTGTAAGCTTCAATTGCTTTATAAAATATTTCTTGTTCTTTTTTGATCAGTTTAATTTTAGCTAAATCTAGTCCTAGTTTATTTTTTTTATAATCAGCGCCTCTACCAAAATCAATCAAAGTTTGCTCTATTTTAACAGTTTTTGTTTCGGTATTTGAGTTATTTATTGATGCATTGGTGCCATCTCTATTTGTTAACTTTCCTGTATCCTCTTCACTCTTGCTTCCACTCAAAGTGATAGAGGGCAAATAATTACCTGTAGCAATATTCAGATCTTGCTTTGATGCTTTAAAACTTTCCCTTTCTGCGTTTAGCTCTGGATTATTTTCATAAGCTAGAATTAGAGCCTCCTTTAAGGAAGCGCTATAGGAAGATGAAATTATTGAAAATAGCAATATAAAAACTGTTAAATATTTTTTCATTTCAAATACTTTATTTTTTTAATTTGATGTTTATCATTTAATGTCATTAAAACAGAAGCGTATTTTGATGCATATTTAAACATATTTTCAGTTATTCTTTGATATGTCATCATAAAAGTTAATACTTCTTGCTTTGACATTATTTTTAAATTTTTTTTATTTTTTGTATTTATTGATAATTTCTTTTCCTGTTTAAGCCTCCACTTTCTCAAAATTTCAAAACTTTCAGCTTTTAAATAAATTAAATGATCCAACATACTATGAAATTTTTTATATTTATTTAAAAGTTGTTTATTTACATATTTTCTCCATTTAAGAGACTGATCATGATTTCTCTCAAGTTGATTAATTGATTTATTTAAGTCCTTATTTTTCTGGGATTTAGCTCCAACACACCAGCCTTCAAAAATAATTACATCTGGTTTTTTTTTCAATTTATACCATTTTTTCTTTATAACCCTATCATCTATTGATTTTTCAAATTTCGGTAAGAATATTGTTTTAAATTTTTTTTTTTTTACTTGCTTAAAAAAGTTAATCATTAAATCTATATCATGTGTTCCAGGCACTCCTCTGGTTTTAAGCAGTGGATGAACTTTTTTCGATAGACTAATTCTTTCTTTTCGTGTTTTATAAAAATCATCTATTGAAATTTTAAATACTTTTAGTTTAAAATATTTTTTTAGTATAATCTCTATTAAAGACGATGTGGTTGTCTTACCCGTTCCTTGACCACCTGACAATCCAACTAAAGTTGTATTATTTTTTCTTATTTTTTTTGATATCCAAAAACAAACTGGAACCAAAAATTTTTCAATCATTTTTTGTTTATTTTTAAATTTTTCATTAGGAGTTTCTTGAGATGAAATAAATTTAAAACAATCCTTTTTTACTGAACGAAAGCACTCTTCATAATTTTGCATTTTTATTATTTCTGATCAAGAGGATGGTTTTCTCCATCGTTTACTGGAACATTTTTAATTTCAAATGGCCGAACACCATCTATGCAGGCGATATTCACACCATATATTTTTGGATTTATTCTTGGTCTATTATGAGTATGAATTCCACATTCTGAGCAAAAGTAATGTTTGGCGGTATTTGTATTAAATTGATATAATTTTAAAAATTCTTCTCCTTTAATAAGTTTAAAATCATTTGGTCCAAGAACACCAATTATATAACCCTTTTTTTTACAAATAGAACAATTGCATCGTAAAACTTTTTCAATTCCTTTTTCAGGCACTTCAACTTCGGCTTCTACTTTACCACAATGACAATTTAGCTTTTTTTTCATTTTTTTCTCCTATCTAATATATGATCATTTCCATCATTATTTGCCACGTCTAATTTAAAATATTCATAAGGATCTAAATCATCAATACATCCAACGTTAATTGCAAATTCATTCGGGTTGCTTCTTCGTTGATGATGGGTATAAATTCCACATATTTTACAAAAATAGTGTTTTGCAACATTAGTGTTAAATTGGTACATAGATAAATTCTCTTCTCCTTCTAAAATTTTTAAATTTTTCAAATCTATAGCTGCCATTATAGAACCCTTTTTTTTACAAATAGAACAATTACAACGCTGCAATTTTCCAAGATCTTTTACGTTCACTTCAATTTTTATCTTTCCACAATGACACGAAATTTTTTTCATTAAAGTTTTTTACAATATTTTTTTTTTAAGCTCGTAGACTACTATTGGTTATAGTTATCCACAAGCGCACTAAATGTGGTTCAAATGTTCATGTTTTGATTCACTTTTGACTCACTTACAGACTCAAAATACAACCTATTTGACACTATTAGATAACTAGTATAGTAATTAGAACAAAATAAGAACATTTATGAAGCTCACAATACCTTACTATTTGCATAAAGCGGGCGCCGGTTTTCCCTCTCCAGCAACAGATTATATAGAAGAGGACATAGATTTAAACGTACACCTAATAAAAAACGTGCCTGCTACATTTGTAATTAGAGTTCAGGGAAAATCAATGACGGATGTTGGTATAAATGATGGGGATATATTGGTCGTAGATAAAAGCTTAAAACCAAAAAACTTTTCAACTGTAATTGCGAATGTTCACGATGAATT
>CAZGVS010000031.1:0-8562 GCA_964529275.1 uncultured Candidatus Pelagibacter sp.
TTCCATACATAGAATTTTCCTTCCACTCCTTCGCTGTCAGCATCATAAGCTGATCCAATTAAATTTTGATTTGTTTTAAAATCTTGGTTTATAAAATTAATAGTTTGCTCAAGTTTATTTTTGTAATAAATATCTTGTGTGTTGTTAAAATAATTATTAAGTAGTTTTACATATTGAATATTATCGTAAAGCATTTTTTCAAAATGAGGGATGATCCACTTGTTATCAACAGTATATCTTGCAATTCCACCAGCTAGCTGATCATAAATACCTTTTGATGAGATATTCTTTAATAATCTTTCTACATGTTCACAAAAATTTTGTTTTTTATTTTTTTTATAAAAATAAAATAGAGTTTCAAATATATAAAATTGAGGAAATTTGGGAGATCCCTGTAATCCTCCGTTGGTTATGTCCATGTATTGTAAAATCTTCTCTGCCAAAGGTTCCAAATCTTGTTTTAAAACAGCATTCTTAGAATTTAACTCATCAAATACCATTCGCATTTGCTCAACTTGCTTAATTATTTTTTCTCTGTTTTCTGAATAAACTTTTGAGACATTCTCTAATACATTTTTAAAACTTGGTCTTCCTTGTAATTCTTTAGGAGGAAAATAAGTTCCACCTGTAAATGGAACAGCGTTTTCGTCTAAAAACATTGACAATGGCCATCCACCTTGAGCTCCAGTAAGAATTCCCAAACTTTTCTGGAATATAAAATCAATATCTGGCCTTTCTTCTCTATCAACTTTAATATTTATAAAATTTTCATTCATAATTTTGGCAGTATTTTTATCTTCAAAACTTTCGTGTGCCATAACATGACACCAGTGACAACTAGCATAACCTATACTTAAAAATATTGGTTTTTTTTCTTGTTTTGCTTTAAGTAAAGATTTTTTGTTCCAGGGAGCC
Source organism: uncultured Candidatus Pelagibacter sp. (assembly GCA_964529275.1). Taxonomy (GTDB): domain Bacteria; phylum Pseudomonadota; class Alphaproteobacteria; order Pelagibacterales; family Pelagibacteraceae; genus Pelagibacter. The sequence continues at coordinate 916 of CAZGVS010000031.1, forward strand.
CAATGAACAGGATTACTTTCGTGTTGTTTTAAATAAGGACTTTTTTCGTTTTTTAACTGGTTTGACAAATCACCCACTAATTTTGGCTGTAAGGTTCTCTTGAGAATATTTTTTTAACCATAGGTTCAAAAAAAGTTAAAGGAAAGGATTTAAAATTTGGATCAAACGAGTTTTGATCATATTTTTCACAAAATTCTAAGCAAGCTTTATAATACTTGTGACCTCTGTATTTATCTCTTTTATTTCTATTTCCACCTAAATGGTGGACATAATAATAAGATTGGAATTCACCATGTTTTTCAATAATCCAGTGCGTTTTTTCTGAAACATAGGGTTTTAGTATAGATGCTGCGTACTCTGAGTGATTCATTGGCGCTAACTCATCTCCTATGTCATGTAAAAGTGCTGCAACTACCATTTCATCACTTTCACCAGCCTTGTAAGCCCTTGTAGCGCTCTGTAGACAATGTTCTAATCTTGAGACTTGATATCCTTCTAATGTCTCAGTTAAGCTAGACATAAACTTTAATATTCTATCCGCTATTTTGCCCGCATATTTTCTCTCATGCTCGTCTAATAATAGATAATCTTCTTTAGTACCATTTTTCATTTCTGTGAAACTTACTTTTTTCATTAATTATTTGAAGCTGTACTTAATAGAGAAAGTTGAGTTACCTTATCATCTCCGAGTTCATCAATAATTTTAACTGGATAATCACCTGTAAAATGGTGATCTGTTAACTGTGGATAAGCATTATTTCTTTTTTCGAAGCCCATAGCCTTATAAAGACCATTAATATCTAAAAATTTTAAAGATTTTGCACCAATTAACTTACATATTTCTTTTACGTTATTGTTTGCTGCTAATAATTCTTTTTTTGTTGGTGTATCAACACCATAAAAATCTGGATACTTAATTTCTGGACTAGCAATTCTGACATGTACTTCTTTGGCACCAGCGTCATATAGCATTTTTACAATTTTAGATGAAGTTGTACCTCTAACTAAAGAGTCGTCTACCAAAATTATTTTTTTATTTTTAATAACAGATAGGTTTGCATTTAATTTAAGTTTTACTCCTAAACTTCGAATTTTTTGAGAAGGCTCAATAAAAGTTCTACCTACATAATGATTTCTTATTAATCCTAAATCAAAATTAATTCCTGCCATTTTTGCAAATCCCAATGCAGCAGCATTGCCAGAGTCTGGTACTGGTACAACTAGATCTGCATTTTCTTTTTCTTCTCTAGCTAGTTCTGCACCGAAATTTTTTCTATATTCATACGCTGTCTTACCATTTAAAATACTATCTGGTCTTGAAAAATATATATACTCAAACACACAAGGTCTTATTTTTTTTTGAGGGAAAGGTTTGACACTTTTAAGCTTGTCATTTTCTATACAAACTATCTCTCCATTTTCTACTTCTCTTAAAAATTTTGCACCAATAATATCCAAAGCACATGTTTCAGATGCTAGAACATAGGAATTTTTGAGTTTACCTATTACTAATGGTCTAATTCCAAAGGGATCTCTAACACCTATCATTGTACTTTGTGCCATGATTACAAGGGCATAACCTCCTTGAATTTGAAAAAGAGCATCGATTACTTTGTCTAATGTTTTAACCCTTTTAGATCTTGCAATTAATTTAACTATAGTCTCTGTATCTGATGTCGTATAAAAAATAGATCCTTCGTCGACCATTTTTTTTCTTAAAGTTATTGCATTCGTTAAATTTCCATTGTGAGATAAACCAATTCCCCCTGCGTTTGTATCTGCGAAGAAAGGTTGTATATTTCTTAAAGTTGTCCCACCGGTAGTTGAATATCTGTTATGCCCTATAGCAAAATTTCCTGGTAACGTATTTATAACTTTTTCTTTATTAAAATTATCACCAACTAAACCAAATCTTTTTTCGGAGTGGTATTTGGTGCCATCAAAAGAAACTATACCACAACCTTCCTGACCTCTGTGTTGAAGAGCGTGCAACCCTAAAGCTGTTAATGCTGATGCATCTTTATTATTACTTATTCCAAAAACCGCACATTCCTCTTTAAGTTTAGGATTAAATTTCTTGAACTTTTTCTTTAGCATCATCGTATTGTTTTTTAGTTGGGAATTCATCAATTAATAAACCACTTCCTTTTTTTATATACGGTAACATAACAGATTCATCAATATTAATCGGCCATTTTTTATGATCATAAAAGTTGTTAACAGTAGTGAAAATACATACGCAAAATACATAAGATTTTAATATACCTAAAAAAAAACCAAAAAATGTGTCAACTTTACCAAAATGAGACACTTTAATTATCCTCGATAACCCTTTTCCGATCATTATTAACAAAAAAAGTAATATAATAAATAAAGAAACACCCAAAACTAAATCTAAAACATATTCATTTTTACTAAAGTTTTCTACGAATGGTTTTATTTTAGGAAATAAAATAATTGTTAAGACATAAGAGACAACCCATTTACTTGCAGATAGTAAACTTACAACAAAACCTTTTATGGATGATTTTATAGCAAATATTATAGTTATTAAAAAAAAAAATAAATCAATACCAGAAGAATTATTGTAGAACTCAACTAAAAAATCTTTCATTACTAATTTTTAAATGGTTTAACAACCAAAATTAAACTTGGTAATAGCGATAAAACCGAAATCATAGCTATTAACATAGCAATTCCTGTAAAAAATCCAAAATAAATTGTAGGTATAAAATTTGAAAGAATTAATATTGCAAAACCAAAAACTATTGTTATAGAAGTATTTAATATTGCAACACCCACGGAAGAGTGACATTTACTCAGAGTTTTTTTATAATCACCTATTTTTTTATATTCCTCTTTAAATCGATAAATATAATGTATGCTATTATCGACAGCTATTCCTATTGTGATGGCTGCAATAGTAATTGTCATCATATCTAAAGGAATATTTAAAATTCCTATTAATCCAAGTATAAAAAATGCAGCAATAAAATTAGGAATAACACCAATTATAGATAATTTTAAATTTCTAAACAATATTATAAACATTATTAAAATACCAACCATTACAAAACCTAATGTTAAAATTTGCGATTTAAATAAGCTTTGTAATAAGTTATTGAATAAAATCAGAACACCAGCTAATTTAAATTCATCTTTCTTTAAGCCTAATTTATTTTCTAAATCATAGTTAATATTTTTAATTAATTCATTTCTACGCAAATCTCTCGTAGAATCTTTTATTCTTAGATTTATTCTTGCTTCATTATTTTCGATAGAAATATAAGGGTCAACAATTTGTTTTTTAATGGAAGATGGTAATTTATTATATAAAACTCCCATTTCTAAGGTTCCAAGCTCTTTATTGTTGTTGAGGCTCTTAGCAACTTTTAAAACTGACGAGAATGAAATCACTTTTCCAACTGCAGGTAAGTTGTCTAAATAATTGTGGACTAAATTAATTTTATCAATTTTATCTTTAGTAAACCAATATTTGCTTCCATCGTCGCTTTCCTCGTTCTCCCAATCTTCAAATTCATCACTTTCTTTACTCTCTTCTTTAGCACTTGAGGGAAATTTTATAATTACCTCTAAAGGAGTAGTACCTCCAAGTTTATCATCAATTAATTTCATCCCTTTGTATATTTCAGTTTTTTTACTGAAATAGTTTATAAAACTATTTTCAACCTCAAGCTTACTAATTCCGTAAATACTTACAGCAATAATGATAGTGGAAATAATAAAAATTATATTTTTATTATTAATAGCTTGTTTTGATAAAAAACTAGTTATTAAAGACTCTTTCTTGTCTAGAAATTTTGTTCTGCTACTTTTAAAAATATTTATTAAAGAAGGTAATAATGTAAAAGTAATTATAAATGACACAAATAACCCCAATGTCATCATCCATCCAAAATCAATAATAGGTCTTATTTCACTAAAAATTAATGATAAAAATGCACATATAGTTGTAAGTGCTGTATATGTAACCGGCCAAAACATTTTGGATAAAGAAAGATAAATTAAATCAATATTCTTTTTTTCTGGAAAGTCGTTTTGCAACTGTAAATATCTAGTACAAATATGAATATTCATTGCCATAGTTAAAATAAGCATTAAGGCTATGAAGTTGGATGATATAACTGTAACCTTCCATCCAATCATTCCTAGCAATCCAATCATAATAAATACAGAGAAAAAACAAGAACTTATAGGAACAATTATCCAAATTAATTTTCTAAATACAAACCATAGTGTTGTAATTATAAATGCGAAAACTCCTATACCAAAAACATAAATATCATTTTTAATAAATGACATCATATCATCCGCAATCATTGGTATTCCACCTAGATGAATTTTCCCAACATCATTATAGGACTTAATAATTTCTCTAATCTGTTTTATATTTTCATGATTTTTCTTTTTTAAAATGTCTTTATGTATTTCAATTTCCTTTTTTGTTTCAAGGGTTTTTATAATTTTATCTTTTTTTATATTAACAATTATTCCAGTTGTATTTCCATCCTCGCTAATAACAAAATTTCTAAATACTGGACTATCTAATATTTCTTTAAAACCTCTTTCTTTGTCAATTCCTTCACTTTTTAATGTACTAAAGTTTTTTAATTTTTCTGATAACGTTTCGTCTGTACTACTTAACAGAGGGATATCTAATAAAGTTATAACACTATCAACCCAATCTAAACTTTGAATTTTATATTTAAGGCTTAGAAGATTGTTTATGGAGTTTTCAGAAATCATAGCTTCATTGGGAGAATAAGTTAAAACTAAAAATTCTTTTGCTTCATATCTCTCGTTAATCTGTCTTAAATAATTAAGATCAGGATCACCTTCAATTAAAAGAGTATCAGAGGAGGCATCTAATCTAAAATCTTTACTAAAATATCCAAAAAAAATTAAAAATAAAAACAGTATAGATAGAGTGAACTTAGGTTTTTTAATTATTTGATTTTGATATATTTTTGCTAACATCTCATATTAGCTTATATATTTAAATTAACTATTTTGAAGGTTTTTAAATCTTGTAAACATAGCTTCAAATTCAAGCATTACGTTACCTGTAGGTCCATGTCTCTGTTTACCAATAATTATTTCAGCTAAATTAGCCACTTCATTCATTTTTGCTTGCCATTCAGCATGCTCTACTGTTGCCGGTCTTGGTTCTTTTCTCTCTAAATAATACGCTTCTCTATAAACAAACATTACAACATCAGCATCTTGCTCAATTGATCCAGATTCTCTTAAATCTGCTAGTTGAGGTTTTTTATCATCTCTTTGTTCCACCGCTCTTGATAATTGTGATAACGCCAATACAGGCACCCCTAATTCTTTAGCAATTGCTTTTAAACCCTGTGTAATTTCTGATATTTCTTGGACCCTGCCATCTTTAAAGTTTGATGCTCTCATTAACTGAATGTAATCAACAACAATTAAATCTAAACCAAATTTTCTTTTAATTCTTCTAGCTCTATTGCTCAATGCAGCAATGCTTATAGCTGGGGTTTCATCTATATATAATGGCAGTTCAGATATATCTTTAGAAGTTTCTATAAATTTATCGAACTGATCTTCTGATATTTTACCTCTTCTTATATCATTGGACTTAATTTTGGATTGTTCCGCAAGGATTCTTGTTGATAATTGTTCAGATGACATTTCTAAAGAAAAAAAAGCAACTGATGTTTTTTTATTTTCTTCTTGAATTTTTTTTGCAGCGAAAAATGCAATATTAGTTGCTAAAGCAGTTTTACCCATGGAAGGTCTTCCTGCTATTATTACTAAATCAGATTTATGTAGACCTCCTAATCTTTCATCTAAATCTGTTAAGCCAGTTGGAACTCCTACAATTCCTTCGTCATTTTTATATGCATTTGATGCCATCTCAATGGTTTGCCTCATAGCTTCATCAAATTTTATCAAAGAAGAATTAAATGAACCTTTTTCAGCTAAATCAAACAGCGCTTTTTCAGAGTTCTCAATTATTTTTTTTCCATCAAGATCTAAATCATTAAGCTGGACACTATCTATTACGTCCTTTGAAATTTTGATAAGCTCTCTTTTAACATATTGATCGTATATTATTTTTGAATATTCAATACTTTGCCTAGAAGAAGAAGAGAATTTTGTAATTTTCACTAAATATTCAGGAATATTAATTTCATCTTTTTCATTTTCAAAATAATTTTTAAGTGTGATGGGATTAGCAAGCATTCCACCATATATTAGTTTTTCTATGGCAGAAAAAATTTTTTGATGCATGGGGTCGTAAAAATTTTTATTAGATATAATTAGATTTATTTCGTCAAAAATTTCATTTGATACTAATATCGATCCTATGACTGATTGTTCTGCTTCTATATTATTTGGTAATTCTTCAGATTTATTTTGAATTAAGTTAAGGTTTTGAACCATACCTTAAATTATTATAAAGAATTATATTTAACAAGAGCAAAATTATACTGGGGAAAAAATTGTATAATTATTTAGTTTCTTCTTGAATGACTTTTATATTTATTGTTGATTGAACTTCGGAATGTAAATTTACTAAAACTTTAAATGTTCCAATGGATTTGATTTCTTTAACAGGTTGAATTAAAGATGTATGTATGTCTATACCAGATTTCTCTTTTATAATCTTTGAGATTTCAGTAGGTTTGACAGATCCATATAGCTCTTTAGTTTCAGTACAAAGTTTTTCTACCAAATATTCTATATTGTTAATTTGATCAAAAATTATTTTTGCCTCTTTTTTTTTATCAAGATCCTTTTTATTTAAATCATTCTTAATTTTTTTAACCTCGTCTATGTTAGTCTTTGATGCAAACAAAGCTTTTTTTTTTGAGATTAAATAATTTCTTGCATATCCTCTTTTTACATCGATGATATCTCCAATAGATCCAATTTTTCTTAAATTTTCTAATAAAATTACTTTCATTATAATAATGCTAAGCTTCTCGCTCTCTTAATAGATAGTGATAGTTCACGCTGTTTTTTTTGGCTTATGTTTGTTATTCTTGATGAGATTATCTTGCCGTTCTCAGTAATATATTTTTTCAATAATTTAATATTTTTATAGTCGATTTTTGGTGCTCCTTTAACAGACAATGGGCATGATTTTTTAAATTTAAACTTATTGTTTTGGAAAATACTTAACTTTGCAAAATTACTCTGTTTATTTTTTCTATTGTTTCTTTTTTTCATTATCTTTGTTTTCAGTAAAATTTTTATCTTTTTCTGAGAAATATTTTGTTTCTAAGTCAAATTTTTTGACTTTTATTGTTAGAAATTTTAAAAGATTTTTGTCCAGTCTCTCATTTTTCTCTAACTCTTCAATGATTTTGCTGTTACCCTCAATTTTAAAATGAATATAATTTCCTTTTTTATTCTTCTTTATAATATAACTTAAATTAATCAGTCCCCAGTTTTCAGTAGACACTATCTTGCCCTCGTTTTTTTCAATTAATTTACTATATTTTTCTTTAACCTGATTTATCTGAGTCGTTGAAATGTCCTGTCTAGCTACAATTGTGTGTTCGTATAAATTCATATTTATAAAAAAAGAGGATATACTATCTAAATAATTTAAATACAATAGATATTTATTAAAATATTATGATTTCT
>CAZGVS010000032.1:0-8529 GCA_964529275.1 uncultured Candidatus Pelagibacter sp.
TCTGCAATTAATAAAACTGACATTATATTACTTTAGCCTCATTTTTCAATTTTTGAACCAATTCCTCTACATTAGCGACTTTAATTCCTGCTTTTCTTTTAGGAGGTTCTTCAACTTTAATTTGTTCTATTCTGGGTTTAGTATCAACCCCTAAATCTGACGCATTTAATTGTTCAAGCGGCTTTTTTTTGGCTTTCATAATATTTGGTAAAGATGCGTATCTTGGTTCATTTAATCTAAGGTCACAAGTAACAATTGAAGGAATATTTACTTCAATAGTTTCTAAACCCTCATCAACTTCTCTAGTTACCTCAAGTGTTTTATCTTTAACCTCAATTTTAGAAGCAAACGTAGCTTGAGGCCAATTTAAAAGTGCGGCTAGCATTTGTCCTGTTTGATTACAATCGTCATCTATTGCTTGTTTGCCCATAAAAACTAAATCAGGTTTTTCTTTTTCAACAATAGTCTTTAAAATTTTGGAAACCGCAAGAGGTTCTACCACTCCTTCAGTTTTTACATGGATGCCTCTGTCTGCACCAACTGCTAATGCTTTTCTGACTGTTTCTTGTGCTTTTTCTTCTCCAATTGTAACTGCTACAATTTCTTTAGCCTTTCCAGACTCTTTAATTTTAACAGCTTCTTCAATTGCATTATCGTCTGGAGGATTTGTTGACATTTTAACGTTTTCTGTAACAACGCCAGAGCCATCTTCTTTTACACGAACTTGAACGTTGTAATCAATTACTCTTTTAACTGCTACTAATATTTTCATTATGCTCTCAATAAATTATTTTCTGGGTCATAAGGGCTATCTTCTAGAATGGTTGCCTCATGCATTTTTCCAAGAATATCAACTTTCAATTTTTGTCCCGTGTTTGCAAATTCAGGTTTTATCATTCCCATAGCTATCGACTTTCCAATTCTAAAACCATAATCTCCTCCGGTTGCTCTTCCAACTACTTTTCCATTATCGTATATCGGGTTATTTCCAAGAACATCTGCATCAACAATGTTATGAACTTCAAGAGTTACTAATTTGTTATTAAATCCTTTTTCTCTCCACTTATTCAATGCATCTAAACCAATAAAACTGCCTTTATTAGGGTGGACAAATCTATCTAATCCACTCTCATAGGGCGAATACTCTATAGACATTTCAGTGCCTACAAGTTTATATGATTTTTCAAGTCTAAGACTATTCATTGCTCTAATTCCAAATGGTTTTAGATTTAAATCTTTTCCCGCCTCAATCAATTTATCAAATATATGGTTTTGATATTCAATAGGATGATGAAGTTCCCAACCAAGCTCCCCAACAAAATTTACCCTCATAGCATTTACAGGTGCAAATCCGACATCTATATTTTTAGCACTTAGCCATTTAAAATTTTCGTTTGAAAAATCTTCTTTTGATACTTTTTTCATTAATTCTCTAGCTTTAGGTCCGGCAACTACTAAAACACCCATACTGTTGGTTAGATTTTCAAATTGAACTGATCCATCTTTTGGCATCCACTTATGTATCCAATCATGGTCTAATCTTTGATAGGCACCTGCTGAAACTAAATAAAAACTATCTTCTGACTCTCTTAATATTGTAAATTCTGAGTGTACTCCACCCTTGGTATTTAATGCATGACATAAATTAACTCTTCCAATTTTTTTTGGAAGTTTATTGGCAACTAAATTATCTAAAAATTCTTCTGCATTTGGTCCTTTAATTCTGCATTTAGCAAAAGCAGACATGTCTAGAAGACCAACATTTTCTTTTACATTTTTACATTCTTTCTCAACTGCTTTAAACCAATTAGATCTTCTAAATGACCAATCATCTTTTTGTTCCATGCCATCAGTTGCAAAAAAATTTGGTCTCTCCCACCCAAACTTTTGACCAAATACTGCTCCTAATTTTTTCATTCTGTCGTAGCAAGGAGCTTGTCTTAACGGTCTTGCTGCACCCCTCTCTTCGTCTGGATAGTGAATTATAAAAACATTTCTATAAGCTTCTTCATTTTTTTTTTTTAAATAAGATTTTGAACAATAATCTCCATACCTTCTAGGTTCCACTCCAAGCATATCAACAGTAGGTTCACCATCAATAATCCATTCGGCAAGTTGCCATCCTGCTCCACCAGCAGCTGTAATTCCAAAACTATGTCCCTCATTAATCCAAAAGTTTTTTAGTCCCCATGCTGGACCAACAATTGGATTACCATCTGGGGTATAACATATCGCTCCATTATAAACTTTTTTTACTCCAACTTCTGCAAAAGCAGGTACTCTATGATAAGCACCTTCGATATGGGGCTCCAATCTCTCTAAATCCTCTTGAAATAATTCATACTCAGAATCTTTTGATGGTCCATCTACATAACAACAAGGGGCTCCATCTTCATAAGGACCTAGTATAAATCCTCCTGCTTCTTCTCTCATATACCATCTGCTGTCACTATCTCTTAATACTCCCATCTCTGGTAATCCTTTTTCTTTTCTCTTAATTATTTCTGGGTGAGGCTCAGTAACAATATATTGATGCTCAACTGGTATTACTGGAATTTCTAAACCAACCATTTTACCTGTTTGCCTAGCAAAATTTCCAGTACAAGATACTACATGTTCGCATTCTATTGATCCTTTATCTGTTTCAACTATCCAATTATCCTTAACTCTTTTAATTCCTAAAACGGATGTATTACGATAAATTTCAGCACCCCTATTTCTTGCACCTGTTGCTAAAGCTTGTGTCAAATCTGCTGGCTGAATGTAACCATCTTCTGGATGTTGAATGGCACCATAAAGATCTTCTGTATGACAAAGAGGCCAAATTTCTTTTACTTGATCTGGTGTTAAGAATTTATAATCTACTCCAATTGTTTGCGCTACACCAGCATACTGATGATATTCGTCCATTCTGTCTTTTGTACTGGCAAGTCTTATATTTGAAACTACGCTAAAACCTACATTTTTACCTGTTTCTTCTTCAAGAGTTTTATAAAAATCAACTGCATATTTATGAAGTTGTCCTACTGAATAACTCATATTAAATAGTGGAAGCAAACCTGCTGCATGCCAAGTTGAACCTGATGTTAATTCCTTTCTCTCAACTAAAACCACATCTGACCAGCCTTTTTTTGCTAAATGGTAAAGCATACTAACGCCAACAACACCTCCACCGATAACAACTACTTTTGTTTTAGATTTCATCAATGGATTCCTACTAAATTTTTCAAATTAACGAAACAAAATTCTAATATTCGTCATCAGAATCTCTCCATCCTTTTTGATACATGAGATAAGCTGCCACAGTTACACTTATAACGCCGAAAACCATTCCACAATTTATTCCGAATTCTTTACCAAAAAAGTACCATCCAATTTGAGTAGCGCCGATTGGGGGAATGCATAGAATTGCCATTATAATTGGTATTCGGTAATAAAAAGGAGGTTTATACATTTATATCGATGAACCAACAGGTGTTGGACTTGATACAGCAGTAGTTAACCAACAGTTTTTTAATAAACCATCCAAAATATATTTCTCTACCTGCCACTTTAATTTGTAATATTTTTTGTTTTTATCAAGTATTACAACTTCAAATATTGCAGTATTCTCTGATAAATATTTCTCATTTATTTGATGATCAATATGATTTAATAATACTGAAAAATTATCCCCTTTTAACATTCTCTTAAATTTCTCGATTGGCCCAGTATATTTTCGATTATCAGGATGGGCAAATTCCCATGTTTGTTCAATTCCAAAATCTATTGTTGGTTTATCATTTTTCTTGAGCCCACTTAATTGAATTTTAATTACTTGAAGAGGTTCAATTTTGTAATTCGGTTTAATAATATCTGCATCCGCTGTTGTTATAATAAACATAACTGCCATAAACAAAATAATAAGAAGATATATAGAGAGGTAAAAAGCGTACTTTATGTATTTTTTCATTAACCTTGTACTACTTTATGATTTTGCTGACCAAGTTTATCGATGCCTAGAATTATATTATCTCCACTCTTAAGAAATTTTGCTGGCTTCATATTTTCTCCTACGCCTGGTGGAGTTCCTGTACAACATATATCTCCTGGATATAATGTCATACATTTACTCATGTATGATACAAGTTCGTTTACTTTAAAAATCATCTGTTCTGTGTTTCCAGTCTGCATTCTTTCACCATTCACATCCAAGTACATATTTAATTTTTCATAATCTGGTAGTTCATCTTTTGTCACAATGTATGGTCCAATAGGTCCAAATGTATCAAAACCTTTTCCTTTATCCCAAGTTAATCCTCTATTTTTTTGAAAATCTCTTTCGCTAACATCATTCACTAAAAAGAAACCAAGAACATAGTTGAGTGCATCTTCCTCATTAACATTTGCTGCTTTTTTACCAATTACAAATCCCAACTCAACTTCCCAGTCAGTATGTTTTGAGTCTTTTGGAATAATTATTTGATCATCTGGACCCGTTATACAGCTTGTAAACTTTGAAAATATTATTGGCTCTTTTGGAATAGGCAAATTTTGTTCTAGTGCATGGTCTTTAAAATTTAGTCCAATACCTATAAATTTAGATGGATTGTAAACGCATGCTCCTACTCTTATGTCTTTATCAATAACAGAAAGTTTTGAGGTATCAATGTTTTTTATTTTTTCTAAAGTTTCAAAATTTAAGGTTGATGAATCAAAATCTTTTACAAAATTGGATAGATCTCGATAATCACCATTTTGATCTATTATTACAGGTTTCTCTTTATTAGTCTCACCTACTCTAGCAAATCTCATATTTCATTAAATATTAAGTACAATATTAACATTAACCAAAAAAATCCGTAATAGTATGGAATATACTTCCTTGCAAAAGTAGCAGGAACGGATTCGTATTTTTGTTTTTTATTTTTACGATTTGAAGCCATATTTTTACCTTTTTATCCTTTTAATCCTAAATGTGTATACTTTATATTTAAATAATCTTTGATTGCCATTGAACCACCTTCTCTCCCGTAGCCAGTTTGTTTAATACCTCCAAAAGGAGCTTCTGCCAAGGCTACTAATGGGGTGTTTACTGCTACAGTTCCAGACTCCATTAATTCAGACGCTCGGTGGGCTTTTTCCATCGAATTAGTACAAATATAACTACACAAACCAAGATCATTATTATTTGCTCTCTCTATTATTTCATCAAAGCTTTTAAATGACAATATTGGAACTAAAGGCCCAAATGGTTCAACTTTCATTATAGTATAATCATCTTTCACCTCATCAAAGATTGTTGGCTCATAATAAAATCCCTTATTAAAACCAGAGGGTCTCTTGCCTCCTAATAAAACTTTAGCACCTTCTTTTTTTGTTTTCTCAACCATTTCTTCAACCTCATTTAATCTTTTTTTTGTAGTTAAAGGACCTAGGTGAACACTCGGATCCATTCCATCACCAATTTTAAGATTTTTTGTTTTTTCAACAAATAATTTTGTGAATTCATTTTTTTTTGACTCTTGAATATAAAATCTGTTAGGAGAAATACAAACTTGCCCATTGTTTCTAAATTTTGCAGAGATAGCCATATCAGTTGCTTTTTGTAAATCTGCATCTTCAAACACGATAAAAGGCGAATGACCACTTAATTCCATTGTGACTCTTTGAACTTTTTCAGCTGCTTGCTTTAAGATTAATTTACCAACACGAGTTGATCCTGTTATAGATATTTTTTTAATTATATCAGATGAAATAAGTTGTTGTGCGATACTTGGTGGGTCTCCAGATAATAAATTTATAACTCCATTAGGAACTCCACACTCCCTGCAAATATCTACTAATTCCATAACAGTACCAGGGGTAATCACGTCGGGTTTCACAATAACTGAACATCCAGCAGCTAAAGCAGTTGAAATTTTTCTTGATGATAAAACGAGAGGAAAGTTCCAAGGAGTTAAAGCTGCTACAACTCCTACAGGCTGATAATAAACATGGACTCGTGTATCTACAAATCTACTCTCAACTGTTTGTCCATAAATTCTTTTGGTCTCCTCAGCATTCCATTCAAATATATCTGCAGAACCACTTACCTCACCTTTTGCCTCTGAGAATGGTTTACCAACTTCAAGAGTCATCCATTTTGCAAGAACATCTTGCTTTTCTCGCATTTTATCTGCAATCTTTCTAAGTACGTAAGACCTTTGCCATGGAGAAGTATTTCTCCAAATTTCTAAACCTCTTTGAGCAGATTTTAAAGCTTTATCAACATCCTCCTTAGAGGCTTTTGGCGCTAGTCCTAATACTTCCTCATTTGCAGGATTTATCACCTCATAGTTTTCACTAGAAGATGAATTTTGCCATTTACCGTCTATAAATTGTCCAAATTTACTATACATATTTTTTTTTTTATGATTAGTTGAATAAATTAACTTTCAATAAGTTACTATGCAATAAAAATAAAGTGACGAAAATTCTTCCTTTAGCATTTGTTTTACTTTGGTCTTCGGCATTTATCACTACTCTTCCAATTGTGCTAAATAGTGATCCCTTTTCTGCTTTAGCATTTAGATTTTTTTTTGTAGCGATATGTTTTTTAATTTTTGTAATATATAAAAAAATCAACCTTAAAATAACTTTTAAAAATTTGATTAATTGTTTTGGTACTGGTGTTTTATTTCATGGTTTTTATTTAGGAGGTGTGTTCTATGCTATATTTGTTGGATTGCCTACTGGATTGGTAGCACTTATAGTTACGATGCAGCCAATATTTACAAACTTGATGGCTGGATATTTTTTAAGTGAGAATGTTTCTATCAAACAATGGATTGGAGTATCTTTAGGATTTTTAGGGGCGGTAATGGTAATAGGTTTTGATATTGGAAACCAAATTCCTTTAAAAGGATTTATCGCTACAATAATTGCTTTGATAGCAATTACTTCTTCAACTATTTGGCAAAAAAAAATAAGTAACAATGTTCCATTAGCTGTAAATAATATGTACCAGGCATTAGGTGCAGTAATATTTCATTTACTTATAATTATGTTTTTTTTTGATGGTCCTTTTATAAATATAAATTTTCAATTTTTAATGGCAATGAGTCATCAAGTATTTTTAGTTTCTTTAGGTGCGTTTTCAATTTTAATGTATCTAATAAAAAAAAATTCAGCTAGCAAAACTGTCTCATTATTTTTTTTAATACCTATAGTGACTGCATCCATGGCAGCTCTATTTTTAGGGGAAAAACTTTCAGCAATTGATTTGATGGGATTTCTTATAGCATCGACGGGTGTTTTTATTTCAACAAGAAAATGAGGAATTTTTTGAAGTAGTTGAGACAATTTAATTAAAAAAAATTAAAATATTATGATAAATTTTTAAAAAAAAAGGAGTAATACATGAAAGCATACGTAATGGGGAACTATACCGAAAAAGCTTTTCAGGGTTTTATGAAAGATCCAACGAGTGATAGAAAAGCAGTTGTGGAACAATTAACAAAAGCAGTAGGTGGAACTATACATAGTATGGACATAGTAAGAGGTTCATACGATTTTATAGTCACATTAGATATAGGATCATTCGATGACTTTGCTGCTATCAAACTAGTCGTAGAAGCATCAGGTGCTGTAAAAAACCTTACAATGTTAGAGTCTATTGATTTTACAAAAGCAACTACTAAAGCGAGTAAGATTGGTTACAAACCACCAGGGCAATAAGCTAATTATTTTTTTGGTCGTTATCAACAACTAAGCAGATTTCTGATTTAGTCAGGAATCTGCGTCCGGTTCCATTATCTAATGAAAACATTCCGCCAATCCCTTTTACAGCATCTATTGTTAAGTCAGTGTGTTTCCATTTTTCATACTGATCACCATTCATATAAAAAGGAACGCCGCCAATTTCTCCCAATTTAACATCATTGTCACCTAAAGGAAATTCTCCTTCTTGAAAACACATTGGTGCGCTTCCATCACAACATCCACCTGATTGGTGAAACATTAATTTTTCTCCATATTTCTCTTGAAGTTCCGAGAGCAGATTAAGTGCTGAATTAGTTGCAGATACTTTCATTTTTAAAGTACGGCCCATGATTTAAATCATGGGCCATAATAACTGATTCTTTAAAAGAAACCTAATTTCTTCTCAGCATAAGAAACATGTAGGTTCTTATTTTGTCTATAATGATTTAACATCATTTTATGAGTTTCTCTTCCTACTCCAGACTGTTTATATCCACCAAATGGTGAGTGAGCCGGATAAGCATGATAACAATTAGTCCATACTATTCCCGCTTGTATTGCTCTTCCCATTCTGTGAGCTATATTTCCGTTTCTTGTCCATACAGCAGCCCCTAAACCATAAAGAGTATCATTAGCAATTTTAAGTGCCTCTGCTTCATCTTTAAATTTAATCACGGATACAACAGGTCCAAAAATCTCTTCTTGAGAGATTCGCATACTATTATTAGCTTCAAAAATAGTTGGTTGGATATAGTTTCCTTTTTCCAATCCACTATTAAGTTTAGCAACACTTCCTCCTGCTAGAAC
>CAZGVS010000033.1:0-5285 GCA_964529275.1 uncultured Candidatus Pelagibacter sp.
TGCTTTAATAATACATTTATTCACATAGTTTTCTGATTTTAATGATTTAATTCCTTTAAATATTAATGGATGAAAAGTTATAATTAAATTACAATTTTTACTTATTGCTTCATCTATTATATTTTCTGTTGTATCAATTGTAATTAATGCTTTACTTATTTCACAATTAGGATCTCCCACTAATAAACCAACATTATCAAAATCTTCGGCATTTTGTAAAGGACACCATTCTTCCAAAATATTTTGGATATCAATTAATTTCATTGAAATTTTTTATCAAATATAAAATTTATATTTTCGTCAGATGTCTCAATTGAGAAAATTACTTTTTCCAATATCAATTATCTATTTTATTTTTCAATTGATTAAAAATAAACTTTATGATTTAAGATTTTTAAAAGTAACTGAATTTGATATTCCTACATTGTGTATTGGTAATTTATCAATGGGTGGATCGGGTAAAACACCCTTGGTTAATTACATAATAAAAAGCTTTAAAAATCAATATAAAATAGCATTTTTAAGTAGAGGTTATAATAGAAATACCTCTGGATATATTTTAGCTAACGATAAAAATAGTGCACAAGAAATTGGGGATGAACCATATTTAATAAAAAAAAATCATAAAAAATTAATTGTTTCAGTTTCAGAAAATAGAGTTTATGGAATACAAAAAATAATTAAAAGTTTTAAAGGGATACAAATGTTTGTTTTAGATGATGCTTTTCAACACAGAAGATTAAAATGTTCTCTTAATATAGTACTTTCAAAATTTGATAGTCCTTTTTATAATGATTGTATAATTCCGGTTGGAAATTTAAGAGAACCAAAATCAGGTATAAAAAGAGCGAATATTATAATTATTACTAAATGTCCTCTTGAATTAAAACATGAAAAAAAAATAAATATTATTAATAAAATTAATCCTTCAATAAATCAAAAAGTTTTTTTTAGTTCAATTGTCTATGATAATTTTTTATTAGGAATTAATAAAATTCATATTGATAAATTGGTTGGATCATCAGTTATTTTAATAACTGGAATAGCTGATAGTTCAAGCTTAGAAAAATATTTATTAGAAAAAGAAATATTTTTTGATCACATAAAATTTAATGATCATCACAAATATGATAATTCAGATATTGATAAGATAAAATTGAGATCTACTAATAAACTTATAATTACAACTGAAAAAGATTATTATAAAATAATTGCAATTGAAAAATTAAGTAATATCTATTATCAAGGAATAAATATAAAATTTCATAAAGGCAGTGAAGATTTTAATTTAGAAATTAAAAAATGTATTAAGTAATATGTTTTTGAGCCTTATATGATGATCTAACAAGTGGACCACTTTCGACATGAATAAAACCTAAATCTTCAGCAAGTTCTTTATAAAATTTAAATTCTGTTGGATTAACAAAATTTTTAACTGGTAGATGTTTTTTCGAAGGTTGTAAGTATTGTCCTATAGTAACTACATCTACATTAGCTTGTCTTAGATCTTTGATTGTTTGAATAACCTCATCTTTAGTCTCCCCAAATCCTAACATAATTCCTGATTTTGTTCTGTTAACACCTTTTGATTTTAAATATCTAAGAACATCAAGACTTCTTTCGTATCTAGCTTGAATTCTAACTTCTCTTGTTAACCTTTTAACAGTTTCGATATTATGTGAAATTACCTCAGGCATAACCTCAATGATTCGATCAAGGTGTTTATGAATTCCTTGAAAATCTGGAATTAGAGTTTCTAAAGTTATTCCAGGGTTAATTCTTCTAATACTTTTAATAGTTTCAGCCCAAATTATTGAGCCCATGTCAGTTAAGTCGTCTCGATCAACAGATGTAATTACGGCATGTTTAATTCCCATTACGGAGATTGATTTTGCAACTTTTTCTGGTTCTTCCCAATCTATATTTTCTGGTCTCCCAGTTTTAACCCCACAAAAACCACATGATCTAGTACAAATATTTCCTAATATCATAAAGGTTGCAGTACCTTCTCCCCAACATTCTCCCATATTAGGACAACTTCCAGATGAGCAAATAGTATTAAGCTTATATTTATCAACTAAACCTCGAAGATTGGAGTATTTTTTTCCAGTTGGAAGCTTTACCCTTATCCAGTCAGGCTTTTTTTTAAAATCAAGTTTATTTTTTATTGATTTTTGTTGATGATTAGCCCTATTACCAACATCTAATTTAACCCAATTGTTAGCTTTATTTTTTTTATGTTCAATTAATTTAGTTTCCAATTGATTTTAAACTGATACAAATATACTATTATAAAGTAATTTATATCAATGTTATATACCAAATTGAGAATGATGAAAGAAAAATAATTCCAATGATAGAGTAAACTTTCATTTTAATGCTTAAATGAAAGTTTGATGGCATGAATTTACTAGTAATAAGTGTATAATTTAATATAGCATAAATAGGAGCAGTAATAAATGAAAGTATAGTAGCAATTTTAACCAAGGAACCCATTTCTGACATAAAAAAAATAAAAATTAAAATAGTTCCAGCTGAAAGAATTACAAGCCAAAAATTATACCCAGATAACTTTCTAAATCCTAATAATTCAAAAGACTTATCCATTGCTCTAGGTGAAGCATCCAGACATGTAATGGTAGTGCTAAACATTGTAGTAAAAGCTGCAATTGCTATAATTAAAAACATATTTTCTCCAATACTTGAGGTATAAAGATCTATAAGTTGACCTGCAAATTCACCTCCTTGATCAGAAAACTTTTCTCCAGAATTATACATAACAAAAGCGCCAAGAGAAATAAAACATATCCCTAGAACAACAGTGGTAATATAGCCAATGTTAAAGTCATAAAGAGCAGTCTTATAATCAATAGTTTTATTTATTGAAATTTTTTCTTTTGTCCAAATTGATTGCCAAATTGATACATCAAGAGGAGCTGGCATCCAACCCATAAATGCTACTAGAAATATTATTCCTTCAAAATTTGATGGAATAATTTGATTGATATCAATTATCATGTCTGAGTTAATTTTAGCGTAGAAAACCGCTAAAACTGTACAAATTCCTAAAACTAAAATTATAATTTTAATTAGATTATCAAGTAAACTATATTTTCCAATCAATAATAATAGTAGACATCCTAATATAATTATAATAGCCCATATAGTTATATCATTTGAAAACCCAAATAATTCAATCGCTAATCCTGCTGTAACAATTGTGACAGCAGCTTGAATAGTGAAAATTGTAACAAAAGAGAGTATTAAATAAATAATTAGAACATAATCCCCAATTTTTTTATAACCATCTAAAAGTGTTTCACCAGTTGCATGTGCATATTTTGTTCCAAATAAAAAAAAAGGATACTTAAAAAAATTACATAATATAAGAGCCCAAATAAGACCAAATCCAAATTCTGCTCCCGCTTTTGTTGATTGTACAAGATGTGAAACCCCAATAGCAGCACCTGCAAATAAAAGCCCTGGACCTAATTTTTTTAAAAAATTAATCATTTTTCATTTAGTTTTTCGCTTAAAAGTTTTTTTGCTCTAAATATTTTAATTTTTATTGTATTTACTGGTTGATTTAATTTTTTTGAAATTTCTAAAATTGATAAATCTTCAATATATCTGTATTTTATCATATCTCTGTAAATAGGCTTTAGTTCATCAATTTTTAAATTAAGATTATTATAATCTTCCATGTTTATCATACTTTGCTCTGGATTGAATTCAGAAACAAAATTTTCAATTCTTTGATTATCTAAATCTTTGAATAATAATTTTTTCTTTCTTAAATAGTCAGAGTAACTGTTTTTAGCAATCGAGATTATCCAGGTTTTAAAATTATATTTTGGATTGAATAAATGAATCTTTTCAAATGCTTTTGAAAAAGATTGAATTGTAATTTCTTCCGAAATATATTCGTTAGAAGTTTTTTTTAATAAATAATTAAATACATATTCCCAATTTGAGTTTAATAAATTATCAAATGAAGGCAATTTTTCTTTAGGCATATAATCAATTGAGATTCAATGAAGATTTTTTACACTCATTTTCTTCAGGAAGCTTTCCACATATCCCACATGGTTTATCATTATCCTTGTTCAGAAATGGACTGTTACTTGCACATGTGCCAGAAAATTTACCATCTTTTTTTAAAATAATTTTAATTGAAATTCCAGCGAATGCAACGGCTAAAAGAATTATTGTTATTAAATAGAGTTCCATTTTTATAAAATATTAACTTCTTCTTCAAGCAAGATATCAAATTTTTCTCTAACAGTTTTTTTGATTTTTTGAGAAAAATTATAAATATCTATTCCTTTTGCATTACCACTATTAATTATCACTAATGCTTGTTTTTTATGAACAGTTACATTATTTTCTTCAATCTTTTTGAAACCACAATTTTCTATCAACCAAGCAGCTGAAATTTTATATTCAGATCCTTTTGTTTTGTGGCTAACTATTTCAGGATAAGAGAGTCTAATTTCTTTTAATTTATCTTTCTCGATTAAAGGATTTTTAAAAAAACTTCCTGCGTTACCAATTTTTTTATAATTAGGTAATTTATTTGATCTGATTGAATGTACACATTCTGCAATATTTTTAATCGATGGATTAGTAACTCCTCTTTGAATTAAAGTATTTTGTAATGATTTATATTCTGTATTTATTTTATGATTTCTTTTTGTAAGTCTAAGAGTTACATTTGAGATTATAAATTTATCTTTTAATTCTTCTTTAAAAATTGAACTTCTGTATGAAAATTTACATTCATCTTTATTGAAAATTTTCATTGTACTATTTTTAATAAAAATACCTCTACAATTTTCTATGACTTCATTGATTTCTTTACCATATGCACCAATATTTTGAATCGGTGCACTTCCAACATTTCCTGGAATTGAAACAAGATTTTCTAATCCACCAAAATTATTTTCAATAGACCACCATACTAGGTCATTCCAATTCTCTCCTGCACCAACAGAAACTAAAACTTCATCTTCATCTTCATTTATAATTTCTATTCCTTTAATTTCAATTTTTAAAATTGGATATTCAATATCTTTTGTAAAAAGTATATTTGTGCCACCACCTAATATTAAGATTTTATCATTCCTTTTTTTTTCTAAGAAATTGATAATGTCTATTTCAGATTCTATAGATATTAAATTTATGGCTTTAACGTCTATACCAAATGAATTATATTGCTTTAGTGATATTTTCTTCAATGGAGTTTTATAAAGTTAGAAAGATTAATTTTTTTCTTCCTCTTCCTC
>CAZGVS010000033.1:5385-8248 GCA_964529275.1 uncultured Candidatus Pelagibacter sp.
GACGGGTTTTTAGAATTAGAGATGACAGAAATAGCTTTCATAAATAATCCAACTCTTTTTGTGTCATATTCAACCTCAATCTCACCTGTTTCTCCTGGCTCAATAGGTTTTTCAGGTTTTTTAGGTATTGTACAGCCACATGAAGATGATATTCTTTGAAAAACTAGCGGAGCATTGCCTATATTTTTGAATTTAAAAATTCTTTTACCATCAGATTCAAACTCAACTTCGCCATAATCAATGATAGTTTCTTCAAATTTTATATCAGCTTGATTTTCTTGAGAATAAACAAAAAATGAAAACAATAATGTAATTGAAATAAATAAAGATTTTTTCATTTGTAATGTTTTTTATAAAAATAATTCTTTTAAATCCTTTTACAAAAATTATTTTCTCTTTTAAATCTATTACTAGTTTAGTTACTTTTGTTTAAATTATTAAAATGGGAATTGATAAAATTTATAATCCTAAGGTTGTTGAAAACAAATGGCTGAATAAATGGAAAGATCAAAATTTATTTAAATCAGTCCCTGATGAAAGAGAAGCGTATACTATAGTTATACCTCCTCCAAATGTAACAGGAATATTGCATATGGGTCATATGCTTAATAATACAATCCAAGATATATTAATAAGAAGAGCAAGATTAAAAGGTTATAATGCTTGTTGGGTTCCAGGTACTGACCATGCGTCTATCGCAACTGAAGCAAAAGTTGTAAAAATGCTCAGGGAAAAAGGAATTACTAAAAATGATATTAGTCGTGATGATTTTTTAAATCATGCATGGGATTGGACAGATAAGCATGGGGGATTAATATTAAATCAACTTAAAAGAATAGGATGTTCATGTGATTGGACAAGGACAAAGTTTACTTTAGATGATGAAATGTCAGATTCAGTTACAGATACTTTTATTAGTCTATTTAATGATGGGTTATTATATAGAGATAGAAAAATTGTCAACTGGGACCCTGAAGCTCAAACTACATTATCAAATGAGGAAGTTATATATAAGGAAGAGGAAACGGAGTTATACTACTTAAAATATAAAATTGCTGAAACAGATGAGTTTTTATCTGTAGCTACAACAAGACCTGAAACTATTTTTGGAGATACTGCAGTAGCTGTAAACCCCAATGATAATAGGTATAAAAAATTAAAAAACAAGAAGCTTATAGTTCCTTTAGTTGATAGAATTGTTCCAATAGTTTTTGACGATTCAGTTGAAATTGGTTTTGGAACGGGTTGTTTAAAAGTAACTCCTGCTCATAGTGAAAAAGATTTTATTATTGGAAAAAAGAATGATTTAGAGATTATTGATATTTTTAATGATGACGCAACTTTAAACAATCACGCATCAAATTATTCTGGGCAGGATAGGTTTAAAGTAAAAAAACAAATCGTAAAGGAATTATCTAAAAAAGGATTAATTGATAAAAAAGAATCCTATATACATAATATTGCACTTTCAGAAAGAACAAACTGCGTAGTTGAACCAAAGCTTTCATTACAATGGTTTGTTAAAATGAAAAAGTTAGCAAAGCCAGCTATTAAGGCTGTTTTGTCTGGAGAGGTAAAGTTTTATCCCAAAAAATATATTAATACATATAAAAACTGGATGGAGAATATTCGAGATTGGAATATTTCAAGACAGTTGTATTGGGGTCATAGAATACCAGTATATTACTTAAAAAAAGATAATTCAAAATTTGTTGTTGCAAAAAGTATAAAAGAAGCATTAGGAAAATTTAAATCAAATTTTAAAATACCAAATATTAATGTAGATGATATTAAGCAAGATGTCGATGTTTTAGATACTTGGTTTTCGTCATGGCTTTGGCCAATTAGTGTTTTTGATGGTATTAGAAAACCAAACAATAAAGACATAGATTATTATTACCCGACATCTGACATTGTTACAGGCCCTGATATTTTGTTTTTTTGGATAGCAAGAATGATAATGAGTGGTTTTTATTTTAAAAATAAAAAACCATTTAATAATGTATATTTCACTGGACTTGTAAGAGATGATAAGGGCAGAAAAATGTCCAAGCAGCTAGGCAATTCACCTGATCCGATTGAACTTATTGAAAATTATGGAGCTGATGGTGTTAGAGTTGGGTTATTATTTTCAGCACCTGCAGGAAATGACTTATTATTCGATGAAAAGCTTTGTGTTCAAGGTAAAAATTTTTCTAATAAAATTTGGAATGCTTTTAGGTTAATTAATGGTTTTGATTTGTCATCAAAAAAAGAACAAACAATTTATGAGATTGCTGCTATTAAGTGGTTTAATGAAAATTTAAATTTAAAAATTAATCAAATAAATCAATCTTTTGATAAGTTTAAAATTTCAGAGGCTTTGATGACAACCTATAAATTAGTATGGGATGATTTCTGTTCAACTTTTCTAGAAATTGTTAAACCAAGCTATGGAGATAAGATCTCAATTAAAACTATTGATGAAATAAATGTGTTTTTTAAGAAAATTCTATCCATACTTGAGCCTTTTATGCCATTTATAAGTCAAGAGCTAAATGAAAAATTGAATTTTTTAGATAAAAAATTAAAATGGCCAGATACTAATGACCATGACCAAAATGTTATTGATAATTTTAATCATATAAATGAATTAGTGACAAAAGTCAGAAACTTCAAAAAGACAAATAATATTCCATTTAAAGATTCGGTAAAGCTATTCTATGATAATAAAATTTTAGATGATGAATTAAAAAGTGTACTCAAAAAATTAACATATTCAGAATTAATTTATTCCAAAAATCAATCAAACAGCGAAATGAATTCTGTTATGATTGGTAAGTATATTTATTATATCAAATCTGAAAAAGCTTTGAGTGAAGAT
>CAZGVS010000034.1:0-8243 GCA_964529275.1 uncultured Candidatus Pelagibacter sp.
CTTTGTATTGCATATTGTGGTTTTATAGTCTCGTCACTATTAACAAAATCTAAAGATTTTTTTAATCTCCATTTTTGGATTTGTTCCCACCATTTTGAAATATTTTGTTTGTTTGATTTTGCAAAATTTGGTTTTCTTTTTTTTATAGTTTTTATAGTTGCATTCATTACAGCCTGAACATCGCCAACTATTGGTAAATCAACTTTTACATTTTTATTAATTGAGGATGGATCAATATCTATATGAACTTTTTTCGATTTTGGGGAGAACTCATCTATTTTTCCTGTTATTCTATCATCAAATCTTGCTCCTATATTGATCATTAAATCACAATCATGCATTGCATTATTTGCTTCATAGGTACCATGCATTCCTAACATTCCTAAAAACTGATTATCATCTCCGGGAAAAGATCCTAATCCTTGAAGAGTTGTAGTAATTGGAAAACCAGTTGTATAAACTAATTCTCTTAATAATTCACTAGCTTTAGGTCCTGAATTAATTACACCTCCACCAGTATAAAAAACAGGCTTTTTAGACTTACTCATTAATTCTATTAAGTTATCAATTTCTTTTTGATTAAATTTGTTGTGACTTTTCCCATTTACTTTTTTTGTCTTTTTAAATTTTGAATAGATAGCTTTTTGAAATTGAATATCTTTTGGTATATCGACTAGAACAGGTCCTGGTCTGCCAGTTGTTGCAACTTCAAATGCCTTATGAATGGTTTTTGCCAAATCCTTTACATCTTTAACTAGCCAGTTATGCTTAGTACAAGGTCTTGTTATTCCTGTAGTGTCGCATTCTTGAAAAGCATCTGTTCCTATTAAGTGAGTTGGAACTTGTCCAGAAATACAAACTAAAGGTATTGAGTCCATGTAAGCATCAGTTAGAGCTGTGACAACATTTGTGGCACCTGGACCAGATGTTACCAAAACTACTCCTGGTTTGCCTGATGATCTTGCATAACCTTCTGCTGCGTGTCCCGCACCTTGTTCATGTCTAACTAAAATATGTTTTATTGTTTCATGGTGTTTTAATTCATCATAAATTGGAAGTACCGCACCACCAGGATATCCAAAAATAAATTCAACGTCTTGGTCTTCAAGACACTTAAATACTATTTCTGATCCTGTTGATAATTTCGACATTTGATCAATCTAGCTGAAGTTGTGCTAGAAGGTCAAGGTTAAGAGTAAAAAAATTAAATATTTTTTATAAATGTGTTTAGGTGTTTTGGATGTATTTTTTGCCAATTAACCATCCTGCTTCTTGACCAAGTTGTTTGTCTTTTAGCGTATTGTCTTGTTTTTATAGATATTTTCTCTTTTAAATCCTCAATACTCATCTTTCCACGTATATATTGAGATATCTCAGATATACCAATAACCTTGCTGGAGCTATTATCTTTTTTTATTTTTAGTTTTAAAAATTTTTTTACTTCATTTATTGCTCCGTTTTCAATCATTTCATTAGTTCTTGCCTCAATTTTTTTAATCAATTCAGATCTTGGATAGTCTATATAAATTTTAATAAACTCTTTGTCGTTAAAGATTTTTCTTGTTTTACCAAACCAATCAATCAAAGATCTTTTTGTATATTTTTTTACCTCATATGCCCTGATAGATCTTTGAATATCTTGAGAATTAAATTTACCTTTAATTTTAGGATCTAATCTTATTAGTTTTTTATAAAACTTTGATTGACCTAACTTCCGTTGTAATTTTATTGTTTCAACTCTACTTTTTTTTGAAATTAATGGAATTTCTACTAAACCTTCTATTAAAGAATTAAAATACATTCCTGTACCTCCAACAATAATAGGTGTTTTTTTGTTAGACTGAATAGAGCTAATTTTTTTTTTTGCTAAATTAATCCAATCACCTACAGAAAATTTTTTTTTAACATTTAAAAAACCATAAAGATGATGCTTTATTTTTTTTTGGCTTTTTAATGTAGGTCTAGCTGTTAAGATTTTAAGTTCTTTATAAACCTGCATACTATCAGCATTGATTATTTCACCATTAACTTTTTTCGCTAGTTTTATAGAAAAACTGGATTTTCCAGATGCAGTAGGTCCAGCTATTAAATAAATTTTGGACTTTTGGTCCATTTGCTAATCTAATTTAACACCAATATATCTTCTTTGGTTTTGATTATTATAAATTACTATTAGAATATTTTTTTCTTTTAATTTAATTATTTTTTTAAGAACATTATCCAAATCTCCAGGTGTTTTAATCTTGGTTTTTTTTGCCTCCACAATAACATCGTTAATATTTAAATAATTGATTGGACTATCCTTTTGAATTTGAGTTATCACTACCCCTGTAGTATCTTCAGGTAATTTTCTTAAAGCTATATCCTCTTTTTTAAGAGGTCTTACAGTTATTTTAAGTCCTTCTATAAAAGTTTGTTTAACTATTTCTTTTTTCTTTTCTTGTTTTTCTGCTTTAAAATCCTCTGATGTTTCTAGTCTACCAAGTTTAATTTTTTTTATTACTTCCCTGCTGTTTCTCCAGACTTTAACATCAACTACTTTACCAACATCTGTTTGTGCTACAATCATAGGAAGTTCTTTCATTTCATTTATTTGAACTCCGTTAAATTCTAAAATTATATCTCCAGCTTTTATACCAGCTTTATCTGATGGGCTATTTTTTGCTACACTTGCAACTAAAGCTCCTCTGGGTCTATCTAGTTTTTCTAAATCAGCTATTTCTTTTGTGACAACTTGAATTCTTACTCCCAACCATCCTCTTTTTGTTTCTCCGAATTTTATCAACTGATCTATAACTTTTTGTGCACTGTTTGATGGAATTGAAAATCCAATACCAATTGATCCTGACTGACCAAGTATTGCAGTGTTTATCCCAATTACATTTCCATTAAGATCAAATAATGGGCCACCAGAATTTCCCTGGTTGATTGAAGCATCTGTTTGTATGTAATCTTCATACCTAGATAATCCAATACTTCTATTTCTTGCAGAAATAATACCGGCAGTTACTGTTCCACCTAATCCGAATGGATTACCAATTGCAATAACCCAATCTCCAATTCTAGCTTTGTCAGAGTCGCCAAATTTAACAGGAGTAAAATTACTATCTGATGTTATTTGAAGTACTGCAATATCTGATAATGGATCTGCACCTAGAATTTTAGCGCTATAATCTTCTCCATCTACTCTTACAAATATGTCATCTGCGCCTTGAATTACATGATTATTTGTTACAACAATTCCTTTTGCATCAATTATAAAACCTGAACCTAAGGCACTTGCTTGCCTTTGTTGTGGTGTTCCAAATTCTTTAAACATATCCTCAAATGGAGATCCCGGAGGAAACTCAAAAGGAAAAGGATTTGTTCTTGTAGTTACAGTTTGTGTAGTTGAAATATTAACAACTGAAGGTATCAATTTTTCAGCTAGGTCAGCAAAAGAGCCTGGTATCTGTTTTGTTTGTCCTGAAAAAGAGAAGTTAAAAAAAATTATACTTAAAACAAATATTTTAATTATATTTTTCATTTAATTTTTAAAGTACCAAATTACTATAAATCCTAAAATTGCAAATATAAGACCACCACTTCTGAGCTGGTTGTTATTTATATCATTTAATTTTAATAACATATTTTTCATTTTTGATGGAAATAATGCATAGAGTATACCCTCAATAAACAAGAAAAGACCAAAAGCTATGATCAGTTCTTTCATGCTACAAATATTTATTCTATTTTTGGTTTTATGTTTCCAAAGAATTTAAAAAATTCACTATCAGGTGATAAAATTAATGAAGTTTCACCACCTATTAAAGCTTTTTCGTAAGCTTGCATCGCTCTGTAAAATGCGAAGAATTCAGGATCTTGACCAAATGCATTAGCAAAGATTTTATTTCTTTGTCCGTCTCCCTGACCTTTCATTATCTCTGATTGTTTTTCTGCATTAGCTAAAATTACAGTTACTTCTTTATCTGCGGTAGATGTAATTGTTATTGCCATCTCCGCACCTTTTGCTCTAAACTCCTTAGCTTCCCTCTCTCTTTCAGTTTGCATTCTTCTGTAAATTGCTTCACTGTTTGCAGGTGGTAAATCAGCTCTTTTTATCCTTACATCTACTATTTTAATTCCAAATTTTTCTGCCTCTATGTTTACACCATCTTGAATAAGTGCCATTTGTTTTGTTCTGTCTTCTGAAAGAAGTGTTTGTAGTCTTTGTGTACCTAGTACACTTCTAATTCTTGAATTTATAATTGTTGATAATCTTGATCTTGCAACTCTTTCATTTCCAACTGATATATAAAATTTTAGAGGATCTACAATTTGAAATCTTGCAAATGCATCAACAATCAGTCTTTTTTGATCTGACGCAATAACTTCTTCGGGTGGCGCATCTAAGTTTAAAATTCTCTTGTCTAAAAATACTACGTTTTGAATAAATGGTATTTTAAAATTTAAACCTGGTTTTAATAAAATTCTTTTAGGGTCACCAAATTGCAAAACAATAGCTTGGTTTATTTCTTTAACGATAAAAACTGAGAAATATACAGTTAAAGCAGTAACTATAATAATCGGTAGTAAAATTTTTTTAGCGTTCATTTAATTCACTTTCTTCTTTAGTTCTGGAAGTGGCAAATATGGAACTACACCTGATCCCGCATTTTTTTCTATTATTACTTTATCTATATCTGCTAATACCTTTTCCATTGTTTCTAGATACATTCTTTCTTGGGTTACTTGTTTTGCATTTTTATATTCATTAAAAATTGATGTAAATCTACTTGCTTCACCCTCTGCTTTTGCAACAACCTCTTTTTTGTAAGCCTCTGCAGCTTGTAAAACTTTTGCAGCTTCTCCTCGTGCTCTTGGTATAACATCATTTGCATATGCCTGAGCCTCATTTTTAGATCTTTCCATATCCGCTCTTGCTGCTTGGACATCTCGGAAAGCGTCAATAACTTGATCGGGTGGGTCAGCTTTTTGAGTTTGAACTTGTGTTACTTCTATACCACTAGTGTACTCATCTAAAATTTTTTGAATAATATCTCTCGTGTCTGTTTCTATAATCGATCGTCCTTCGGTTAGTATTGGTTGAATATCTGATCTAGCTATAACTTCCCTCATAGCTGTTTCTGCTGCAGCTTTTACCGTTCCCTCTGGATCTTGAATTTTAAATAAAAAATTACCCGCATCTTTAATTACCCAAAATACTGAAAAGTCTATGTTCACGATATTTTCGTCTCCTGTTAACATTAAACTTTCTTCTGGTACATCTGCTACTGCTCCACTAGAAAAGCCACTGTCTCTTTCAGATCTAAATCCTATGTCCATTCTGTTAACCTTTGTAACTTTTGGAGTTATGACACTTTCAATAGGAAATGGGATATGATAATTAAGTCCAGGTTGAGTTGTCTTTACAAATTTTCCAAATCTTAAAACTACGCCCTGTTCATCAGGTAGTACTCTATATAATCCACTTAATGACCAAATTACTAATAAAAGAACCAAACCAAGAATGATTGGTTTTTTTCCACCACCTCCTGGAAAAAATTTATTTATAAATCCTTGAACTTTTTTTATTGTTTCCTCAATGTCTGGTGGGGTTGGACCTCTTTTAAATCCACCACCGTTTCCACTTCCTCCTCCTGGAGGAGCTCCCCAAGGACTTTGATTTTTAAAATCGCTCATTATGACAATCTATATAGTGTCTTTATAATCAAAAACAAGGTAAGTTATTGTGACATTAAGGTATTGAAATAAGCATATTTTATATAATGAAACCAAAAACATTCGTGAAAAACCCAATAATAGGAACTAAGTTTACTATAGCAGTTTCGAGCGCTAAAGGAGGTGTTGGTAAATCAACATTTGCAACAAACCTGGCTTTGGCCTTATCAAAATCAGGATGTAAAGTCGGATTATTGGATGCGGATATTTATGGGCCCTCTCTACCGAAGTTATTTTCAATTACCGAAAAACCAGAAAGTGATAAACAAACATTAATACCAGTTATGAAATATAATATTCAATGTATGTCTATTGGTTTTTTAACTGACGAGCAAACACCTATGATTTGGCGTGGACCCATGGTTACAAGTGCAATTAAAACATTTACACAAAAAGTTGCTTGGAAAGATTTAGATTTTATAGTTGTAGATATGCCTCCAGGCACAGGAGATACGCAGTTAACATTCTCTCAAGAAATAAAAATGGATGGAGTAATAATTGTTTCAACTCCTCAAGAAATAGCACTTCAAGATGTAAAAAGAGGAATAAGAATGTTTGATAAATTAGGGGTTAAAATAATCGGTTTAGTGGATAACATGAGTCATTTTATTGGCGATGATGGAAAAAAATATCCAATATTTGGAGAAGGTGGAGTTAAACGTACAGCAGATGAATTTGATAAGGAATTTTTAGGAGAAATACCAATTGATCCAGAAGTTGGTAAACAAGGAGATTTAGGAAAACCGATAGTGGAAAGCAAACCGGAAAACGAAATATCAAAAATTTATTTCAAATTGGCTACTAAAATAAAATCAGTTTTTTTAAACAATTAATTTGTATTTGATACTTGAATAAATAATCCATACTCAGGATTGTCTTTAAAAAAATCATAGTGAGTATCTACATCGAGATTAAAACCTTCAAATTTTCTGTTGTGAGAAAACTCTGCTGAGGCATCATTTAGAGACATGGTATATAGAGATCTTTCAGAATTTTTATAATCTAAGGCAATAATAAAGTTGTCATTCTTGCTATGTTTCGATTGATCTCTAGTATACTTAGTCATCAAGGTTAGGCCATTTCCTGACAAATAATCAAATCCGATACCACTAATAAAATTATGAGTAGAATTATTTATATTTTTTAGAGTAAAACTTTCACCATTTGAAGCGTAAGAAAATGTCTGTTTTGAGGATGGACTCATGTCAGCATAATATTCAAAATCAAAATATGGAATGAAAGTACCCATTTTAAAATCATAAGTGTTATCTAAACTTGTACCAATAGAAGATGTAAAATTGCCAATGTATTGATCCTCAAATTCTAAATTTAATCCTGAAGCTCCTGTTTCTGTATATGCACCTAGATGTGTTAATCCATAATTTATTTTTAATTTAGGAGTAAAATTTAATCGATTTTTTGAAAACGTGTCTCTTAAACTTAAAGACCCATATAATTGTTCTCCGTATCTGTCACCATCTGTTGATTGAGAACCACTATTATTTATTAAATCAGAATTTATAAAACTTAAACCTAGTAAATGGTCAACAAATCTTTCTTCTCCTTTGGGTCTACTTTCATAAAAGGTTAAACTAAATGAACTCATATCCAAAGCACTACCAAGGTCTCCAACATCAACATCATCGCTGCCAAATCTCAAGGCAATACCTCTCATAATATCATCATCACCTTTTTTATCTGCACCAAGTGTTACTGCCGAAGTATTAATATTTTTTGAGGAAGATTGGCTTGTATCACCGACACTTCCAATGCTAATAGTTCCTTCACTCCAGAAAGACCAGCTCGAATTATTATAATTTGTTTCATTATCACCATCATTAGATAAATAAAGAGGAATTAAACTGCTTGAAAGAGCATTAAGCATTTCATTATTAAACTGAAACTTAATATTTTGATTTGTTAAGTTTACTCTTCCACTATTTCGTCTTAACCATTCCATACGATTAATAACTGGATAAGTAGTGTGTTGTATGAGTTTTTTGCTAGCTTCAGACTGGCTCTCAATAGAAGCAACATCGTCTTTATTTGCTGTTGGATCAATGCAATTGATCACTCCAAAACCACAAGTTAAATCATATTGATAGACACCTCGATTTGCATCAGCATTATTAAAATCTGCGACGATCATTTTAGAACCATCTGAACTAAATGTAATCCCTCCTAGGCTAACAACATCAGTTACAATGTGCTCTCCATCATAAGTTACTGTTGCGGTCAGATCGAACGGATTTGATAAACTAAACGCCAGAATAGTATCTTCGTTATTTCCAGTTATAAACATTTTTGTTCCATCAGAACTAAATTCTAACCCTTGTGCAAAAACTTCAATTGAATTCAAATCATTATTGTGACCTATATATTCTGTTGTTAAAGTCGGATTTGATAAGTCAAATGCACTTGAAAGTGAATACTGTTTAATTGAATGTTTATTACTATTACCTTTTTTGTCAAAAATGAAAATCTTATTACCATCATTACTAAATGCAAATGACCTCATCTCC
>CAZGVS010000035.1:0-8100 GCA_964529275.1 uncultured Candidatus Pelagibacter sp.
TAATACCTACTGTTAGAATTGGAATTAAAACAATTATAGAGATTGAAAGTGAAGCTAGATACCAAAAATTTATTTTTGTATTCATATTTGTATACAACCGAACAAATATAGTATTTTAAAATAGATATTGCTAATCTTAAAAAGGTAACACCTTTAGCGAAAGGAGACTTAAGCTAAAGGTGTTATTATAAGAAAACCTATAAATTAAAAACTTTAAGAACGTGCGGTATTTCCTCAGTTTCTAAATCTTTGAGCTCTCTTTTATTTATTCTTTTATTGATTTTTTCACACTCAGAAGCACATGTGGGACAGGCTTTTGAAGACTTATTATAATCAATTTCAGCAATAAATTCTTTTTTTTCCACTTTATTTCCATCCAGCGGCAGTCATTACTTCGAGTGCATCTGCCTGTTTTGCTCCATAACTAGAAACTTTAGTTTTAAGATCCTGTTTAAAATCTAATCCTAAATAATTGACTACTAATGGATTTGGTGAAACGCCATCAATCATTGGAAACTCAAAAGTATTATTAGTAAAGTGCTCTTGAGACTCAGGCGTCAATAAAAACTCAACTAATTTAATTGCATTAGCTTTATTAGGAGCGCCCTTTACTAAAGCAGCACAACTGATATTCATGTGTGTTCCTCTGTCGTTTTGATTGGGGAAAAAAGCTTTAACTTTTTTAGCAGCTTCTTGCTGTTCAGGTCCTTTTTTACCAGACAACATTAATGCTAAATAGTAAGTATTGGCAACCGCAATATCAGCCTCTCCTGCGGCTACTGCCATTATTTGTGCTCTATCATTTCCTGTTGGTGTTCTTGCCATATTTGCAACAACTCCTTTGGCCCACTCTGCTGTAGCTTTTTTTCCATTATTTTTTACCAATGAAGCAACAAGTGACTTATTATAAATATTGCTCGATTTTCTAATTACTAATCGACCTTTCCATTTTGGATCTGCTAAACTTTCATAAGTTAAACCTGATAATTCAGCTCCACTTACCCTTTCTGGAGCGTAATAAACTATTCTTGCTCTTTTAGCTATTCCAGTCCAGTGAGATGTTCTAAAGTTTGACGGTACCGCAGCTGTAATAGCAGCTGAAGTTAATCCACCTTGTGTCATCCCTTTTGCTTTAAATGCTCCACATCTTCCAGCATCTGCTGTGATGTAAAGGTCAGCAGACGAGTCCGATCCTTCTTCGATCATTCTTTTTTCTAAAGCCCCTGACTTTCCATTTATTAAATTTACTTTAATTCCTGTTTTAGATTCAAACTTTCCATAAAGTTCAGCATCTGCTTTATAATGTCTTGCATTAAAAATATTTACTTCAGCTGCTATCGTAAAACTAGAAATGAAAGCAAAAAGTATTGAAAATATTCCTATTTTTTTCATTTTTTTTTTTTGTTGATAATAGTAATAGTTATTATTATCAATGATAATGATTATCAATATCAAAAATGACGCAGTTTATATGGGTTTTTTCGGTTTTAGAACTTCCACTCAGAAATTTTACTGTATAGAAAATTTCTAAATGAAGTAATTCTAGCAACATTTTTTAATGATTGAGGGTAAACAAAATGTGCCTCGGTAATTGGTCCCTCCACATTGGGTAACACTTTTATTAGATTTCTTGATTGAAAAGTTAAGTAATCTGGTAATGCTGCTAATCCCACTCCACTTTCAACTGCTAACAATAAGCCCATTACACTGTTTACTTTCATGGTTGATTTCCTTTTTTTATTATCTTTCATTCCAATTTTTAATGCCCAATCTGGGTTAAAAACAGGAGAGGGATTTCCTCTACCATAGGATATAAATTTATGTTTATTAAGATCATTTACCGTTTTCGGAAATCCATTTTTTTCAAGGTACTTACTAGAACCATATATGTGATAATTTATATCTATAAGTTTTTTTTGTATGTAATTAAGTTGCTTTGGTCTTCTCATGAAAATTCCGATATCAGCTTGTCTTGTGCTTAGATCGAGCTCTTTATCGTCGAAAATTAATTCAATTTCAATTTCTGGATTTAATTGCATAAACTCTTGAACTCTTGGGGTAAGCCAGTGAGTACCGAAACTCCTAACTGTGGTTACTGATAGCTTTCCTGATGCTTTGTGCTTTTGATCTCCAAGGGTGGTTTCAACTTCTTTTAACTTGGATATGACCTCGTGTGCAGTTTTATAAACGTATTCACCATTGTCAGTTAAAGCTAAACCTCTCGCATGCCTTTCAAATAACTTTACTTTTAATTCTTCTTCTAATGATTGAATTTGTCTGCTTATGGCTGATTGGCTTAGATTTAATATAACCGTAGCACTTGTAAAACTACCAGCTTCTGCGACTGCATGGAATATTTTAAGTTTATCCCAATCCATTATTTTTGTAGGTTGATTAAGTATTTCCCTGAAGTTTTTCCTTCAAGCATTTTTGGATAAACTTCTATTAATTCTTCTAAACTAATTTCTTTTACTGATTTATCCAATAAATCAAAATCAATTAACTTAGTTGACTCTTCCCATAAAAAATCTCTTCTTTTTAAT
The DNA here is from genome assembly GCA_964529275.1 of uncultured Candidatus Pelagibacter sp. Classification (GTDB taxonomy): domain Bacteria; phylum Pseudomonadota; class Alphaproteobacteria; order Pelagibacterales; family Pelagibacteraceae; genus Pelagibacter. The sequence goes on from CAZGVS010000035.1 coordinate 2,544, forward strand.
GAAGTATCAACAGAATTAATCCCCCATAACTTTATACCTCTAATTATAAAAGGCATAACTGTAGTGTTTAATTTAATAGTTGAGGCATTACCACAAGATGCAACAATCCCTTTATCTTTAATATGCGATAAAACATTTGCTAATATATTACCCCCAACGGTATCAACAGCCCCATCATACAAACCTTTATCGAGTGGTCTGGCCTCTTTGTCTAAATCGCTTGAATTTATTAGATTTTTAGCGCCTAGTGTTTTTAAATAATCATAATTTTCTTTTTTGCCTGTTACGGCTGTGACATTGCAATTTAATTTATTTAATACCATAACTGACATGCTACCAACACCTCCCGACGCTCCTGTAACAATTACATCTTCAACTTTTTTTCCCATAAGTAGTTCTTCTCTTGCTTTAACTGCAAAAGCACATTGTAAAGCCGTAAGACCAGCAGTACCTAACATCATTGATTGTCTGGATGATAAATTTTTAGGTCTTTTTACTAAAAATTTTCCATCAACTTTCGCATATTGAGAATATCCACCATAATATAATTCTCCTATTCTCCATCCAGTAGCAATTATATTATCTCCTGACTCAAAATTTTCATGGCCACTTTCAACAACTGTACCAGAAAAATCAACGCCAGGTATATGTGGAAATTCTTTTACTAATCTTGCTCCATTTTTTAATATTAAAGCATCTTTGTAATTTAATCCTGAGTACTCAACCTTTACTAATACATCGCCATGTTTTAAAAAATTTTTATCTACTGATTTTATTTCCCTTGTAAAACTCTCTCCAGTTTGGTTTACAACCAAGGATTTAAAATTATCTGACATTATAATCTGATTATACAGATATTTATTTGCTTATAAATCTTAAATATCTATTTTGGTAACTTAAATCTTCTTTAAACTTACCTAAGTAATAATTGGTTACCGTTGTGGCGTGTTCTTTTTTTATACCTCGCATTGTCATGCATTGATGAGCTGAGTCTATTGATACTGCAACACCCTTTGCATCTAGCGACTCCATTAATGTATTTGCTATTTGCATTGTTAACCTCTCTTGAGTTTGAAGACGTTTAGAGAATACTTCTACAACTCTTGCAAGTTTACTTAAACCTACCACTCTCTCTTTAGGTATATATGCAACATGAGCTACACCTATGATTGGTGCCATATGATGCTCACAGTGACTTTGAACAGAAATATTTTTTTGTATCACCATATCATCATAACCTTCTACATCACCGAATGTTTTTTCTAATATTTTTTTTGGATCTTCACTGTAACCTTTGAAATATTCTTTAAATGCTTTTATTACTCTTTTAGGAGTTTCTAATAAACCTTCTCTAGATGAATCTTCCCCCATCCAGTCCAAAATTTTGACAATAGCCTCTTCTGCTTCTTTGTCTGTGACTTTCTTGGCTAATTCTTTTTCGTTAGGGTTTTTTACCAATTTCATGAAGCTCGTTATATATATAAATGTTACGTTTTAAAATATTTATTATATTTTCTAATATGCTACAAAACTCATAATTTATGTTTAAAAAAAGAGAAAACGTCGCAGAGATAGAAGAAGGGGAATTATTGTCTCCGAAATTTGACAATAATGGTCTAATTCCAGTTGTGACCACATGTGCTAAAAATAATGATGTTTTGATGCATGGATATATGAATGTAGAAGCATTTAAACTTACAATAGAAACAAAAGAAGCTCATTATTGGAGCAGATCAAGAAATGAAATATGGCACAAAGGAAAAACTAGTGGGTTTATTCAAAAAGTTAAACAAATTAGAGTTGATGACGATCAAGACTCTATTTGGTTAAGTGTAGACATAGGTGATGGGGGAAGCTGTCATGTTGGATATAGGTCATGTTTTTATAGATCTGTACCACTTGGTAAAATTGAAAATGGAAGAGAGATTCATATGAAGTTTGAAGAAAAAGAAAAAAAATTTGATGCTGACAAAGTATATAAGGGTCAGCCTAATCCAACAAAAATTTAATATGAAAGTTATTTCTCCATTTGGACCAAAAATAGGAAAGCTAAAAATTCCTAAGTCTATATTAAATAAAATTAATATAGAAGTTGATAAGATTTTGATGAATAATTCAAAAATTAAAAAAAGTGATTATTCTAAAAAAGTGGTTGGTCAAGTTTACCAAGAGATTGAGTTATCTAGAAGATTTGTTGACAAAGTAATAAAATCTTTTTTAACCAAAAATATTTCTAATTATTTAAAAAAATCTATTAATAAAAATACAAAAAAAATTTTTATCAAAAACTTTTGGGTCGTAAGACAATTTAAAAATGAATATAACCCTGTTCACTTTCACGATGGAGATATTTCAGGTGTAGGCTACTTAAAGATACCTAAAAACTTAACTGCATCAAAAAAAAAAATTAGAACAAATGGTACTATTGATTTTATAAATGGATCAAAATCGTTACTTAGTAATAGTATACATAATCATAAACCCAAAGTTGGTGATCTAATTTTATTTCCAAATAATTTAATGCATACCGCTTATCCCTTCACTGTTGAGGGAGAAAGAAGATCATTTTCATTTAATTTAGAAATAGAAAAAAAAATTTCAAAAAATATTTAATGTCTAATAAACAGAAAAATGTTTTGGGTGAAGACTTGGAAGAATGCTCTCTCGATCCATTAACGGGTTGGATGAGAGACGGATGTTGTAATACGGATGAAAATGATAAAGGTATGCACACTGTATGTGCGAAAGTTAATAATGAATTCTTAGAATGGTGTAAAACTGCAGGAAATGATTTAATTACGCCTCATCCAGAATTTGGTTTTCCAGGATTAAAGGAAGGTGATAATTGGTGTGTATGCGCGAGCTGGTATGCAAAAGCAGTTGAGGCAGGCAAAGGTTGTTCTGTATATCTAAAAAGAACACATGAAAATACTCTAAAAATTATACCTATTGATGTTTTAAAGAAATTTTCTATAGACTTATCTTAATCACATATTCCCATATTTAGGACCGCCTCCACCTTCAGGTGTAACCCAATTAATATTTTGGGAAGGCTCTTTAATATCGCAAGTTTTACAGTGAATACAATTTTGTGAATTTATTACAAATTTTAAATTATCATTATCTTTTTGAACTTCGTAAACGCCTACTGGACAATATCTTTGAGCTGGCTCATCATATTTCTCTAAAGTAAAATTAATAGGTAAATCAGGGTTTTTTAGGACTAAATGAACTGGCTGATTATCTACATGATTTGTACCAGTTAAATAAACTGAACTAGTTTTATCAAAAGTTATCACATTATCAGGTTTTGGATATTCAATTTTTTTCATTTCCTTAGCTGGTTTAAGTGTCTCATAATCGGCATGTTTGTGTCTAAGTGTAAATGGTAATTTACCCTTAAACAAAATCTGATCTATCCCAGTAAATATAATTCCCAAAATAAGACCCCAACTAAAACTCGGTTTAACATTTCTGGCTTCATATAGCTCTTTAAAAGCCCAGCTTTTTTTAAATTTATCTTCAAAGATTGATAGATCTTTTTTACCTTTTAAATGATCATTTATAGTTTCTGCAGCTATTAGACCGCTCTTCATTGCGGTATGTGATCCTTTAATCTTTGGCATATTAAGTGTTCCTGCATCACAACCAATTAATAGAGCTCCAGGCATAAACATTTTAGGTAAACTTTGTAAACCACCTTCAATAAGAGCTCTTGCTCCATAAGATATTCTTTTACCTCCTTCTATCATTTTTTTTATAGATGGATGAGTTTTGAATCTCTGAAATTCGTCGAATGGTGAAAGATAAGGATTTTTATAATCTAATCCAATTACATATCCAAGATATATTTGTTTATTCTCTGCGTGATAAACGAAGCTACCACCATACGTATTTTTATCTAAAGGCCAACCTGCAGTATGCATAACTAACCCCTCCTCATGTTTGTTTATGTCTACTTCCCATATTTCTTTAAATCCTATTCCATACTGTTGAGGGTCTTTGCCTTTGTTCAGTTCAAATTTTTTAATTAATTGTTTCCCTAGATGACCTCTGCATCCTTCTGCAAAAACTGTGACCTTTGCGTGCAATTCCATACCTGGTTCATAACCGTCTTTTTTATTTCCATCTTTATCTAAACCCATATCTTGAGTAGCAACCCCTTTAACGGAACCATTTTCGTTATACAAAACTTCGCTTGCAGGAAAACCAGGAAATATTTCTACACCTAGCTTTTCAGCTTGTTCAGCAAGCCATCTACATAGATTGGCCAAACTAATTATATAATTATTATGATTTTGCTGAACCTTAGGTAGAAGCCAAGTTGGCCAACTCAACGATTTTGATTTTCCTAAAAATAAAAATTTTTCTTTTGTAACTTTTGTCTTTATAGGTGCGCCTAAATCTTTCCAATTAGGTAGTAGTTCATCTAGTGCCTTTGTTTCAAAGACATTTCCAGACAATATATGTGCACCAATTTCTGACGCTTTTTCTAATAAGCAGACATTGATATCTGGTTTTAGTTGCTTCAATTTTATTGCAGTAGTGAGACCTGCCGGTCCACCGCCAACAATTACAACATCGTACTCCATCACTTCTCTGGACATACTTTTTTTTACAATATTTGTTATTTTTGTATAGTGTTTAATTTGTTCAATTCCTCAAGGAACTGTGGAAGAGCTTCAAAAAGATCCGCTTCTAATCCATAGTCTGCGACACTAAAAATAGGAGCTTCACCGTCTTTGTTTATTGCTACAATAACTTTACTTTCTTTCATTCCTGCCAAATGTTGAATTGCTCCAGAGATTCCAACTGCAATATACAAGTCAGGAACAACTACTTTACCAGTTTGTCCAACTTGATGGTCATTTGTTATATAACCAGCATCTACTGCCGCTCTTGAGGCACCAATGGCAGCATTTAATTTATCTGCAACTGCTGTAATTAATTTAAAGTTTTCCCCACTTTGTAGACCTCTTCCACCAGAAATTACTATTCTAGCAGTACCTAATTCGGGTCTATCTGATTTTATTTCCTCTTTTTTTACAAATTTTGTAAAATTAACTTCTTCCTCACTATTTCCTTTTATTATTTCTGCGTTTCCACCTGTTACAGGCGCAGGATCAAACGACGTAGGTCTAATTGTGATGCATTTTTTTTTATCATTCGTTTTAACTGTAGCAAATGCGTTGCCAGCGTATATAGGTCTTAAAAAAGTATCCTCTGAAATTACTTTAATTATATCACTTACTTGAGAGGTATCTAATAAAGCTGCAACTCTTGGCATAAGATTTTTCCCAAATGTGTTTGCTGAACTAACTATGTATGAATAACTTTCAGCATGTTTAACTATTACTGGAGTGAAATTTTCAGCCAAGTAATTTTCATAAATTTCGTTTTCAACCTGAATTACCTTTTTAACATTTGGAACTTCTGATAATGATTTTGCTACCTTATCACATTTATATCCAATTAGGAGTACATTAACGTTTTCGTTAATTTGTGATGCAGCAGCAATTGCATTTAAAGTAAATGGTTTAAGTTCTTTATTGTTATG
>CAZGVS010000036.1:0-7375 GCA_964529275.1 uncultured Candidatus Pelagibacter sp.
TTCAAGGAAAGAAACCTAAAACTCGTAATTGTCAATTAACATTGTGAACCTCTGCATAAGTTCTATATGGAAGTTTAATAGGTGAGATTATTTCAAAAATCTTACAGTTATTCTTTGTGGATAACTGTATTTTTTTTTCACTATCAATTACTAAAAAGTCTCCAACATCAAATACTTTCTCATTAATAGTTAGATTTCCTGATAGTATGAATATAGAGTGAAAACAGAGGTCTTTAATTAAATGATCATAGATCCCATCATTAAACTTATATTGAAAAATTTGTATTCCGCTTGAATCTAAATTAATTTGATTTTGCTCATCAGAAATAATCTTTTTTTCAATACCATTATTATGTATCAAAGAAAACTCATGAGATTTAAAATCATTATAACTAGGATCAATATAAAGAGACTCTTGAATATTAGGATCAAACCAAATTTGAAAAATTTCTGAACCTGATAGTAATTTTTCTGAATGTGAAATACCCTTACCTGATTTAATAACCTGAACATCTCCTTGTTTTAATGTAATCCATTTATCCAGCAAGGTATCATAATGTTCAATTTCACCTTTTAAAATAAAGCTACATATTTCGAATCCGCGATGAGGATGCAGTCCAATTAGGCTAGTTTTATCAGGTGCCCAAGCATGCGCCCAATAAAAAAGATTTGAATATGGTTTTAACAGACCCGAATCTTGTGGAAACCCGATTGGTTTCTTTTCAAGAATTTCACCTGAATTAAAATTTCCATCAGCTTGAGATTCTTTTTTAAATATTTTTAGAGGCATAATAAATAAATTTACTCACTACTTAAATTATTTATGGAATTATAAAATCTTTCATCAATTTTAAAATAGTATCCATTTTCCTCATGAATTGAATTGTCAGGATAACCATTGACAGTATGAAAGTTTTTAATGTGATTTTTAAATAATTCTAAATCAGGAATATTATAATTTTTTCCGTATATATCTTTAACCTTAGCCATAAAAAGTAGGGGTTGCTGTTGCTGCTTCAGACAATTGTGTCAATCTCATTAAACTTAAACCGTAAATAATAAGATCATAACTCGAATTATCAAGATCAATCTTTACTATTTGAATAACTTCTTTCCTAAAATTTTTCCTTGAATATTTTATAATAAAGATTGGCTTGGGACCTACTTCAATAAATGTGTATTCTTTTACATTCTTCCACATCCCACCTTTATTTTCTTGCGTTAAAGAATATGTTTTATTGGAATTATTCATATCTACTTGATAACCAGTTGAAAAGGAATGGGTAATAGAACCTATGAGCTGACCTCCTTGAAGTATTTCTGTTGTTGATTTCCAAATGCTTTTCTTTTTTAATTGGTAAGTCTTGCCATTATAAAAAAATTTAACATCTGAAGAGTACCATTTTGGTCTTGTGGCCTTAATGACAGGTAAGTCATTTTCTATAATTTGCCAATTTCTATGATTTTTTTCAATGTTTACCCTAATCATTATTTTATAATTTTAATGATCATCTTTTATTTTTATATAACTCGAAGCTTTTTGTTTAAAATTATTAAATCTTGGAATAGAAACACCTTGTACATATGGATTATAAGGATTTTTCTTTTCATAATCTTGATGATATTCCTCTGCATAATAAAAATTGTCTATTTTTTTTACTTCCGTGATAATATTCTTTCCAAATATTGAACTTGTTGATAAAAAGTTGATATAATTTGTAATCTTGATTCTTTCATCCTCGTTGTTATAGAAAGCAATTGATCGATACTGAGTACCATAATCAGGTCCTTGCCTGTTTGGGGTTGTAGGATTATGTGAATCAAAGAAGACTTTCAGAAGTGTATCAAAGGAAATTTTACTACTGTCATATATAATTTCAATAGCTTCAGCATGTCCTGTTTTCCCCGACATTACCTGATAATAATTAGGATTTTCGGTAGAACCTCCAGCATAACCAGAATAAACTTCCTTAACCCCATACAAACTTTCGTATATAGTCTCTACACACCAAAAGCAACCGGAAGCAAAGTATGCCTTACTCATATTTTGATACTCTTGATTATTAACAGAATTAACTGGATTGATATTATCAACAGGTTTAGACGAACCTAAATTACATGATAAGCAAAAGATAAATACTGGAAGAAATCTTTTCATTGATATAATTTATTCAAATATAAGATTAAGAAATTTGACGGCTTATCTTAGAAAGTTAATATTAATTTAAAAAATTATTTATTCTTTCAATATCATCCTTGTATGTCATATCTGGAACATGTTCACATAAATTAAATGTCAACATTGATTCTTTATCATCTAAAATCATGTTTTCAATAGCAGAAGGGAGTTCTTTTTCTCCCCTCTCCTTATTAACTGGACAATCTTTCAGGTATTTATATACTTTAGGTCCTATAAATGAGAAAATATTCATGCTTACGTATTTTTTTTCAATACCATGTCTAATAATTTCTTTTCCTGGCTTTTCAATAATTTTCGAAAGAAAATTATTTTTGATTTTTAAAATAGAAAAAGATGATAATCTTTGCTCTGAAAAATATAGACAGCTATAATCGTAAGCTATCATTGAGTTATAATTATTCTCGCTCATTAAAAGCTTCATCGCCTTTACTGAATATAAATTATCACAATTACATACTAAAAATCTTCCTTTCTTTAGTTCTTTATACTGATTCATTGTCTGAAAAATTGCATCTGATGTGCCTAGCGGTTTATCTTGTCCGTAAAAGTCTTGAAAAGTAAATTTTAAAATAATATCTAATCTATTTTCAAGAGACACAAGATATTCTTGAAAATCTTTTGAGTCATCAGAAATTATTAAATAAAAATTTCTTATCCCAGCATTAATAGCATTCTTAATCAGATAATATATAAAAGGCTCCATCCCCTCACCTACTTGTATATATCCTTTTACCCTCGTATTAGACTGATCCAATAGATTCTTGGACATTTTTTGACTACTAGATGACTTCTTCATTCTAGATGAAATTCCAGCTGCCATTATTATTAATGGTACACTACTCATTTATTAAAATTTTTGGACCTGTACCTTTATTTGCAATAAAAGCTTCCTTGACACCAATTTTTTTAAACTCTTTAACTATGTTATGTGAAATATTTTCATCATTGGATAAACATACTATTGAACCTCCACCTCCACTTCCAACTATTTTTGAAGCCAGTGAACCATTTTGATTTGCTATATCAATCATTTTATCAATCTCAGGTATTGTGATTTTTAAATCATTTTTTAAAAAATCATGATGTTCATTCATAAGTCTAGAAATTGTTTTGATATTTAAAGAAGGTTGGTTGAATTCTTTTTGAGCATTTAAAGTAATTCTATGATTTCCTATAGCAGCCCTAAAATATGGTTGAATACTTTTATCTAATTCTGATAAACATTTTTCTAAATCAAAACTTGAGGTCTCATGTATATTAAACTTTGGGAATTTTTTTGATATTAAATCAATTGAAAGTAATGCATTTGTTTTTAATTTTTTTAAAAGCCCCTGAGTATTTTTAACTTGATTTGAGACCCCAATTATCATATCACAAAGCTCATGGTCGTATGTTATAACTTTATCGTTTAATGTGTCTAGAAAAATAGTTTCTCCATACGAAATTGTATACTGATCCATTTTTCCTCCAGAACCACCCATTTCTGTGACCTCAACACGATAAGAAATCTCTGAAAGTATTTCTGATGTTACCTTTTTATTTGTGAAAGTAGCTAGAAGAAAATTCACCCAGGCCACTACAAGAGCTGATGAACTTGAAAGACCCGAATTAATAGGAATATTACTGGATATAACAATATCATATCCTTTGTCTGGAAAACAAGAATAATCTTGAAGAACTTTTAAAGCAACTTTTAATAAATCAGTTTCATTTTCGTCAACATCCTTATCAATATTTATATAATCATGTTCACTTAGATCTTTTTTATAAATATTTAAATATCTAGTGTTATTATGTTTTGCTTTAACTTCAATATTCCTGTTTATCGTCGTAGCTATTATTGGAAGATTTAGGTAATCTTGATGATCACCAAATAAACAAACCCTGGCAGGGGCTTTTGAAATTATTTTATTTATCATCAAGATATAATATCGAAAGGTTTTGTCGTAGTCCAGTTTCCTCTGGTAAAATCTGGAAATTTTTGAGGTTCACCATCATTTTTTACAGAATTTGAGGTTAACTCAATTAATGAACTCCATGCACATCCCTCATAAACATTTTGATCAAGTGGATCGCCATTTCTCAAACATTCAATTATTCTATATACCATAATTCCGTCCATTCCACCATGCCCAGATTCTTTGGTAATTTTATTTAACCTCTTATACAAAGGATGATCATATTTTTCATAAAGAGCATCTATGCCTTCACCTGTTATCCATTCTTTTGAATCTTTGGTGTAGCCATCAAATCCTTTTTCAAATGCAGCTCTAGTTGGACCTCCTGCTAAAATTCCATTTGTACCTTGAATCAAATTTAATCGGGTGTAAGGTCTTGGACTTGTCTCATCCCACTGGACCATTATTGTCCTACCTAATTGGGTCTTAATAATAGTTGTATTAATATCTCCATTTTGATAATTTAATTTATTCCATTTATGATCTTTTTTAAAGTTTTGACTAGCATATCTTGCTCTACCTAATGAGGGAGATGAAAACGAGACTAGTGTTTTAAAAGTGTCCTCAGATCTAAGAAGGTTCATGTATTGAGAAACAGGACCTAATCCATGAGTTGGATATAAATTTGCTTTTCTTTTCTCATATTGATATGTTCTCCAAGAACCTGTACCCATTTGTTCCTCATGCATCTGCCATCTTAAGTCATGAATATATGCTGCTTCACCATGCAATAATTCACCTAATAATCCTTTTCTGCATAAATTTAAAAACATTAATTCTTCTCTACCATAATTTACATTTTCCATCATCATACAATGTTTTTGATATTTCTCAGATATATCAACAATTTGCCAAAGATCCTTTATTGAGGTTGCCATTGGAACCTCAACAAATGCATGCATTTTGTTTTTCATACTTTCAATAGCCATGATTGCATGGTTATTCCAATTAGTTGATATTACAACTATATCTGCATCAGTTTCATCTAGCATTATTTTCCAATTATTCTCATTACCCCAATAAGTTTTAGGATTAGTATGCGACATTGATGTTTTTAGACTCTTAATAATAGATAAACTCTTTGATATATTAGTTTCATATAGATCACTTAAAGCTACTATTTGAGTATTTTGAATTGAACCAAACCTCTTAATGTGTCCTTGGCCTCTGTTACCGACTCCAATTAATGCTATTTTAATTTTATCAAGCTTGGGTGCAGCATACCCTCCCATGTATTTATTTTTAGAACTTCTAGGTTTATAAGAATATAAACTTGGTGTTGAAGCAAAAGCAGCAGATAATGATGTTGTTTTTATAAACTTTCTTCGATCAAATAAGGACATAATATATATTTACAGTATCAATTTACTTGATTTTAATAAAAAAACCCACTTTAAAAAGCGGGTTTTTAAATAATTAAAAAAGGTATTTACTCCATCTCTGCATCCCATTGATTTACACGAAATATTTTACCATCACGAATAAAAATCCTATCAACTATTCTTAGATTTTCTTGAGTTCCATCTTTCAAAAATCTATTTTCAGAAAAGGCAACTGTAACTCTGGTATAGTCTGTACCTTTTCTTATTAAAGGCACTGAATTCCATATTGTCCTTTTGATAGAATCATACGGAGAATGCAATTGCATTATGACATCAGCTATTTGATCATTATTCATAGTCATTGAGAGGCCTCCAGTTGGTGGTGAATATGTAACACTATCAGCCATCATTTCAGTCATATAATCTGTATTTTTATCAGCATATGCAAGAACAAGATCCATAGCAATCTGGTTATCTTCATCAGATCCAAGAATATAGCTAGATCCATCCATATGATAACCAGCAGATGTTTCGACTAAAGTAGTTTCACAGCTAAATAATAGTCCAAGAGAGAAAAATAATATAAATTTTTTCATAATAAGAGATTAAATTAATTTGTTATTTAATGAATATAAAAAAAAGAATATGATTATTCTTGATCTGGAGCTACTGCCATCATCAAACCTGTTGCATCTCCAAAATCACCTCCATTAATAATTTTTCCATTATCATCAAAGGTTAAATAGTGGTACCAAAGCGCTCTAAAACTTTTACCAGATGCTGAATTTGTACCTGACCAGTATCCATACATTCTAACGCTCCCATTTGGCATCCCTGTTTCAGGATCAGCTCCTGGAAGATAGTTTTCAGCTTCCCAAGTAATACCTTCCATGGCATCTTGCCATCCTTTTAAATAATTAAGAGTTTCCTCTCTATTCATTATGGGACCACCATAAAATGCACTTTGGAATTCAACCTCATCAGCATAAAACTCAGTAAGAGCGTCAAAGTCTTCAGTAACAAATACTTCAAACCATTCTTTTGCTATTTCAAGATTTCCTTCATAATCTGAATTTTGCATATTGGAACATGATATTATTAGTCCAAGAAATGCAATTAAAATAAATTTTTTCATAATATTTTTTATTGATTTATATGTTGAATATAAATAAAACTAGTCTAATTTTCTAATTTATTATGATCAATAGCCCATCTTTTAACTTTTTGAACCAAACCAGTGGAAGAACCAACCAATTTAGCTGTTCTACGTATACTTTCACCTCTTTTAAGATGTCTTAATATGTTAATGTTTTTAGGTTTTTCAAAAAACCCTTCTATAGAATCTAACTGTCTCCCACCTACGCCCTTGTATCTTCCAAGATCTTTAGCTTTTTGAATACCGAACCTATGAGAAGATTTACGATTTTTATATTCCATGTTAGCAAGAGATCTAAAAAGATTTAAAAAAAGTATAGTATCAGATTTAACTCTTCCATACTCATCCATAGTTTCTAACCTTTCAGCCTGAGAAATTAATGATACATCATTATTAATGAAAAAATCGATAGTGTTTAGAACATCAATTTGATTCCTACCTAAAACAGAAATACTAGGCACAATAACTTTAGAAACTTTTTTTTGATTAATAAGTGCAAAAACTAATGATCCCTTTTCTCTCTTTACAAAAGGTATAATACTTGGGCAGAAATCAATGTAATGGTTATCCATGTTAGAAATTTTTTGAACTTCTAAAGGATTATTGGTCTGAATATAAAAAATGATCATGTATCTAATTAATATGTATTAAATATACAATAAATTTATCAATTTATTTTTCATAATTGAATTAAAATTATTACATATTAATATATTTTATAATTATATTATTAAAATAA
>CAZGVS010000037.1:0-7180 GCA_964529275.1 uncultured Candidatus Pelagibacter sp.
AGGTAAAGACTTACTTGTTCAATCATAATTTAAAATTAATAATCTAATGAATTTTCCTCTCTCATTAATATTGGTCTTCCATCATGAGCGGTATTTAAAGGAATTATTTTTCCTTTATACTTTGCACATAATGTTGGAGCGCTACGAACTTCTTTCCCAAGTGTTACCTCTAGATCAACTATAACTAATTTTACATCATCTAATTCTTTCAAAACTTTCATATTTTTTTCCTTTATTTTAATTTAAATTATTATTAGAGAACTACTTCAAAACCTTCAAAGTTAGGAGCTCCCAAGTACAAATTTTTATGCTCTCCAGCGTTTTTATGTGCCAGCCTAAAAGATTCTGATTTAGTCCAATTTATGAAATCTTCTTTAGAACTCCAAACACTATGCGATGCATATAATGAAAATTCTTCATTTTTTTCACCTTTAACTAAATGAAATTCATTAAAACCTTTTACATCTGTAAGATGCGTGTCTCTTTCTCTCCAAACTTTCTCAAATTCGGCTTCTTTACCTAATACAATTTTAAATCTATTCATTGCTATAAACATGAATTGATCTTAGTTGATATTAATGAAAGTTCTTTTAACAGATTGTCGCAGTTATTAATGTGCTTTATTAACTTAAAAGTTTATATTTTTTTTTATGTCTTAAAAATATAATTTTGATAATTATATATATTAAATGGACAATTTATTAAAACACCATAAACCTGAAAGTTTTAGTGATCATGTTGCTTTAACATTCACAAAATTTTTAAGATTTTTAGCTGATACATTTTTTAAAAAAAAGTATGGTCATAGAGCTGTTGTTTTAGAAACTGTTGCAGCTGTTCCTGGGATGGTTGCTGGTATGCTACTACACTTAAAATCATTAAGAAGAATGCAAGATGATAAAGGTTGGATCAAAATATTATTAGATGAGGCAGCAAACGAGAGAATGCACTTAATGACTTTTATTAAAATTGCAAAACCTACTTTTATTGAAAGATTAATTATTATGATTGCTCAATTTATATTTATATTAATGTATTTAATTATCTATCTGATATCCCCGAAAACAGCACACAGGATAGTTGGTTATTTTGAAGAAGAAGCAGTAATTAGTTACACAGAATATTTGAAAGAAATTGAAGATGGAAAAATCGAAAATATAGACGCTCCTGAAATTGCGATAAATTATTGGAACCTACCTTTGAATTCTAAATTAAAAGATGTTGTTAAAGTTATTAGAGATGATGAAGCGGGTCATAGAGATGTAAATCATGAATTTGCTAATATTTTAAATACGAAAAAAAGCGAAAAAGTATCTTCAGAAAACAATGTGAAAGTTAAAGACTAACTTAAAAAAAGTAGTTTTAATTTTAATGACAAGCCTGATTGTATTTTTTAAGTCTCCAATAATTATATGGCCAAGGTGTTAAAAAACCAACTATAAGCATAATTGGAACAACCCACCAGGTTAGAATTGCACCACCAGTTAAAAAATAGTCAGTAACATTCATGGCAACTTCCATACTGATCATAGATATAAAGCTCATACCTAATGCAGTTTTTAAAGCATTTGAAAATTTTAAATTTTGTTTTAATAGAATAATAGTTTCGAGAATAATGCTGGTAATTAATCCATTGATAATTGCTAAAATCATAATGGTTAAAACTGGTAAAGGTATTTGTGTTAATTGAAAAAATAATATAGTTCCAAAATCTCCAATAGCGCAACCCAGCAAGCACCAAGCTGTATTTTTAGCACTTCTGCCCCAGGTATGATTACATGACCAATTAAATTTTAATACTTCCTGGCTCATTATTAAATTATATTTATAAAAACAGTAAATACACTTATATTATTTAAGGTTTGCTTTAGCAATCATGCCAGCTTCGTAATGACCTGGTACATTACATGCAATTTCAATATTTACTGCATCTACGAACTTCCAAATAATTTCTCCAGTTTGATTTGGTTCTAATAAAACACTATTACTATGAGAGTGACCCATTGACTTATCGAGTTTTGCCATTTTTTTCATTTTATCTTTATCAATTGAATCTGGAAGTAATATTTCATTATCAACCATTTTTTGCATCTCTGGCATATGTTTTTTATGCATCATTGCATTTGCAATATTAAACTCGTGAACTAATTCTCCTGAGTTTATAACTTTAAATTTTATGGTTTCGCCTCGCGATATATCAAATGAGTTTGGTTCATAATAATTGTCAAACATTTTTACAACTATAACTCTGTTAATTTCACTTTCCTTTCCCTTAGTGCCAATTTTCATATTTTTATCTGCATAAGCAAAAGAATATAAAACTGAAAGAAATAGAAAAGTAAATATTATTTTCATTATGATATATTAACTAATATATGTATCTTTGAAATGGATAAAAATGTCTTACTCTTTATAATAGTAAATGTTTAAAAAAAAGACTAAAATCATCAATATTAACATTATGGGTTGATAAATATAATCAATATCTAATTGATGTTTTACAATCCTATTTATGAAAAAATAATAAACTACAAAAAATAGATTTATCTTATTTATCATTAAATTAAGGTTAGAAAATCCGTAAATTAATAAAGGTAACAACAAAACATAATCGTAATTTGAGTGTGGAAGAAAAATTAGTGGACATAGGCATATTAGTCCCATTAATAAAAGATCATTTTTAATCTTAATTGTTTTTATTAAGAAGATTGTATTCATTACAAACATCAATACCGCTAACAAAAATCTATAATAATATTCCAAATCAGAGAAAAAATAGTTATTCAAAATTGAATAAATATCTCCATCTCTTGCATATCCTGTTTTTAAAATCCATTGTAAAGGCTCAAAAAAATTTTTAATTGGATCGCTTTGTGTATATACGAAATAAATTATCCACCCTAAAAGGTAAGGAGAAGTTGCAATCAAAAAATCTTTATACTTTTTTTTTACTAAAAAGTATAAAAAAATTACGTACCCTGTACTATATTTAAAAATAGACATACCAGATAAAAAAGATCCAAAACCCGATTTGTAAATAAAAGGAAGCATTAAAAAAAAGAAAACTAACAAACTTTGTTGACCATAATTAATTGTCATCCTTGTTGGATAACAAGTCAGAAATATCATTAATATAATTAACGTTTTGTATTTTGAAATATTAAATTTTTTACAGATTAGTAGTGGTATTACAAATGCAAAAATTATGTTTGTTATAACCCATGCAATTCTAGCTGGTTCCCACTCTAACTGAGAATATGGAAATAATATTACATGCAATCCATGTGCATACTGACCTCCTTGACACAAAAAATCAAAATTTCCTTGATTTAAGAATTTTTCATAGTGATTTATTCCATCCCAAAACAATTTTGAAGGGTGCCATTGGAAATCACATCCGTTAAGCAATCCTTTCCTAATTGTGTCTATAAAAGATATTGAGGTTATAATTGCCAAAAATATAAGAATTATATTTTTTTGCCTATTTATAAATTCATTCATTTTATTTTATGCAAATCATTATTAAAGATTTTCCAATTAAATTAAAAATTATTAAATCTACAATTTTTGAAATTGGCATTAATGTATCCCAAATTTTAATTTTTTTTTCAAAGTTATTTAGATAATTTTTTGTTATTAATTTAGAACCTATACTTAAAAAATAACCTATAGAGTCATAATAAATTAATTTAGTTTTGCTGAATTTAAATTTGTTTGTTAATTTTTTAAGATCATTCTTTGAATACCTTCTGAAATGATCTATATCTTTATCAAATTGTGAGTATAAATGTTGAAAAGCAGGTACGTTTACAATTAACGCCCCACCCGTTTTTAAACTTTTGAAAGCAATTTCTAATTCATTTTCATCATTTTCAATGTGCTCGAGTACATCTAAATATAAAATTGTATCATATGCATTATCTTTTTGAGTAAAATTATTATTTATTATTGACGTTTTTTGATTTTTTATTTTATTCAAATTATCTATAAAATTGTTTGAAGGTTCGTATAAATCAATTTTCTCAGCCAAAGGTAAGTAATATTTTAAAAATGATCCATTACCAGGACCTACTTCAGCAACTATTCCTTTAATGTATTTTTTAAGTATATCAAATTGATAATTTCTAAAATTTATTGCTCTATCAAAATACTCTAACTCCCATCCATCATAAAATATTTTATCCATAGAATTTAATAAATTTAGACTTTATTTTATTGATTTTAAAGCTTTGATTAAAAAACTCTGATTAAGCTTGCAATCCTTATAACCTCGTTTTATTACATTTAAATATCTTTCTGTAGGAAATGCAAATTTGGTTTTCTTAGTCATTGTATATGTCATTATTTTTTTTCCATAATGTAAAAAATACATTTTTTTATATAAAATAGGATAATCTTCATATAAATCTAATTTTCTTTCATCACTTTTTGATATTTCAAACAATCCTCCTTGGACAATTGCGTTTTTTTTAAACTCTATATCGGCTGCTCTATATTCGCTTCTAAAAGTTAATCTATAATCTTTAAGAATAATTTTTTTTAAATAAATGCTGTCTTTACATCTCCGTTTCATTTGGAAATGATTGAGATTACTGCCGTATGCAAAATAAAGCATTTTAATCCCTATTTATTACTTCAATATTTTTTTCTTTTACAAAATTAAAAATTTCATTTGCACAACTTTCAATTTTATCTTTATTTTCAGATCTTATAACAATAGATACTCCGAGCTTACCGGCTTGAAAAAAAGGATAGCTTCCTATTTCAACATCAGAATTATGATTTTGAATTGTGGTCAATGAATTTGCTATCTCACTTTCTACTGTTCTTAAACTAATAGTCTGGCTTAATATAGGATCTCCTCCGACGATTTCATTTTTCAAACCCCCAATCATTGATTTTAAAATGGATGGAACACCTGGTAAGCAATATACATTTTCTACACTGAAACCTGGGGCACCACTTGTTGGATTTAGTATCAATTTTGCATTTTGAGGCATCCAAATCATCTTTTGTCTGCCTTCATTGAACTCTCCTGGCTTATAATATGACTCCAATATTTTATAACCCTCTTTATGAAGTTCGTACTTTCGATTAAATGCTTTAGAAATTGACTCTGCCGTTATGTCATCATGAGTAGGACCAATACCTCCAGATGTAAAAATATAGTTGTGTTTTTTTCTCAATACATTAACTGTTTCTATGATTGTATTTTCAATATCTGGTATTATTCTAACTTCCGAAACCTTTACACCTATAGAATTCAACCATAAAGCAAGAGTGCTTGTATTGGTGTCCTTTGTTCTTCCAGATAATATTTCATTACCAATTATAATAATTCCTGCTGATATTTCTTTTTTATCTGTCATATAAATATATAAATTAATTTAAATGAAATTTACCAGTACTTTGATTAAAGGCAAATTAATCAAGCGATATAAAAGATTTTTTGTTGATATAAAAGCAAATAATAAAGTTTTAACAGCGCATTGTCCTAATACTGGTTCTATGATGGGTTTATTAGATAAAGACAATGAAGTTTGGGTATCTAAAAATGATGACCCAAAAAGAAAACTTAAATTTACCTTGGAAATTATAAAGGTAGGAAATAAAATGATTGGTGTAAATACGCATAGGGCCAACAGAATTGTTGAACATGGAATTAAAAATAATTTATTTAGAGAATTTAATTTTAAAGATAACTTAAAACCTGAATTTAAGTACTCTGACGACACAAGGTTTGATTTTCTAAATGAAAATAAATTAATTGAGGTAAAAAACGTTACATTAATTAGAAATAATATTGCCCAGTTCCCCGATGCAATTACTAGTCGAGGCACAAAACATCTTATAAAATTAAGCGATTCAATTAGGAAAAAATTTAAACCTTTTGTCTTATTTTTAACTCAAATTCAGGATATAAATAATTTTACAATAGCTAGAGATATTGATGAAAACTACTATAATAATTATCAAACTGCTAAAAAAGCTGGTGTAAAATTTATAGCTTACAATTGCTTTGTAAACTCTAAGGAAATAAAAATTAAAAAAAAAATTAAAATATTGGATGAGTAATTATTTTGAAAAATTTGAAAAAATGCGAGTTGCAGGAAAACTTGCATCGAATACTTTAGATATGATAACTGATTATGTTAAACCAGGTGTAAGTACTGATAAGCTAGATCAACTTTGTTATGAATATATTAAAGATCATGGGGGATACTCAGCCCCTCAATATTACAGAGGTTTTAAAAAATCTTTATGTACTTCCCTTAATCACGTAGTTTGTCATGGTATTCCATCAGATAGAATTTTAAATGATGGTGATATCTTAAATATTGATATAACCGCCATTGTAAACAACCATTATGGTGATACCAGTAGAATGTTTTCAATTGGAGATATCCCAATCAAAGCTAAAAATCTTATTGATGAAACCTATACGTCGATGATGAAATCAATTAAAATTCTTAAACCTGGAATTAAACTGGGAGATATTGGCAATGAAATCCAATCTCATGTTGAAAGTAAAGGTTTTTCAGTAGTTAGGGATTTCTGTGGTCACGGTATTGGTGATGTATTTCATCAACCTCCTAATATTTTACACTATGGAGAAAAAAATACCGGCTCTACAATCACCCCGGGTATGACTTTTACCATTGAACCAATGATAAATGCAGGAAAATATAATGTGAAAGTTTTAAATGATGGTTGGACAGCTGTTACAAAAGATAAATCATTATCAGCGCAATTTGAGCATACCGTTGGAATTACTGATTCAGGTTATGAAATTTTTACAGAATCTGATAAAGGTTATAAAAAGCCCCCGTACAATTAATGATAACAAGATATTCTAGAAAAGAACTTACAAATATTTGGTCTGAAGAAAATAAATACAGAATATGGCTAGATGTTGAGATAGCTGCCGCTGAAGCTATGGAAAAATATAAAATTATACCAAAAGGTGTGGCAAGTACTGTTAAAAAAAAAGGCAAAATTAATGTAAAAAGAATTCATCAAATTGAAAAAAAAGTCAAACACGATGTAATTGCATTCCTAACATCAATTACTGAAAAAGCTGGAATTAATGCCCGATATTTACATCAGGGAATGACATCATCGGATGTCTTAGATACCAGTTTTAATATTCAGTTAGTTCAATCAGGCAAAGTTTTAATGA
>CAZGVS010000038.1:0-7057 GCA_964529275.1 uncultured Candidatus Pelagibacter sp.
CTGACGTTGTGGCAGTGGCAGTAGTAGCTAAGAAAGACGAAAAATGGGGAGAAACTCCATGCGCTTTTATTGAATTAAGCAAAGAATCAACCATTAATGAGATGGATCTTAAGCTTCATTGTAAATCTTTATTGGCGGGTTTTAAGGTTCCAAAATATTATAAAATTACTGATTTACCCAAAACAAGCACTGGTAAAATTCAAAAATTTATTCTGCGTGAAAAAGCAGAAGGACTTAATTAGGCAACTTTAATATTTTCTAGATTATTATTATCTATAATTTTTGACATTAAAGATATTATATTACTTTTGCTATCTTCTATAGATTTTAACTTTACGTGACCAAAACCTTTATATTCTTGGGGTATTAAACACCTTTGTAAGATAAGATTTATTTTATCTTGACTGAAATTATTTAAACATAATTCTATGTCTTTTTCGTATTCAGTAATAAGATTTCTTTCTATTTTTCTTTCAGATGTGTAACCAAATATATCAAAAATTGTTCCTCTTAAATATTTTCCTTTGGCTAAAATTTTTAATATAGGGAAAACCCAAGACCCAAACTCTTTTTTTATTAGATGGCCATTTTTGTCCTTTTTAGATAATAAAGGGGGTGCCAAATGAAATTTAATTTGACCAACATTATCAAATGTTTTTTCTATACCATCTTTTAAATAACTAACGTGAAGTCTTGCGACCTCATATTCATCTTTATATGCAAGAAGTTTATAATAAGACTTGGCAACAGAAATACCTATATTTTCGTCTAGATTACAAGCTTTATTAACAAGCTCTTCATATTTTTTAGCAAGTTTTGAATCTTGATAATTTGTAAGTCTGTTCTTTCTATCTTCTATGATATCAGTCAAACTTAAGTCAGATGAAATTTCTTCTCTTTTAATTAATAACTTTTTCACTGAATTTAAATCAACTACTGACCATCGCCCTAGTTTAAATGCATTGAGGTTACCTTCTATTGATGCGCCATTTAATTTAATCGCCTCTAATATAGATTCTTCACTCAAGGGTATAAGACCTTTTTGCCAAGCAGCTCCAACTAAGAACATGTTGGAAAAAATAGAATCACCAAGAATTTCCTCAGTAAGTTTTGCGGTGTCATAAAATTCTATATTTTCTGGACCAATTTTAGCTTTTAATGAAATTTGCATACCTTCAACCGGCAAGGAAAAGTCTCTGTTTCTTGTAAATTCTCCAGAATTAGCCTGAACGCTATTACAAACAGCTCTAGTTTTTCCTCGTTTAAGTAGAGATAGTGTTTTATTACTAGCAGATACCATTAATTCTCCACCAATTAGAGAATCAGCGTCCCCAAGGGCAACTCTTATAGCATTAAGATCTTCAGGCTTTTCTGAAATTTTACAATGTATGTGAACTGCTCCTCCTTTTTGAGCCAATCCAGTCATTTCCATAACACCTGCTCCTTTGTCTTCTAAGTGAGCAGCCATGGCCAAAATTGCACCTATTGTAACTACACCTGTTCCTCCTACACCTGTAATAACAATGTTAAATGTTTTATCTATTCGAGGTAGTTTAGGGCTCATAAACTCAGGAAACTCAAAGTATGTAGTTTCCAATTTCTTAATTTTTGCTCCTGTAACTGTAACAAAACTAGGACAAAAACCATTTATGCAAGAAAAATCTAGATTACAAGCAGATTGGTTAATTTGCCTTTTCCTTCCTAATTCAGTATCAATTGGTAGGATTGATACACAATTAGATTTTGTTCCGCAATCTCCACATCCTTCACAAACTTCATGATTGATATAAACCCTTTTATTGGGCGTCGGGAATAAATTTTTTTTTCTTCTTCTTCTTTTTTCAGCAGCACAGGTTTGTATATATACAATTGCAGACACACCCTTAATATTTTTCAATTCTTCTTGTGTTTCTATGATTTTATCTCTAGGACGCATTTCAACCACATTTTCAAATTCTTTTAAATAAAGTTGTTCTTTTTCGTCATAAACTCCAATTACTTTTTTAACTCCAATTGCTTTTAACTCTTTTAATATCTCTAGCGCCCCTATGTCACCTTCGTGAGATTGACCACCAGTCATTGCTACGGCGTCATTGTAAAGTATTTTATAAGTGATATTGACATTAGCTGCGACTGCAGCCCGAATAGACATTATACCAGAATGATTATAGGTTCCGTCACCCATGTTTTGAATAATATGGTCTCTATTTGAAAAAGGGGCTTCGCCAATCCAATTTGCTCCTTCTCCACCCATATGTGTATAACCTTCTGTATTTCTATCCATCCATAAAGCCATATAATGACATCCTATGCCAGCATATGCTCTTGAACTATCAGGAACTTTAGTGGAGGTATTATGAGGACATCCAGAACAAAAATAGGGTGTTCTGTCTTCCACAATAGCATTTGATTTTGGGAATAATAACTCTCTCAAGTAATCAACTTGTTTGTCAAGGTTTGTTAATTTGATCTCTTTTTTAAATATCGTAGCAAGTTTGACAGCGATATCAACAGGCTCTAGCACTCCCTCATTTTTGAAAAGTATATTGTTGTTAAGGTCTTTTTCTCCATAGATCTTTGGTTGGTTTATAACGCCAAATAAAATATTTTTTATTTGTTCTTCAAGTAACTTTCTTTTTTCTTCAACAATTATAATTGTATCTAAACCCTCGGCCCAACTTTTTAATCTTGTTGGCTCGACAGGCCATACCAAACCAATTTTATAAGTAGTTAATCCTATTTGATCAGCTTTATTTTCTTCGATATCCAAAAGTTCTAATGCATGTTCAATATCAAGCCAACTTTTACCTGAAGAAACAATTCCAATTTTTGATTTTTTCGATTTTTTAAAACCTTCTCTATCTATTTTATTTTCAAAAGCAAACTTCTTAACTGCTGGTAGCTTTTGTCTATGTAATCTTTCTTCTTGGGCATGGGGGGTGTCGCCAACTCTAATAGATAGATCACCTCTTTTTGTTGGATTTTCAGGATATATTATTTTTATTCTATCTGGGCTACCATCAACAATTTCAGTAGCATCAATAGTATCTTTTAAACATTTTAACCCGACCCAAACACTTGCATATCTACTTAAAGACCATCCGATTATAGAATAATCTATTAACTCTTGTACTCCTGAAGGAGATAAAATAGGTATCATTGCATCTTTAAATGCATACTCTGACTGGAAAAGAACTGTAGAACTTTCTCCTGAATGATCGTCTCCCATAGCAGCAATAACACCACCATTTTTTGAAGTGCCTGCAAGGTTTGAATGTCTAAAAACATCCCCTGATCTATCAACCCCTGGGCCTTTTCCGTACCAAAGACCAAAAACTCCATCATAATCGGATTCTCCTCGTAATTCAGCTTGCTGACTTCCCCAAAGTGATGTTGCTGCTATGTCCTCATTTAGTCCAGGATGAAATTTAATATTTTTATTAGAAATTAATCTTTCTACTTTATTAAATTGTAAATCAACATTTCCAACTGGTGAGCCCCTATAACCTGTTACAAAGCCAGCGGTGTTCAGTTTCTCTTTTTCATCTCTGGATTTTTGAACTAAAGTAGCTCTTACTAGCGCCTGAGTACCATTAACCAAGATATACTTGTTTTCTAATTTATATTTGTCGTCTAGTGATACTTTTCTAATCATAATTTATAGTACAATAAATCAAGCAAAAAATAAATCATTTAATAAGTTAATGATATTTGGTATTATTATTTATAATTTTAAGGCTAATTCCTTTTCAGACATTTTAAATTTTTGAATTTTACCACTAGCTGTTACCGGAAAATTATTAACAAGACGAACAAAAGAAGGAATTTTGTAAGTAGCAATTTGGTTTTTGCATTTATTTTGTATATCTTCAGGCGAAATCTTTTGATTTTCTTTTAGCTTTACCCAACAACCAACAATTTCACCATATGATTTATCTGGCACTCCAAATACGTAGGCTTCTTCAATTTCATTTATTTTAATCAAAAATTCTTCCACCTCTCTTGGATAGATATTTTCACCTCCTCTAATAATAGTATCTTTAATTCTTCCAACAATCTCTAAATAACCATTATCTCTCATTAAAACTAGGTCGCCAGTATACATCCATCCATCATCATCTATAGCCTTCTTTGTTTCACTTATATTATTCCAGTATTCTCTCATTACAGAATAACCTCTTATACAAAGTTCACCTGACATTCCTTTATTTAGAATTTTTTTGTTTTTTGGATCTACTACTTTTGCTTCAATATGTTGATTAACATTACCGACCGTTGAGACTTGAACATCTATGTTGTCACCAATATTAGTTTGAAAAGAAATTGGAGAAGTTTCTGTCATACCATAAACTATGGTAATGTCTTTAATGTTTAAAATATTAATTATTTTTTTCATTATTTCTTTTGGGCATGGTGCTCCTCCTATTGCTCCTGTTCTAAGTGAAGAAAAATTATAGTCTGTCAATCTTGGCAAACTGAAAATTGAAATAAACATCATGGGCACTCCATATAGAGCTGTACACTTGTATTTTTCAATTGTTTGCATACAAATTTTGGCATCAAAGGTTTCGCTGGGTAAAACAATACAACTTCCGTGAAAAAGTGCAGCAAAAGCACCTAAAACTGATCCAAAACAGTGGAATAGTGGTACAGGTAAACATATAATATCATTTTCAGAAAAATTTTGGTTTTTACCAACAAAATATCCATTATTTATAAGGTTATGATTTGTTAATAATGCACCCTTTGGTTTGCCTGTGGTACCAGATGTATATTGAATATGACAGGGATGATCAAACTCAATTTGATCCTCTTTTAAGCTCACATCATCTTTATTATACATTTTACCTAATTCTAGAAATGATTGCCAATCAAGATTAAACTCAGAATTCCTTTCAAAAATAATAACATGTTCAAGTAATATTAAATTACTCAATATTGATTTTATACTTTCCGTATATGAAAAAGATCTAAATTTTTTAGGCATAAATAAAAATTTAGCTCCAGAATCATTTAGAATAAACTCAATTTCACTTGATCTTAAAGCTGGATTAATTGTAACTACAATTAATCCTATTCTTATTGCAGCATAATGAATAATTAACCATTCAGTTCTATTTGTGCTTAACAAAGCTAAACGGTCGTTTTTGTTAGCCCCGAGTTTTAATAATGACTTACAGGCAATATTAACTTCTGAATTCAATTCAGTGTAATTATAAGTTTTATTTTCAATGCAACTAATTATTGCAGGTTTATTTGGAAATTTTTTTGTGGTTTCGTGTAAAACTCTTGAAATAGTTTTTTTAATTAATGGGGAGTTATGATCGCCTATAACTGTTGAAAGGTTATTCATTTTCATTAACCAATAATTAACAATTAGATTTAATTTTATGTTTTCCGATATAAAAAATCAAGTTACTATTAAATCTTTAATTTAAATGTAGAGGAAAAAATTGGACAATTTAAATGTTAGTAACGATTTTTCATCAGACTTTGATGATTTTAAATCTATTTTAAAACTGAAAAGTAATGAGTTGTATGATATTTGTTCAAAAAAAATTAAAAGTAGTGATGAAAAAAGTAAAATCTATGACACAATTCAAGAGCTTAGAACTCTAAAATCAAATTTTTTTTCAAAATATATTTTACAGATTTATTTAATAGCAACCAAAAATCTATCAAAACATTTGAGAATCGAAGAATTAATTTTAGAGGTCGAAACCCTATTCCCTTTTTTATTACCAGAAAAAAGATTAATAAAACTAGATAGTTTAAAAGTCCAAAAAGAAAAGGACGGTTTTGAATTTGATTATGGTATTTTTTTTAATTATATCTTATCTAATAAAATATGTGGTAACCATCTAATACATTCCATGTTACTTCCTAAAAAGGAATCAAACAAATTTTTGAAAGAATTTGAAACAAAAGGTGAACTAAATTTAGGCACAGCAATTATTTCAAGAAAAGGAGAAGTTTCAACAATCTGGTTCAATAACCCTAGATTTTTACATGCAGAGGATGAAACAACTATAGGAAATGTTGAGACAGCAGTTGATCTAGCCTTACTTGATAATAAAACAAAAATTGTAATACTAAGAGGCTCAAAAATCAAAGCTGGGAAATATGCTGGGAAACATACTTCATGTACAGGCATAAATTTAACTCATCTATATAATGGGAAAATAACTTTTTTATGGTATTTAATTAGAGACTTAGGATTTATTAATAAGATATATAGAGGTTTATCCTTTCCCAATACATCTATTTCAGAAATTGACGGTAATACATTAGAAAAACCATGGATAGGTGCAGTAGAATCATTTGCAATTGGTGGAGGATGTCAATATTTACTAGTTACAGATTATATTGTAGCAGAAAAAGAAGCTTATTTAACTTTACCTGCTAGAAAAGAAGGAATAATTCCTGGAGTTGCTAATATGAGATTACCTAGGTTTGTAGGTGATAGAATTGCCCGTCAAGCAATACAATATGAAAGAAAAATTTTATGTGATAGTGATATTGGATATATGATATGCGATGAAATTGTAGAGAGTAAAAACTTTGATCAAACTCTATATGCTGTTGCCGAGAGACTTACAAATTCAGGTGTAGTAAGTATTAGTAGTAACAGGAAATCTTTTAGAGTTACACAAGAGCCAATTGATAATTTTAGAGAATACATGGCTGTTTATTCAAGAGAACAAGCTCACTGTCATTTTTCGAAAGCATTAATTGATAATTTAGAAAAATTTTGGAATGCTCAAAATCGTAAACAATAGCGAAACGTATAATTTATGATCCCAAGAATTAATGAATACGATAAATTATATAATAATTTCAATTTTAAAATTCCAGAATTTTACAACATTGCTTCTTACACTGTTGATAGAGTGTTATATAACAATAGGACGGCATTATTTAATATTTTGAATAATGGTAAAATTGAAAATTGGTCTTTCTTAAATATTAAAAGATCTGCAAACAAGCTGGCTAATGCATTTGATCATCTTAATTTAGAACACAACGCTAGAGTTGGTATCATATTAGGCCAGTGTCC
>CAZGVS010000039.1:0-6688 GCA_964529275.1 uncultured Candidatus Pelagibacter sp.
GCATGCTAATTCAAGAGAAGATATTAAAGAAGCTAATGCAGGAGATATAGTGGCATTAGCAGGATTGAAGAATACTATAACTGGTCATACGTTATCTGATGAAAGTAATCCAGTTTTGTTAGAGCCAATGGAATTTCCGGACCCTGTAATTGAAATAGCAGTGGAACCAAAAACAAAGGGTGATCAAGAAAAAATGGGAGAAGCTTTAGGTAGATTAGCAAAAGAGGATCCATCATTCAGAGTTTCATCAGATGAAGAGTCTGGTCAAACAATTATTAAAGGAATGGGTGAACTTCACCTTGATATTATTGTTGATAGAATGAAGAGAGAATTTAAAGTTGAGGCAAACGTAGGTGCACCCCAAGTTGCTTATAGAGAAACAATATTAGGAAATGCAGAGTTTGATTATACCCATAAAAAACAAAGTGGAGGAGCTGGTCAATTTGCAAGAGTTAAATTATCAGTTGAACCTTTAGAAGCGGGAAAAGGTAGGGAGGTAGAAAGTAAAATAAAAGGTGGAGCAATACCAAAAGAATTTATTCCAGGAGTAGAAAAAGGAATAGAAACTATAGCTGATAGCGGTATTTTAGCAGGGTTTCCGTTAATTGATTATAAAGTAACAATTCTTGACGGACTACACCATGATGTGGACTCAAGTGTTTTAGCTTTTGAACTTGCCTCAAGACAATGCTTTAAAGAAGCCTGTACACGTGGAACATTAAAACTGCTTGAACCTATTATGAGAGTTGAAGTGGTTACACCAGAGGATTACATGGGTGATGTAATAGGTGACTTAAACAGTAGAAGAGGTCAAATTAATACACAAGAACAAAGAGGTAACGCTACAATGATCACTGCAATGGTGCCGCTTGCTAACATGTTTGGTTATATTAATAGTTTAAGATCAATGTCACAGGGCAGAGCTCAATATTCTATGTTCTTTAATCACTACGATAAAGTTCCTCAAAATGTACAAGACGAAGTAATAAAGAAAACAGGTTAATATGGAAAAACAAAATATTAGAATTAAATTAAGAGCATATGATAATAAAGTGTTGGATCAATCAACCGAAGAAATTGTTAATACTGTTAAGAGAACTGGTGCGAATATAAAAGGACCCATTCCTTTACCAACTAAAATAGAGAGATATACCGTTCTTAGATCACCACATATTGATAAAAAAAGTAGAGAACAATTTGAAACGAGAACTCATAAAAGACTTATAGACATAATAGAGCCAACACCTCAAACAGTTGAGGCATTAATGAAATTGGACTTGGCATCTGGTGTTGATGTGGAGATAAAAATATAATGATTGAAGTTGGTTTGATAGGAAAAAAGCTTGGAATGTCTAGAGAGTTTTATAAGACTGGTCAATCTATACCTGTAACTATAATAAAAACAGAAAAAGGAAGAGTAATACAAGTAATAGATAAAGAGAAAAGAGGTTACGATGCTATTCAAGTAGGTTTTGGAAAGGTAAAATCGTCAAAATTAACAAAACCTATGAAAGGGTATTTTTCAAAAAGAAATACTGAACCAAAAAAGGTTTTAAAAGAATTTAGAGTAAGTAAGTTGGATAATTTTAAAGAAGGAAATGAATACGGTGTTGAAATTTTCAAAGATGTAAAATTTGTTGATATTAGATCAACGACAATTGGGAAGGGATTTGCAGGTGCTATGAAAAGACATAATTTTGCAGGACTTAGAGCAACGCATGGTGTTTCAATATCTCACAGATCACATGGATCAACTGGACAAAGACAGGACCCCGGTAAAGTTTTCAAAAATAAAAAAATGGCTGGACAGATGGGTAATAAATTTCGAACGATTCAAAACATAGAGATACTCAAAACAGATGAAACCAATGGTTTGCTTTTCTTAAAAGGTTCAATACCAGGAGCAAGAAATACAAGTGTTATGATCAAGCAAGCTAAAAAGAATGTCTCTAAACTTACAATGGATCAGAAAATAGAACAGATAGAAAAACTAAAGAAAACACCAGAGAAAAAAAAGAAATAAATGAAAATAGACAAAATATCACCTGATGGAAAAAAAAGCTCAATAGAAGTTTTAGATAAAGTATTTGCATCTAAAATAAATAGACAGTTAGTAAGTAATGTTTTGTATAAATCAAACGCAAATTATAAAAAAAGAAAAGCTAAAACCAAACAAAAAAACGAAATAATAGGATCTACCTCTAAAATTTACGCTCAAAAAGGAACCGGTAATGCAAGACACGCAAGTAGAAAAGCACCTATTTTTGTTGGTGGAGGTGTTGCACATGGGCCAAAAGGCGAAAATTCTTACAAAATTAGGAAACTTAATAAATCTGAAAAAAAGCAAAGTATAACATCGCTAATAACTGAGAAGAACAATAATAAAGACTTAGTAGTTTATAATAATTTCGAAAAACCAATAAATAAAACTAAAGAAATTTACTCAATACTTTTAAAAAATAATTTAATAAATTCAATTTTAATATTTGATAAAAAATCAATATCAAATGTTCAGAAAGCAGTAAGAAATATACCAAATGTAAAAATAACAGACATAAATCACTTCAGTGCTTTTGATCTTGTAAAATACAAAAAAGTTGTTCTTACAGAGGCCTCAACAAAAGAACTTGAAGAAAGGTTGAAATAATGAATAAAATTCATTTATTTGATAAAATACTTAATCCAATAGTTACCGAAAAATCGACCAATTTATCTGAACAAAATAAAATAGTTTTTA
The DNA here is from genome assembly GCA_964529275.1 of uncultured Candidatus Pelagibacter sp. Lineage (GTDB taxonomy): Bacteria > Pseudomonadota > Alphaproteobacteria > Pelagibacterales > Pelagibacteraceae > Pelagibacter. The sequence continues at coordinate 2,738 of CAZGVS010000039.1, forward strand.
AAGTACCTTTTAAAGCTAACAAAAAAAATTTAAAAAAAAATATTGAAAAGATATTCAAAGTTTCAGTCACAAAAATAAACATAATAAACAAAAAAAATAGAGTTAAAAATACCAGAGGAAGAAAAGTAAAAGTTTCTGGATATAAAAAAGCAATAGTAACTTTAAAAAAAGGTCAAAATATAGATTTAACAACTGGAATTTAAAAATATGTCTCTAAAAACTTTTAAACCTTACACAAAATCTACACGTGGTACAGTTCTAGTTGATAGAAATAATCTGTGGAAAGGCAAGCCATACAAGCCATTAACTTCAGTTAATAATTCATCAAAAGGTAGAAACAATTATGGAAGAATTACTTCAAGAAACCATGGTGGTGGTCATAAGCACAAGTATAGAATAGTAGATTTTTATAGAAAAAAAACAAACATGTTTGCTGAAGTAGAGAGAATTGAATATGATCCAAATAGATCATGTCATATTATGTTAGTTAAATTTGAAGATGGACAAAAATTTTACTATTTAGCTCCAAAAAATATAAAAGTTGGAGATAAAGTTCAAAATGGCTCAGATGCAGAGATTAAAAATGGAAATTGTTTACCACTAAAAGATTTACCAGCAGGTATAGAGGTGCATAATGTAGAAATTAATCCAGGAGCTGGCGGAAAAATTGCTAGGTCAGCTGGTACCTCAGTCACTATTTCTGGAATTGATGGTAACTATACTATATTAAAACTTTCATCTGGTGAAATAAGAAAAGTAGACTCAAGATCAAATGCTACAATAGGAGTTTTATCAAATCCAGACCAAAAAAATATTAAAATTGGTAAAGCAGGACGTTCAAGATGGATGGGTAGAAGACCACATACACGGGGAGTTGTAAAAAATCCAGTAGATCATCCACATGGAGGTGGTGAGGGAAAAAGTGCGGGTGGACGTCACCCTGTATCTCCAACAGGTCAATCTGCTAAAGGCTTAAAAACTAGAGATAATAAAAGAACTGATAAATTTATAATCAGACGAAGAAGAAAGAAGAGAGCTTAATATGTCAAGATCTGTTTGGAAAGGACCATTTGTAGAGGAGAGTTTAATAAAAAAAGTTGATAAGCAAAAAAATGATCCAAATAAAAAACCAATTAAAACTTGGTCAAGAAAATCTACAATTATACCAGATTTTGTTGGCATAAGTTTTTTAATATATAATGGAAAAAAATTTATTCCAATTACAGTATCTGAAGATATGGTTGGTCATAAATTTGGTGAATTTGCACCAACAAGACAATTTTTTGGACACACACCAGCAGACAAGAAAGCAAAAGCTGAAGAGACAGCAAAACCAGCTATAAAAAAATAAATTATGAGTAAAACACAAAATAATAAATCTGATTTGAAAATTGTTAAATCTGTTAACAAAAATGTCAGATCTAGTGTTAGAAAACTAAAACCTATACTCAAGGCTTTAGTTGGGAAAAAAGTTGATATAGCTATGAGAAATTTAACTTTTTCAGAGAAAAGAATATCCAAAGACATTAAAAAAACAATTTCCTCTGCTGTGGCAAACGCAGAAAATAACTTTCAGTATGATATAGATAAATTAATCGTTAAAGAGGCATACTGTGGAAAACAAGTTATTATGAAAAGATTTAGAGCAAGAGCAAAAGGTAGGGCTGCATCAATAATGAAACCTTACTCTAATTTAACAATTGTATTAATTGAACAAGCAAATAAATCAAAACAAGCGAAGGAGAGCCATGGGTCAAAAAGTTAATCCAGTAGGACTACGTCTTGGAATAAATAGAGGATGGGACTCCGTATGGTATGCAAAAAAAAAAGAGTTTGGGAATTATTTAATCGAAGATTATAGAATTAGAGAATACATTAAAAAAAACGTAATTAATTCTGGAGTTTCCAAGGTTATGATAGAAAGAACTTCAAAAAAATGCTTTGTGACTATTTACACATCAAGACCTGGCTTTGTTATAGGTAAAAAAGGTACAGATATTGAGAAAATAAAGGGTAAGTTGTCAAAGTTAACAATTAATGAGGTAGTTTTAAATATTAAAGAGGTAAAAAAACCAGAAACAAATAGTTATTTAGTGGCAGAAAATATAGCCCAACAACTTGTAAAAAGAGTTTCTTATAGAAGAGCCATGAAAAGAGCTATGCAATCAGCAATTAGATTGGGAGCAAAAGGAATTAAGGTTTCAATAAGTGGAAGATTAGGTGGAAATGAAATTGCTAGAACAGAATGGTTAAGAGAAGGAAGCATTCCATCGCATACATTAAGAGCCGATATTGATTATGCTGAAGCAGAAGCATTAACCACTTATGGAATTATAGGAATTAAGGTTTGGATTTATAAAGGTGAAATATTCAGCAGAGAATTTAGTCAGGAAACAAATAAAAAATAAAAATTATGTTACAACCAACTAGAACAAAATATAGAAAAGCCCATAAAGGCAGAATTCATGGAAAAGCCTCAAGATGCAATGAGATGAATTATGGTGCTTATGGATTAAAAGCTGTACAGCCTGATAGAGTTATATCAAAACAAATTGAGGCAGCAAGAGTAGCATTAACACGACACATGAAAAGACAAGGTAGAGTATGGACAAGAGTATTTCCAAATATACCAGTATCAAAGAAACCTACTGAAGTTAGAATGGGTAAGGGCAAGGGTTCACCTGAATTTTGGGCATGCAGGGTAAAACCCGGCAGGATACTCTTCGAAGTAGATGGTGTAACAGAACTAGTTGCAAAAGAGGCTTTATACAAAGCTTCAGCAAAATTACCGATTAAATGTAAGATTATAAAGAGAGTATAATGAAAAAAAAAGAGATAAAAAAACTAACCAAGTCACAGGCTATAAAAGATTTAGAAAAATTAAAAAAAGATCTATTTAACTTTAGATTTCAAAAAGTCAATTCACAAGTTACAAATCCGGCAAAAATTAGTTTAACAAAAAAAAATATAGCTAGATTGAAAACATTGATTGGAGAAAAGAATGACTAAAAAAGTATTAAATGGAATAGTTGTTAGCGATAAGGCTGAAAAAACAATAAGTGTTGTGGTTGAGAGAAAATATCAGCACCCATTGTTGAAAAAAATTATAAAAAGTAAAAAAAAGTATAGTGCTCATGACGAAAAAAATGAATATAAAATAGGAGATAAGGTATCTATTGTAGAGTGCAAACCTTATTCAAAAAGAAAAAAATTCGAGGTATTTAAAATTAAATAATGATTCAAGTTCAAACAGAATTACTAGTAGCTGACAACACAGGTGCAAAAAGAATTGAATGTATAAAAGTTCTTGGTGGATCGAAAAGAAGATACGCAAGTATTGGCGATACGATAGTTGTGGCAGTAAAAGAAGCAATTCCTAAGGGAAAAGTTAAAAAAGGATCAGTTCACAAAGCTGTTGTAGTAAGAGTTAAAAAAGGAATACATAGAAATGATGGCTCAAAGGTTAAATTTGATAATAATGCAGCCGTTCTAACAGATGAAAAAGGTGAGCCAATAGGCACAAGAATTTTTGGACCAGTAACAAGAGAGTTAAGAAGCAGAGGGCAAATGAAAATCATCTCATTAGCTCCAGAGGTATTATAATGATTAAAAAAGGATCTAAAGTTAAAATATTAATTGGTAAAGATAAAAATAAAGATGGAGAAATTATTGAGATGGATAGGAAAAATTCTAGAGCAAAAATAAAAGGTTTAAATATTGTAAAAAAACACGTCAAAACAACAAAGGAAAAAAAAGGTGGAATAGTAGATAAAGAAAATTTTATACATTTATCTAATCTTTCATTAATTGAAAATAAAAAAAAAAAAGTAGAAAAGAGTAAATAATGGAACCGAGATTAAAAGAAAAAATTATTAAAGAAATACAGCCAGCTCTTAAGGAAAAATTTGGTTACAAAAATTATTTTATGGGTCCTAAAATTGAAAAAGTTGT
>CAZGVS010000040.1:0-6496 GCA_964529275.1 uncultured Candidatus Pelagibacter sp.
AGAAAACAAAATTATGATAATTTTGGTCACGCAGCATTTGAAAATGGTGGAGGTGGAAAAAGTGGTTTTGGAAACTTTGACTTTTCTAATTCTTTCTCAGATATTTTTGAAGACTTTTTTGGAGAAGGTTTTGGTGGTGGATCACGAGGGAGAAGAACAAGAAGATCAAATAGAGGATCAGATTTAAGATACGATTTATCCATAAGTCTCGCAGAAGCATATAATGGAAAGAAACAAGACATCAAATTTTCAACTTCAGAAAAATGTGATACTTGTAAAGGTTCAGGATCAAAGCCCGGTCACAACCCAGGAACTTGTTCAATGTGTGGTGGCCATGGACAAGTAAGATCAAGTCAAGGTTTTTTCACAGTTCAACAAACTTGTCCGCAGTGTGGAGGTGCTGGTGAGGAAGTTACCCACCCTTGTTCCTCTTGTAATGGACAAGGAAAAAAACAAGCTTCTAAAAGAATATCGGTAACAATACCTAAAGGCGTGGATGATGGGACTAGAATTAGATTAACTGGAAAAGGTGAAGCCGGATCTAAAGGTGGTAATAATGGTGATTTATATTTATTTGTAAATGTTCACTCTCATGAATTATTTAAAAGATCAGAGGAAAATTTATTTTTTGAATGTCCGATTTCTATCGCTGATGCAGCACTAGGTTCATCTATAGAAATTCCAACAATAGATGGTGGTAAAGCAAAAATAAAAATACCAGCTGGAACTCAAAGTGGAAAACAATTTAGACTTAGAGGAAAAGGCATGCCATATATGAGAGCAAGTGATTATGGAGATCTATATGTTCAGGTTAATACCGAGGTTCCTATCTCTCTAAATAGAGAACAAAAAGAATTACTTGAAAAATTTAGAGAAATAGAAAATGAAAAATCTAATCCAAGTATTAAGAAATTCTTTCAAAAAGCAAAAAGTTTTTGGAAAAGTTAGTTTATGAGTTTGGAGCAAATTGTTCCTGCTATAGCTTTAATTGCAATTCTGGTATTAGTTCTACCGGGTTTTATAAAAAGCAATTATGAAATTAAACAATTGATTAAAAATATATCCATTTGGGGTATAATTGTTTTACTAGTTGTGGTACTTTCATTCTTTATCTTTAAATGAAAAAAATAAGTTTAGCTATTACTGGTTGCATGGGTAGAATGGGCCGTCAGCTAATAAAATCTTCTAATTCTGACAAAATTTTTAAATTAGTCACCATTACAGAAAATAAAAAAATAAAAAAAAAAATAAATGGCATTACACCAGTGATGAATAGTGAAAATGCACTTAAAAATGTAGACTTAATAATTGACTTCACAACCCCAAAATGCACCTTGGAAATACTAAGAATTGTGTCAAAATTAAAAAAAAAAATAGTAATTGGTACAACTGGATTTTCAAAAAAAGAAGAAATGTTAATTAAAAAATATTCCAAAAAAATTTCTATACTTAAGGCAGGAAACATGAGCTTAGGGATTAACCTGTTGATGTACCTCACAGAAATTACCTCACGATCGCTAGATAAAAAATATTTAACTAAAATTTTTGAAGTACACCATAAATATAAAAAAGACTATCCGTCTGGGACTGCTTTGATGTTAGGAAAAGGAGTAGCGATTGGAAAAAATAAAGATTTTTATAAGTTAATAGGTAAAAAATTGTTAAATAAAAAATCATTTCCTTATGGAAAAAAAATAAATTTCAATTCATTAAGAATAGGCAAAATTATAGGTGAGCATGAGGTAAAATTTTCTAATGGGAAAGAGGTTATAACTTTAAATCATGAGGCTTTTGACAGAACCTTATATTCTGAAGGTGCTCTAACAGCTGCAAAATGGCTTATAAATAAAAAACCTGGGTTATACTCTATGAGAGATTTGCTAAACTTTGAGTAAACATGAGTGAGGTTCAAAGGGCAAAAATTGTCTTAAAAATACTTAATAAATTGTACCCCAAAGTTCCTGTTCCACTAAATCATAGAAATACATTTACCCTTTTAATTTCTGTTCTTCTTTCAGCACAATGTACAGATGTAAATGTTAATAATGTAACAAGAAATATCTATCGAAAATATAATCGTCCAGAACATTTTGTAAAGTTGGGTAGAAAGAAGATTGAAATATTAATTAAAAGTATTGGAATATTTAGGATTAAGGCAAAAAGTATTTATTATTTATCAAAGACTTTAGTTAATAAATACAAAGGAAAGGTCCCTAAGACATTTGAGGAGTTAGAGGAACTTCCTGGTGTTGGACACAAAACTGCTAGTGTTGTAATGTCACAAGGATTTGGTTATCCAGCTTTTCCGGTAGATACACATATACATCGTCTCGCACAAAGATGGGGTCTAAGCAATGGAAAAAATGTAGTACAAACAGAAAAAGATTTAAAACGTTTATTTCCTGCAAAATATTGGAATAAATTACATCTTCAAATTATTTATTACGGAAGACAATATTGTAAGGCTAGGGAATGTTACGGAATAACTTGTAAAATTTGTACTTCTTGTTATCCTAATAGAAAAAAACCAATCAAAACAAAGAAAGCATAATATGAAAATTTTAGGGATAGGAAATGCAATAGTAGATGTAATTTGCAAAGTTGAAGATAAATTTATTGTTGATAATGGACTTACAAAAAGCACAATGAAATTAATTTTTGACGAAGATGAATTTAAGAAACTATTGTCTAATCTTAAAATTGAAAAAACTGTTTCTGGTGGCTCAGTTGCTAACTCTATAGTAGGTTTATCACAACTTGGGGACAAAGTAGGATTTATTGGAAAAGTCTGTGATGATGAGCTTGGAAGTAAGTATGAAGAAGGTTTAAAAAAAGAGAATGTCGAATATTTCTACTCAAAAAAAAAGGAGGAGCTACCAACAGGTACTTGTTTAATCTTGGTCACCCCAGACTCTGAAAGAACGATGTGTACTTTTTTAGGGACAGCTGGAAAAATAAATGAAAAAGATGTTAGTTCAGATGCAATAAAAAATAGTGAAATGATACTGCTTGAAGGATATTTATGGGACGAAGGTGAGCCAAAAAAAGCCTTTGAAAAGGCTATAAACAATGCAAACAAAGTTGCAATGTCTTTATCTGACCAATTCTGTGTGGATAGACATAAGCCTCATTTTTTAGATTTGGTTAAGAATAAACTAGATGTTACATTTGCAAATGAACAAGAAATAATGTCGCTCATAGATGCGAAAAATTTTGATGAAGTTATAGATTTCTCAAAGCAACTTGGAAAAATATTAGTAGTCACACGAGGAGAAAAGGGAGCTATTGCTATAAGTGGTAATGATGTTGCTGAATGTGGTGTTAAAGAAGGTTTGAAAATTGTAGATCTTACTGGAGCAGGAGATTTATTCGCAGCAGGTTTTTTACACGGTCATGTAAATGGAAATAACTTAAGCAAATGTCTAGAAGAAGGAACGGAAATGTCTTCTAGAGTGATTCAACAGATAGGTGCTAGATTGTAGTTTTTTTTTTTCTTTTGAAACTTCCCTTGCCTTTTTTAGGTTTAACTATTCTGGGTTTATACTTCTTAGAAAATAAGTCTTTTGTTAGTAAATTTTTTTTTTTCATATTGAATAACCGTCTTTTGAGGTTTGAATTAATTTATAGTCACCAAAAGTTTTCTTAATTTTTTTCCTCAGCCTGTATATATGTGTTTCTACAGTGTGTGTTTCTAGATCATTGTTGTATCCCCAAACATTTTTTTGCAAATCATTTACTTTTCTTGGTATTTTTTCTTTAACTAAAAATAATATTAGATGTATTTCTTTTTCAGTAAGTTTTAAAAATTTTCTATCTTTAAACAACTCTCTTGAATTTAAATTCAAATTGTAGTTATTGATTTTAATATTGGATTTAAAATTAAAAGTGGATTGTAATATTTTAATATTAATATTTTGAATAAGCTTTAGAATTTTTACTGGGAAACTATTTATAATTAAAAGTCTATTTTTATCTATTTCTATTTTAAAGTCCTTGCTTGATAAAATTAAAAAATTTTCAATAATTTTAGAATTAAAGTATTCAAGAAAATCATCTTTATTTTGAAAATGAAAAATTTTAAAAATAAATTGATTTTTTAATTCACCTAATAAATCATACAAACATTTGTTATTAATGATATATACTTCCGTGTCCAACATAAAATCTAATTTATGCTAATTAACATAAAAAATAAAGATACTTTAACTATAGACGAATTTACACTTAAATGTTGCGTAGGCAAAAATGGATTCACAAAAAACAAATTTGAAGGTGACAACAAAACACCAATCGGAACTTATAAATTAGGTTCTGTGTATTATAGAAAAGATAGAGTAAATCAACCAATTACAAAACTTAAAAAAAAAATAATTAACTTTAATCATGGTTGGTGTAACGACCCTAAAAATAAATTTTATAACAAAGAAATAATTTTAAGTAAAAAAAATAAAGGTGAAAAAATTTTTAGAAAGGATCACAAATATAATTATTTTATTGAAATAAAATATAACTCTACAAAAACGAAGCCCTATAAAGGAAGCGCAATTTTTTTACATCTTACTAAAAATTTCAAACCGACAGCAGGTTGTATAGCTGTTGATTTTGATTCAATGATAATTATTTTAAAATTATTAAATAAAAAATCAAAAATAAGAATTTGCTAAGACCTTTCACCAAATATTTTTGACCCAATTCTTATAAATGTAGAGTTGAATTTAAGTGCAATATCATAATCTGATGACATTCCCATGCTTAATTCTTTTAACCCTAATTCAGTTTTTAAATCGTTCATTAAAGAAAAATATTTTTTTTGATTATCATCATTTGGTGGAATGCACATCAGTCCAATAACATTTAATTTATATTTATTGGTACATTCCAAATAAAATTCTTTTAAGTCACTGATATCGATACCTGATTTTTGACTTTCATTTCCAACATTTACTTGAATAAAATATTTCAGTTTAATATTTTTATTACTCTCTTCTTCGCTTAATTTCTTTGCTAATTTACTATTATCTAGAGAATGTACATAATCAAATAAACCTACAACAAATTTAGCCTTATTAGTTTGTAATTTTCCTATTAAATGTAACTTGATATTAGAATTTCTTTTTTTTTCTAATTCCCACTTACTTTTTGCCTCTTGAACTTTATTTTCACCAAAGTGGCTATGACCAAAATCAATGAGGGGTTTTATATGGTCAATTTTGAATGTTTTAGAAACAGCGATAATTGTAGCGTTTTCATTTAAATCTTTTAAATTCTTTTTAATTTCTAAAAAATTATTAATAATTTGTTCATGCATAATTATAAAAATATTTACTACTTTATCGATGAATTTAATAAAAAGGAACTTTTAAAATTAGATAAAAAAATCTCTATAATTTACAGAAACTATACTAAAAAAAATATTGATACAGATGTGTTAAATATCAAAGAGTTTTGTAAAAATAGTGGCAATAAATTTTACTTGTCTAATAATAAAAAAAAAGCCCTTAAATACAATGCAGATGGCTTATACATTCCATCATTTAATAGATTTAAAATGTATAAAAACTCCATATATAGAAAAAGTTTTAAAATTATTGGCTCTGCTCATAATGTAAAAGAAGTTAGAGAAAAAGTTCTTCAAGGTTGTACCACGGTTTTTATCAGCCCTGTATTTAAGAACAAAGGATTTAGAAGTGCATTAGGAGTAGCTAAATTAAACAAAATTACTATAAACTCTAAAATAAATTTTATAGCTTTAGGTGGAATAAATAAGAGTAATATTAAAAGACTTAATATGACTAATGTTTGTGGAATTGCATCTATATCGTGGATAAAAAAAAACCGGCCTAAGTTTAATTAGGCCGGTTTAAATAATGTATTCTAACTAATTAGAATGCAAATGATAGCGCAACTTCAATGTGTTCACCACTTAAAGCTGTGTTATAGTCGTAGTTTGATACATCAACTTGTGATACTTGGAAAGTCATACCACCTGTTGTGTAAGAAACACCAATTTGCTCGTTCTTCTCAGTTATACCTGCAGTTGTTGGAGAATTTCCACCAACTGGTTTTCTTTCAACTTCGATTTCAGCGATTTGAAGAGTTAGGTCATCATTAACTGCGAAAGATACTGAGTATCCATCACCTTCATAGTCCTGAGCACCTGCTGCTGAATCTACATACATTTCTTGGTAACCAATTGCTACTGGTCCCATTTTGTATATGATTGCACCTAATGCTGAGTTATAATCAGGGTCTGTTGCACCGTAACCTTCAACAGTCTCAGATCCTAAGTAAACAGTTGCACCCATACCACTTACAGTAGCTGTGTATGCTTTACCTGAACCGTAAGTCGTTGAACTTGCTGTTACTGCATCGTGGTCTCTGTTTGCAGTTCCACCATTTGGATCGTAAGCTGCAGATAAACCAATTGAGAAATCACCAAATTCGAAATTAGGTGTTTGATACTCAACTGAACCTGAGTTAGTTATTGCACCGAATG
>CAZGVS010000041.1:0-6241 GCA_964529275.1 uncultured Candidatus Pelagibacter sp.
GTTAAAGCTGAAAATATTAGAGTTATTAATCCAGGAGTTTACCCACCTGAAGAAATTGATAAAAAATTTTTAAAAGAAGCTGATAAAGTATTAGAAAAAAAAAACCCAAGATTAATCACTGTATCAAGGTATGATAAAAGAAAAAATCACGAAAAAGTTATTATGGCCTTAAGAAATCTTACAGAAATTTATCCAAGTATTATCTATACATGTATTGGCTATGGGGATGAGGAAGAAAATTTAAAAAAATTAGTGAATGAGCTTGATTTAAAAAAACATGTTAATTTTTTAAGTAATATTTCGCAAGAACTTAAAAACGCCCTAATTCAGAAATCAGATATATTTGTTATGCCATCCATAATACATAAAAAATCTGTTGAAGGATTTGGAATTGCCTATGTTGAAGCAGCGCAATATGGAGTCCCTTCAATAGGAGGAAAGGATGGTGGGGCGGCGGATGCTATAAAAGATAACGAGAGCGGAATTATTTGTGATGGAAACAATTTGGATGAAGTTTATGTATCAATTAAAAATTTAATTGATAATAAAAAATTTATGGAGTTTGGAAAAAAAGCAAAAGAATTGTCGAAAAACTACTTGTGGGAAAATATATTAATTAAATATAAAGAAATTTTATAGTTTATTTTTCTTTCTCCAATCCCATGGCATTTCAAATTTTCCTTGCCATATTCCTCGATTTTCTTTTTTGGCTAAATTTTGTGCAGTTAGATATTTTTTAGAATATTTTAAGTATGCAACTGCATAGCCATTTCTCACCAACCAAGAATTTAAATTAGTTTTATCTATGAAACATTCAGCAATAATTCTTTTATACCTATCTTTCCCCTTTGAATTACAAATTATTACATCATCCTTAATCTTATTTTTTAATTTATTAGTAGATATAATTCCACAATCATAACTTTTATCAAATGATAATATATGAATACTTAAAAATAATTTTTTGCATTTCTGTTTTTTTTCAGGTGCATCTATCCCAAAAAGCCTTACTTTTTTAGAATTAATTTTAATTGTATCTCCATCTATCACTAAGGCTTTACCTGAAATTGTATCACCTAATGCTAGAGAATTAAAAAATACAATAAAAAAAATAAATATAATTTTTTTCATTAAGATTTAATTAAATCATTAATGGCACCTGGTATTTGCACTGGTTTTCCTTTTGGGTTTACACAGACTAATCTTATCTCTGCTTCTGAAATTATATCAGATTGTTTAAAAATAATTTGTCTCATAACAAAGGAGGTTCTAGTTGAGCTAATTACTTTAGAGGAAATTTTTAAAATATCCTCTAATTCAGCAGGTTTTTTATATTCAATATTACAAGATTTAACAATTATTAGTACGCCATAATCATTAAGTAATTTTTTATTATTTAATCCAATTGATGTGATTATTTCTGTTCTTGCTCTTTCTAAGAATTTTAAATAATTAGCATAATAAACAACTCCACCTGAGTCTGTATCTTCATAATATACTTTAACATCAAATAAAAATTCTTTGGACATATAAAAATCTAGAATAACAAATTAACATCTGTATGAAAATATATATAATTTAGCTGATAGGAGTAATAATTTGTAATTACGGCTTTCCACAAACAACGCTATTAATAGATGTTATTGCAGCTATACTTGTTGTCTTTTTTATCGATCGGGTTAAAAAGATATTTAAAATTAGGTTAGTTGCTTGAAAAATAAATATTTTGATAATAGGAAATAACTTCTTTCTCAGTTTGGTCAGTATCAGTCATGATTGCTACGCCAGATATTTCATCTATATTTAAATTATGTAATTCTTTAAAATGATCTTTTACATTTGCTTTAACTGTAATCCACTGATTTTTGTTTTCCAAAGTTGATGATAAAACATAGTCTATTGAACTTTTTGTGTAAGGACTTCTCCAATACTGTCCTACTATTTCATTACTTGAATAAACATAATTAATAGCCTTGTTAGAGAGAGGTGTTAAGCCAGTTTTTTTAATAACAAACACTCTTGCTGCAAAATCATGCCCTTTTTTAGATCTTTCATTTATACCCTCGATTCCTTGTTCTACTTTCCAGGTGATATTTATAAAAGGAGTTGAGTTTAAATTTATCTTTACTTCTTTACCAAGGCCTGATGCAGCTCCATTTTTGGTTTCTGCCATAAGGAAAGCTCCAAAGTCATTAGTCCCTGAGGTATACACCGTCTCCTGATTTGCTCCCCTAACCTTTCTAACTTGAAGCTCTTGTAGACCTTCCGTATTAAAATCAAAAACTTTAACCTCTTCCGCATATAAGTTTATAAAGTTAATAAAAAAGATAAATAATAAAAATAAGATTTTAAACATGATCGCTGTATACTCTAAAGAAAAAACTTTTCAATAAGATTAAAAACAAATTTTTGTCACTTTTTAAACATTCAAAATTCATCTTTTAATTCTATATAACTCTTATGAAAACATTTTCGATTTTCTTTTTACTAATTTACTGGTCAGTGATAATTTTGGCACCTGTTATAGGTAAAGAGGACAGAATATTTAAGGTTGAAAAGAATATAATTCCTATAATTAAGCCTAGTAGCTAGACCGACCACCACTAATATCAAATACCGCACCTGTTGAAAAAGAATTTTCTTCACTGGATAACCAACATACTAATGAGGTTAGCTCGTTTAATTCTAAAAATCTAGCTCTTGGAACTTTTGAGAGCATTCTTTGAACATGTTCTTTACTCATTTGATCCAAAATTCTTGTTTTGGCCCCTGCAGGAGTGACGGCATTAACAGCAATATTATTTAAAGCCAACTCTTTACCTAAAGATTTAGTCAAACCAATTACACCTGCTTTAGCTGAACTATAAGCACTGGCACTAGCATTTCCATCTTTTCCAGCTACAGATGCAATATTAACTATCCTGCCATAACCGTTTTTTATCATGTGTGGTACTAAATATTTGCAACAATAAAAAGCTCCATGCAAATTGATATCAATAATTTTGTGCCAGTCTTTAATTTCATAATTCCACAGTTCAGCTGTTGGGCCTGTAATACCTGCGTTGTTAATTAAAATATCAATTTTATTTTTTTTGGTAATTTCGTGGAGAATTAATTGTATTTTTTCATAATCCGAAACATCAATTAAATTATAGCTTAAATTATCACTTTGGATAGTTTCACTTGCTTTCTTAAGCTCATTTTCATCGTTATCCCACAAAATTACCTTTGATCCTGATTTCAAAAATCTTTTAGCAATATCCAAACCAAAGCCTTGGGCTCCACCAGTAATGATAGCTGTTCTGTTTTTTAGATCAAATGAGTTCATTATTTACTTAAAAGCAGATAATACACTATATACGAACAAAAAGCCCCTATTATGAAAGAAAAAGGTTGAAGCATAACTAAGTTTACATTCCAAATTGTTGATGCGGAAAAAACAAAACCGATAAGAAGAGAATACATTCCTTTTAGATGCCATCCATTAGTATAATAATATAAACTATCAATTGATGAGGAAAATAAATCTTTGTTTTCTATTTTTTGTTTTCTAATTAAATAGTAGTCAGCGATAACAACTCCAAATATTGGTCCAAAAAAAGATCCTAGAGTATCAATCATAGATAAAATACCTGATTGACTTAAAATACTAATCCAAGTTGATCCAACAAAAAAACTTATGAATATTATAATAATTCCAGATTTTTTAAGATTCATGCTCTTAGGTAAAAAATTTAAAATACCATTTTGTGATGGAATGTAGTTTGCAATTAAATTGGTTGACAAGCTTGCAATTAAAATAAAAATAAGCGCTGTTACTGTTAGATATGCATTATTAAATTTACCAACTATATCATTTGGATTTGTTAAAAGTTGATCTAATTGAATAAAGTTTTTCGTAAGTATTATATCGGATCCAACGACAATTGAAATTCCAAATATAGAAAAAATTAATAATATTAATAATAAACTTAAATTACCTTTTTTTAATTCTGTGTTATCTTCAACATATCTTGAATAATCTCCAAAACTTACAAGTAATATAGAAAAATATGCAAATACGGTGCCTGCAACAGAGATTATAGGTAAAATATTTCCTTTTGAAAATAAATTATTAAACATTAATGATAGATTTAAAGAAGCTACTAATGAGTCAAGGTTTTCTGAAATTATGATGATTAAAAAGAATGACAGTCCAAAATAAACAAATATAGATGAAAATTTTATAAATTTTCTTAACAAAATTTGTCCACTACTAAATAATAAAAATTGAATTAATAAAGTAATTGCAAATGAGAACCAGTCTATAATGTCCATCCCCATGAAAAACAAAAAAAATATATCTTTCTGTAATATGGATGGATCAATATTAAAAAAAAACACTCTAAATAAATAGCCAATAGACTTTGATATAAAAAATGTTTGAACACCAAACATAAATATTCCAACCACGACTCTTAATAACGAAATATATCTAGCTCCGCCTACCCCAAACGAAGGTCTTAAAATTACAGGAAAAGGTAATCCGTATTTTTGTGATGGTTTTCCTATTAAATAAGAAAATATATATATCAACAAAACTGCTAAAACTGATCCAAATAAAACTGCATAACTGTTTAAATTATAAGAGAGATATAATGCTGCAAATAAAGAAAATCCTATTACACTTTGGATACTAACACTCCAAAAACAAAATAAATCAAACCACTTCCAATTTTTGTTTGCGGGATTAACTGATACGATTTCCCAATTTGTTAATGGAAGAGTTTCTTTATCTTGATTCACAGTACTATTTTAAACTAATAAATCTTACTGTCCATACAAGAGAGTTGGTAACCATAGAGCAATTTTTGGAAACATAACAATTAATACTAGGCCTATTATTTGAAGAACCATAAATTGCATCATCCCCATATATATATCTTTCAAATCCCATTCTGGAACCACGCCTTTCAAAAAATATGCTGATAGAGCAACCGGAGGAGAGAGCCAGGCAGTTTGCAGATTAACAGCAACTAATATTGCGAACCAAGTTAAATTAAAACCTAATGCCTCAACAAGTGGTAATATTATTGGAATAATAATCATTACAATAGGGACCCATTCGAGTGGCCATCCTAAAAGAAATATCATGACCATTATCATTGCTAATATTAGATATTTGTTCATCTCTAAACCTAACAAAAATTCAGTTAACAGACTTGGTGTACCTAATCGTGCAAATACAGCACCAAAGAAGTTTGAAGCAGCAACTAAGACCATGATTAAAGCTGTAATCTCTAAAGTTTTGACTAATGCCTCTTGTAATTTTGATAAGGTTAATTTTTTATATGCTAATGATAAAAGTAAAGCTCCCATTGCTCCACAGCCTGCAGCCTCTGTTGGAGTTGCAAATCCAAACAAAATACTTCCAAGTGCTGCAAAAACTAATAATGCGGGAGGCACTAATCCAAGAAAAAATTCAATCCATACTTCCTTCATTGTAGTTGCTCTCATATCTTTTGGTAACACGGGACCTAATTTAGGGTTAATCAAACATCTAATTGTTACATAGGCCGCATACAATGAGGCTAGCAAAATTCCTGGCAATATTGCTGCCGCAAACAAATCAATTACTGGTATTTCCATAATTGGACCCATGACTACCAACATAATACTAGGAGGAATTAAAATTCCCAAAGTTCCTCCGGCAGTAATTGTACCAGCCGCTAGTTTTACATCGTAACCAGATCTGTTCATTGATTTAGCAGCCATTATTCCTAAAATCGTAACTGAAGCACCGACGATCCCTGTTGCTGCAGCAAAAATTACCGAAACAAATAAAACCGCATAATATAAAGAGCCTTTTACTCGTGATAGCATTAATTGAAATGCTGAAAACAATCTTTCCATTAGTCCTGCTTGTTCCATCATAATACCCATAAAAACAAAGAGAGGGACAGCAGCCAAGGCCTGTTCTGTCATGACCATTGAAAACTGAAGCGTCATTAAATAAAAAACTAATTTACCAAACCCTAAATATCCAAAAACAAATCCAAGAAATATAAGTGTAAAAGATATTGGAAATCCAACAAATATTGCAAAAAGCATTACTCCAACTAAAACAAAACCTAAAATTGCTGGATCTATTAATTCAGCAATCATATTCTTCCTCCAGGCCATTCACCTTTTTTTGCTGCCCAATAGCTTTTAAATAATTCTGAAATTCCCTGAATAAGTAAAAATATTATTCCAATTAACA
>CAZGVS010000042.1:0-6206 GCA_964529275.1 uncultured Candidatus Pelagibacter sp.
TTTTATCATCAACCCACAAAAGTTAGAGCAAAAAAACTAAATAAAAATAAAATTGCTAAAGTTGATAAAAAAATTGTTGCTATAGATTTTCCAGTTTGTCTCAATTGTATATATGACAAAAAAAATAAACCAAAGGATGTGATTAAAAAATATATTGCAGGGATTTCACCGTCTATTGCTGACATAACTAGTTAAAAATTATTAATTTATTTTTTAAATTTTTCATCTTTTTTAGGTTTTCTCAAGACTATATTATCTAAGTATATTCTTTGATCTGGCAAGCTTGTCCAGTCAGAATTCCAATAACCGATAGTGCGATGTCTATAAATTCCAAATTTCATGTAACCACCTGTACAAGTATCAGCAAGAGTTTTTATATTTTCAAAATCTGCAATCATTTCGTTATTTTTGTATATTACAAATCTGCCAGTTTCATCAAGTTTCCACAAAACATGAAATTTAAGGTGTGTCCACTTACCTTTTAGATCATCAATTTTTCCAATTATCACTGGATCTGAAGAGTATGCTGATTTACTAACCCAGGTATAATAGTTTTCCCCTTTATATTTTGTATCTTGGGCCCAAAAATGACAGCAGTTGTGACAACCTTTGGCTTTATTATCAGTATGCATTTGTCCGATAACAACTACCGCGCCCTTATCCAAGCTTTCATAACTTTCATCAAAATAAACTGCATACTCATAAATATGTTCCTTGTTTTTTAACTTCAGGTCACCAAGGTGCACTTCTTGTCTGCTTCTATTTCCTTTGCCATCACAATCAATTTGAAGTTTACCAGATCCTCCCTTTCCACAACCTGCGTCTTCTCTGTTGACAGTAACTTGAATACTTGTTTCTCCATCATATACAGGGAAACCATCAATCTTTTTTACTTCAATAATTCTGTTAGTTTTTTTATAGGACATCGAAAGAAATTGTTTTTTGTATCCTTTAATATCTTTAAATTTTGTTTTGTGCTGATCAGCAAAAGACACATTAATCAAAAAAAGAAATGTATAAATTATAAATAACAATAATTTCATCACTTAACAGTATCTATATTTGAAATATTTGAAAGAGAGTTTTTTAATTCATTAAAATTTTCTCTGCTTGAAGTAATAAAACAACTTACAACAAATATAAATAGCATGATTAATGGGATAAGCGTTATATAAGATATATTTTGACTAATAGCCAAGGTATAAATAATTGCAAAAAATATTGATCTAAATAAAACTTGAAATTTGAAAACTCCAATGATTGATAAAGAATGAATTAATAAATTCTTAAAACTCATTTTTGATGGACCAAAATATCTCTCCCCTCGCGTTGATGGTACGGTTATCTTGTCATAAGATATTTTTGTAAGAGATCCTGAAAAACTACTCCAAGAAGCTTTTTCCATTATCATCATTTCAACAATAGATTTTGGTAAACAAGTGTAGTTTCCAAATTTAATTGATTTACTGGTAAATGTTAAAGTTAATATTTTATGAAAAAAATAACAAATTTTAAAAAATGTACTCTCTGATCTTTTAATTCTTTCGCCAACAACTGGCGTATATAAATCGGTATTTAATTTTTCTACAAATTGTTTAATTTCTTCAGGTCTATCTTCCCCATCTCCATCCATAGGAATTACAAATTCAAATTCTTCATTTTCATAAATATATTTTAAACCAGTTGCATTACACCTCGCGTGCCCCATGTTATTTTTTATATTTAAAATTTTAATTGACTTAATGTTTTCAATTTTATCTAACTTTAATATCTGTTTTTCTGAAGATGCATCATTTATAATAATTACAGAAAATTCAGCCTTTAAATTAGAAATTGTATAATTGATATTCTCTAAAAGTTTTTCGAGTGATCTCCAATCGTTATAGATAGGAATTAATATAATTATTTTCATTAAAATTTATGAGTTTAAAAGTCTAAATAATGATACTACGATGCCATGTCCTGATAGCTCAATTATCGAAACTATTATAATAATAAATATTATTTTTTTAGCCTTAGTGTTTAAAAATTCATTCATTTATTTCCCACACAAATATTGTCTATACAAACATATTTGCTATAGCTGTCTAGCTTTTTTTGATCTACAGAACCACCCCAAATAGGCCTAGATTTTAAATGATAAGACAAATTTCCCGCATGCCATTCGTCACCAAGGACAATATTTATTGGGTCACTGAACTCTTCATTCCAACTTAATTGGATTTTTTTAGCAATTTTTTTACCAGGAAAATCTGTCCTCTTATCATCTTTAACTAATGAAACTGCAGCATAAGTAATTGGAGATAATAAAAATATTATTAAAAATCCATACAAAAAATTTTTTATTTTTAAGATATTGAGGCAATCCTTTAAAATATAAATTACCAGAGTGCCAAAAAATAGATAAAATGGTGTCATCCACATAGTTCTTATTTTTACCCCTATAATGAGAGATGTGAATAACATTAATAAAATTGGTAATAAATTTATAAACAAAAGAAAAACATATTTATTATCTTTTAAGCTTAAATTTAATTTAATTTTTCCTATCATTAAAAAAGACAAGATAAAAAATGGAATAAGAATTCCAATTTGTTTGAATAAATAAATTAAAGGAAATTTAATATGATTAAATAAATTTACATCTTCTAAACCAGTTCGAGCTAACCCATAATCTATTGTAATAAAATCATTGTTAAAAAGCCAAACTAAATGAGGTACTAATAACACTAAAAAAACCTCTATTGATATTATATGTTTAAAATCAAATTTTCTATCCTTCTTGATGAAAAATAAGTAAACAAACATAAATAATATCGATGCCAATAAATATATAAATAAATATTTTGATAAAAAACCTATGGCTGCAAAACTACCTAGTAGAATACTATCTACTAAATTGATTTCTTTTTTTTCAAATAACTTCCATGAATAATAAACAACTAATGACCAAAAAGGTAATTGGCAAACATTTACATTAAACTCAGGTGTTGTAAAATTGTAAAAAAATATGCCTTCAAGCAAAAGAACGGATAATAACGCTAATAAATTGTCGTTTAATATTTTTACACTGAATTTAAAAACAATAAAAAAAGAGAATATTACAAAAATTTGACTTAGCAAATAATAAGCCCAATCTTGTGGTCCAAATATGTAATAAAATATTTCAGTAAAAAAAGCACTTGCTGGTGGATGTTTATCGAATCCCCACTCTAAGTTACTTCCCCACGCTAATGCTTCAATAGTGTCCAAAGGTAAGTTAAGATTTGTAATAGAGGGAATCGCTACCCATACAAATAAATGCAATGTAAGAAAAATGTAAAAAAAATTTATTGAATTTTTTTTATTTAACTGCATTTTTGCTACTTTATACAAATAAACCTATCTTGACAGTTATTTATTGTTGAATATATTCAGCCAGTTTTAAATTAGATATATGGTTAAAATTTCTAAAACTTACATTCCTAAGATTAAAGAAAAATACATGTGTGCTAAACACTTGTCTTATTTTAAAAAAAAATTAACAGAATGGAAGAGCGATCTAGTGAAAACTAATAACGAAGCTTTGTATAACTCATCTATGGATGACAATAGCACCTCTGCTGATATTGTTGATCAAGCTAGCTCCTATACAGAAAAAAATGTAGAAATGAGAGCAATAAATAGACAAATAAAACTTATTTCGAAAATAGACTCGGCTTTAAAAAAAATAAAAGATGGAACTTATGGTTTCTGTGAGGACACTGGTGAGCCTATTGGTTTAAAAAGACTTATGGCTAGACCCGTTGCAACTTTATGTATTGCTGCACAAGAAAAACACGAAAAAAATGAAAAAGTGTATGCAGATGATTAAGGTTTGGGGATTTCACCCCCACCCATAAAATTATATCCTTTTTGAACGCTTTCTCTTTTTGATATTACCTCGTACCATTTACATAAGTGATTATATTTCCTTAATCCTATATCGTGCCATTGATGCCTTGCAATCCATGGCCATGTTGCAATATCAGCGATTGTATACTTATCTCCAGCCAAATATTTAGAACTCGAAAGCCTGTCATTTAAATTTTTATATAACTCCTTTGTAATTTTATAATATCTTTCTTCTCCGTATTTGCTTTTTCCTTTATTAAAACGATAAAAAGAGTGATATTGTCCTATCAAAGGTCCTACCAAGCCCATTTGTGCCATCAACCATTGGTCAATATTTATTTTATTTTCTCGATCATAAAATTTATTATTTTTTTCTGCTAAATAAATTAAAATTGCCCCTGATCCAAAAATATTTTTATTATTGTCTATATCTTTAATAACCGGAATTTTACTAAAAGGACTTATTTTAATAAAATCCTCTTTAAATTGCTCACCATTATTTAAATCAACAGGAATTACCTTATAAGTAGAGTTTGTCTCCTCTAGCATAATACTTATTTTTTTCCCATTTGGCGTGTCAGATGCAAATAGCTCGATCAATCCTTAACTCCAAGTCTATTTTTTAAACTCTTTGAAGTTGTAGTAAATTCAAATCTATATTTTTCGTTAGGTCTGGCGAGTTTAAAACAAGCACGAGCAGCTAAAGCTCCTTCATGAAAACCAGATAATATTAATTTTAATTTTCCTGGGTATTGACAAATATCTCCCACCGCATAGATGCCCTTTTGATTAGTTTCAAATTTTTCTGTGTCTACATTTATAGTTTTTTTATCAAAATTTAATCCCCAGTTTGCAATTGGGCCAAGCTGCATAATTAAACCAAAAAAACCTAACACAAAATCTGTTGTAATATTTTTAATTTCTTTATCATCATGCTCTAAATCAATGCTTTCAATATCTTCTGATCCATGTACATTTTTTAATTGAAATTTAGTAAATAAATTAATTTTACCTTCCTTAACTAATTTATACATTTTGTCTACAGTTGCTTGTGCACCTCTAAATTCGTCTCTTCTATGAATAAGATTAATTTTTGATGATTTTGATAGTTCTACAGCCCAATCTAAAGCACTATCCCCTCCTCCGAAAATTGATACTGTTTTACCTGTAAATATTCCTTTATCTTTTACTGAATAAAATAAAGATTTGTTTTCAAATTTTTCACATTCTTTTGGTGCAAATTTTCTTGGTTCAAAAGAACCAACCCCGCCCGCAATTATAATATTTGGAGTGTTAAATTCTGTGCCTTTGCTAGTTTTCAAATTCCATAAATCGTTATTTTTTTTTACTTCTTCAACTCTCTCATTTAAATGAAACTTAATATTAAATGGTTTTAATTGATTAATTAAATTATTTGTCAACTCTTCACCCGTACATTCTGGTACAGCTGGAATATCATATATTGGTTTATCAGGATAAAGTTCGATACATTGTCCTCCAATTTTATCTAAATTATCAACCACTTCACAACTAAGACCAATTAATTTTAGTTGATGTGCAGTGAATAAACCTGTTGGTCCCGCTCCAATAACCAGCGCGTCTGTCTTAATCATTGTTTCTCTGGAAGATTTACTACTAAACCATCTATCTCAT
Organism: uncultured Candidatus Pelagibacter sp.; assembly: GCA_964529275.1. GTDB lineage: Bacteria > Pseudomonadota > Alphaproteobacteria > Pelagibacterales > Pelagibacteraceae > Pelagibacter. The sequence goes on from CAZGVS010000042.1 coordinate 5,527, forward strand.
CTGAAACTGAAATTTGACAACTTAGTCTACTAAATTTGCTTGGCTGATGTGCTTGATCTATCATGTCATCTTCTCCTTCGCTTTTTGGATTAATCTTATCAAACCATTCTTCTTTGACATAAACATGGCAAGTAGCGCATGCCATGCCTCCTCCACAATCAGCATCTATACCTGGAATATTGTTTTGAACTGCTCCCTCCATAACGGTAAGGCCTTTCGGAACATCTACCGAATGAGATTTACCATTATTTTCAATATACGTGATTTTTGGCATTTAGTACTTTTATAGGGACAAAAAAAAATAGGGCAAGTAGTTAAACTCGCCCTATTTAAAATACAATAATGTATTATCTAGCTCTAGCTGACGTGTTTTGCATTGCTGCAGCCCAAATTACTAGACCAAATGCAATCTTGTTAACAAAGTCTGCTAAGTTGTAAATCACGTTAAGTGAATTAGCATCTACTCCACCTGTTAGGTAACCAAATACATAACCTAATGGGTAAATTGCCCAACCTACTGTTACGATCATTCTCATAGCACCAAAAGCAGTCGCTAATGCTTTGTTTCCACTTTTAGCTGCCATTTTACCAGCTTCGCCAGAGAATATTTCATATAAGATGTAGATCCATCCAGCCATACCTATTACGAAACCAAGCATAGCGTTGATGTAACCTGCTTC
>CAZGVS010000043.1:0-6119 GCA_964529275.1 uncultured Candidatus Pelagibacter sp.
ATTTATCTAAACTGTCTTCAGTAACTCCCCAAAAATCTTTATGTCTTTTCATTAAGCTTCTAAGCCAGGTATATTCTAGTTGAGTTGTCCTCCAATAATTTGCAAAACTTTCCCATTTATCTCCAATTTTATCTTTGCATTTTTCTGCTGCAGAATTAACATCAAAAAGTGTGCCATAAGCGTCAAAAATTATTGCTTTAATATTTTTCATAATTTAGTTTGTATCAATGGGCAATATTAGATTATTTTTTGAAGAAAGTTTATCAATAAATTTAATTTCAAAATTAGATAAATCTCAATCTCACTATATTTCTAAAGTAATGAGAGTCGCCAAGGGACAAAGCTTTTCTTTGTTTAATAATAGTGGAGAGTGGGAGGCACAAGTCAAAGAAATAAATAAAGGAATTGTACGCTTCCTTATTTTAAAAAAAATAAGATCTGTAAGCACCCTTAAAGAAGTATGGTTAGCATTTACTCCTATAAAACTAAATTATTTGAATTTCATGATACAAAAAGCAACTGAGTTGGGTGTAACTAAATTTATTCCAATTTTGACAGAAAGAACAATTGTAAGGAATATTAATGAGAAAAGAATAAATAAAATAATTATAGAGGCGTCAGAACAGTGCAACAGAATAGATGTTCCCTCACTTGAAAAATTAATAAACTTTAATCAGTTTTTAAAATTACATAAAAATACAAATATAATTTTTGGAGATCTAAATTCTAATAATGATAAAATTATCATTAAAAATAAAAATCCTATTTGTATATTAATTGGACCAGAGGGTGATTTTTCCGAAAAAGAAAGGTGCGCAATATTAAATTTAAAAAATATTAATTCACTTAAAATAAATAATAATATTTTAAGAGCAGAAACAGCTGCAATTTCGATGATATCAATTTTGAGTTTTAATTTTTTATCTTAACAACTTATTAATTTTTTTGAACATTTCCTCATATTTAGCATGATGGCTAATACGATCTAAATACTTTCCATCTCTAAGCAATAATATTGAAGAGCTATGATCAATCAAATAATTGCCATCTTCTGAAAAAACTTTTTCTGATAAAACTCCCCACGATTGAGAAAGTAAAAACACTTTTCCTGGATCACCAGTAATTCCAAATATCGAATTTTCAAAAGAGTCTAAATAATCTTTTATAACATCTACAGTATCTCTTCTTGGATCAATACTCACAAAGAAAACTTTAAATTTTTTTTTCTTTTTTTCATCTAGCTTATTTAAAACTAAGTCTAAATTATTTAAAGTCAAAGGACAAACGTCAGGACAATTTGTAAAGCCAAAAAAAACAGCTGTTAACGGACCTTCAAATGACTCTTCAGTTATAATATTATTATTTACATCTTTTAAAGAAAATGATGATCCTTTAAAAGATTTAACAACTTCCTTCTCTTTTTTTTCCATAGACACAAACACAGGAAGCATTAAAAATATAAATATTGCTAAGCAACCGCTGATAACTACTAGTGATGTCTTAATTTTCATTATTGAATTATTATTTTCTATAGTTATATAAGTTGCATGGCTAATTTTTTAAAGAAATTTTTTGGATCAATAACTGAAAAACCTTGGGAAAAGGAGAGAGCGGCAATTGATACCGCTCATGCAGGAAAGACTTTTGAAATTTCAACGCAGAAATCAGCGGTAATAATAATTTTCGGAATCGCAACAGTGCTATTTAGTCTGATCTTTACTGGATACATTTATTCCCTTCCACCAGGCCAGGACACAAATTATCTTCTTAGACCAAACTTTTTATGGATAAATACATTAATACTTTTTTTCGTTTCTTATTATTTTTCAAAAATAACAAAAGATTTGGAAAACAAAGATACTTCCAGAGTAAAGAAAAATCTATTAATAGTTGGAGGCTTGAGTTATTTGTTTTTATTTGGACAAGTAATATTTTGGATTCAACTTATGAAGAGTGGCAACTATGTTTCAACTAATTCTTATTTTTCATCCTTCTATGTTTTTACAGCTTTGCACGGATTACATTTACTTGGGGGATTATTTTTTTGGGGGAAAGTTTCCTCAAAAGTATTAAAACTTGAATCACCAAAAATTTTAGATGAAGAAAAAAATATTTCAGCCCTTTCTATGTATTGGACTTTTTTACTTATTGTTTGGTTAATGTTTTTTTTAATGATTTATGCTTTTAATGATGCTGTAATTGCATTTTGTAAAAGTCTTATTTCTTAAATTACAAAAACATTACCATAATTGAACCAAACACTGCTATCAGTATAAGCAAGATATTTACTGATTTAAGATATTTTTTGGTTTCCGGTTTAACATTATCTTTGTTAAATGCTCCAGCTCCTAAAGAAATTACTATATAGAATACAAATACTAGCCCAAGAATTGTAAGTAAAATTCCGATTTTCCCCATTTATCTACATTATTATAACCATTGTAGGATATATTTTAATGACATTTTGTCATAGGTATTTCTTTTACTTTTATTCTATATAATCCTCATGCACGTCGGAATTATTTTTTTATTAGTTATAGTTGGATCGGTTTTATTTCATATATTTACTCCATGGTATTGGACAGATATTGCTTCTAATTGGGGTGGTATGGATGATACCATAACGTTAACTTTTTGGGTCGGCGGAGGAGTTTTTGTAGCTGTCTGCTTATTCATGGTCTACTGTTTATTTAAATTTTCTTATAAACCAGATAGAAAAGCCGAATATAAACCTGAAGATAAAAAATTAGAAAAAATTTTAACTTGGGCGACGACTTTTGGAGTTGCCGCTCTTTTAGCACCGGGACTTATAATTTGGAATCAATACGTAAACGTTCCAAAAAATGCCTTGGAAATTGATGTAATGGCATGGCAGTGGGGATGGGCTTATAGGCTTCCAGGTAAAGATGGAAAACTTGGAACAACAAAAGTTTCAAACATTAATGATGAAACAAATCCTTTTGGGATTAATATTGAGGATCCTTATGGAAAAGATGATGTTTTAATTCAAAGCGACCTAATTAATTTGGAAAATAATAAACCTGTAAAGATTTTATTAAGATCAGTAGATGTTCTTCACAACTGGTATGTACCCCAATTTAGATCAAAAATGGATGCAGTCCCCGGCACAGTGACTTTTTATTGGTTTGAACCAAATAAAATTGGTGAATATGAAGTTCTTTGTGCTGAATATTGCGGTGTTGGACACTATGCAATGAGAGGTGGTGTAGAGGTAATGAATTCAAATGATTATAAGGTGTGGCTGAGTGAGCAAGAAACGTTCTCGGATTACATTGCTAAGAATAATTCAGCGGAAGAGACAAATAAAATTGCCAAAAATAACAATTCCAATTTAGAAAAAGGCATGTATATAAAGGAATAAATTAATGTCAGATGAAATAAATAAAACCGGTTATCAAGCACAATCCTCAGAGACAATAGCGGGTTCCTCAGGGTCTGTTAATCCAGATATGGATTACGTAAGACCAGCAGAACTTCCTGAGCAAGATTTATACCATGGACATACTTTTCTAACCAAATGGGTATTTTGCCAAGATGCAAAAGTTATTGGTGTTCAATATTTTTTAACAGCTGTATTCACTGGTATTGTAGGTTTAATACTTTCTTGGCTAATGAGGCTGCAGCTCGGTTTTCCAGGCTTAGCAGGTTTCATGACAGCAGAACATTATTATCAATTTGTGACGATGCATGGAATGATAATGGTAGTATATTTTTTAACTGCACTATTCTTAGGAGGATTTGGAAATTATCTAATACCATTAATGGTAGGTGCAAGAGATATGGTTTTTCCTTATGTGAATATGTTAAGCTTTTGGATGTTCTTTGTTGCTGTTGCGGTTCTAATGGCAAGCTTTTTTGTTCCAGGAGGTCCAACAGGATCAGGATGGACTCTCTATCCACCACAAGCTATTTTAGAAGGAACTCCAGGCTCAGGCGCTGGGATATTATTGATGCTGATTTCTCTCTCTTTATTTGTAATTGGATTTACAATGGGAGGACTTAATTATTTAATAACAATTTTACAAGCCAGAACTAGAGGTATGACCTTAATGAGAATGCCTTTAACTATATGGGGAATTTTCACTGCAACAGTTTTAGCTATGTTAGCTTTTCCAGCTTTATTAGTAAGCTCCATAATGATGACCTTAGATAAAGTCCTTGGTACAAGTTTCTTTATGCCTACAATTTTAAAAGCGGGTGAAATATTAGAATATGGCGGTGGAAGTCCAATTTTATTTCAGCACTTGTTTTGGTTTTTCGGCCATCCAGAAGTTTATATTGTAGCTCTTCCAGCATTTGGAATTGTATCTGATTTAATATCAGTTCATGCAAGAAAAAATATATTTGGATACAGAATGATGGTTTGGGCTATTGTTGGTATTGGGGCGTTAAGTTTCTTTGTATGGGCACACCACATGTATGTTAGTGGAATGAATCCTTGGTTTGGATTTTTCTTTGCTTCAACAACATTAATTATTGCAGTTCCCACGGCGATGAAGGTTTATAACTGGATATTAACTTTGTGGAGGGGAAATATTAGAATTAATACTGTGATGTTGTGGTGTTTAGGTTTTATAGTAACTTTTGTAAATGGAGGGATTACAGGGATATTCTTAGGCAATGTATCTGTTGATGTTCCATTATCCGACACATATTTTGTAGTTGCGCACTTTCATATGGTAATGGGTATAGCACCTTTAATGGTTATTATGGGAGCAGTATACCATTGGTTTCCTTTAGTTGCTGGTAGGATGCTGCATGAAGGTCTAGGTAAATTGCATTTTTGGATAACATTTTTAGGAGCTTATTCTATTTATTTCCCAATGCACTACTTAGGATTTATAGGAGTGCCAAGAAGATATTTCGAAATGTATGATAGCCCTTATATGACTTCAGGAGTTGGAATGAACGAATTTATAAGCTTAGCTGCTTTTATTGTAGGCGCAGCACAATTTATTTTAATTTATAATATTATTAAAACTCTAAAAACTGGAAAGAGTTCTGGAAAAAATCCTTGGAAAGCAAATTCTTTAGAATGGCATACTTCAACTGTTCCGCCGGAACATGGTAACTTTGGTGAAAAATTACCAGTAGTTCACAGATGGGCATATGATTATAGCGTTCCTGGAGCAAAAGAAGACTTTATACCTCAAACAACTCCACCAAGTGAAGTTGCTCATACAGAGGTAGAAAAAACATAATAGTAAAATGTCTGATCCAAACATAGACGGCCTAAATCTCAAACCAGGTTTTAAAGGCATGGCCGAGGACACTGGTTCAGATCAAACAATGTTCAAAGGTGTTCATTGGGGAAAAGCCATGATGTGGATTTTCTTATTAAGCGATACATTTGTTTTTAGTTGTTTTTTAATTTCATATATGAAGGGTAGAGCTTCAACACCTGTTGATTGGCCAAATACAAGTGAAGTTTTCTCCCTAGATGCATTTGGTGTACCGGTTCCCTTATTATTAATTGCAATTATGACTTTTGTATTAATTACAAGTAGTGGAACAATGGCTTTAGCAGTTAAATACGGGTACGAAAAAAATAGAAAAATGTGTGGTTGGTTAGTTCTTTTGACTGCAATAGGAGGATTAACATTTGTTGGAATGCAGGTCTATGAATGGTCAAAGCTAATTCATGAAGGTGTCAGACCTTGGGGAAATCCTTTTGGGGCTCCTCAGTTTGGATCTTTTTTCTTTATGATAACAGGATTTCATGGTTTCCACGTTTCAATAGGTGTAATTTTTTTATTTATTTATGCATATAAAGTGTTTGCAGGACATTATGATACGCAAAAAAGAGGTTGGTTTACCACAATGAAGGGCGATTATGTAGAAATAGAAATACTGGGTTTATATTGGCATTTTGTTGATTTAGTGTGGGTTTTTATATTTGCATTCTTTTATTTATGGTAAAATAATATTATGGACGAAACAAAAAAAGACGATCAATCATCAACACATAAAATAGGTATATATCTCTGGATATGGGGCCTTCTTTTTGTTTTAAGTTTTTTTTCATACATGGTTGACTGGTATCAATTTCAAGGAATGTTGAGGTGGTCTTTAATTTTATTTTTTATGTTTTTAAAAGC
>CAZGVS010000044.1:0-5964 GCA_964529275.1 uncultured Candidatus Pelagibacter sp.
ATAAAATATATTTATTAATCTTTACATATATCTAAATTAAAAATTTTTTAAATACTATTCTCATTAATGAAAGTTTTAAAATCTTATTGTGATTACTTTATATATCTTTAATTTTGTACTGTACATTTCAATTTTTATATTTTTATATTTTTTAGGAAGAAGTTTTTTAATAACTAATTCTTTAGTCATTCGCAAAAAATCAAATTTAAATGAAAAAATATTTGAAATGAAATCAAATATTTTTTATCCAGTTATTGGTATTTTTTATTTAGGCAATGTTCTTATTGTTCTTAACTTCTTTCTTCCTATTAATAATCTTTTTGTATTTATTTTCATTTTTTTGTTGCTTGTTCCTAATTTTTTTGAATTAAAATTTAATTCATCAATAATAAATATTGAATTTTTCGCAAAGTATGTTTTGATTCCTTCAATCTTAATTGTAAGTTTATATAGCACTGGTTGGCATTACGATGCGGGATTTTATCACCTTAATCATCAGAATTGGTTAAGGGAGTCAAATATGATTTTAGGCTTTGTTAATATACATTGGGCTTTTGGTATGTCATCAATTTATGAATATGTCTCTGCATTTTTTTGGTTAGAAAACTCTTTTATTTTATTACATTTCCAAAATTTAATATTTTTTCATTTTCTTTATCTCGTGTTAATAGATAATTTGAATCATTCTTCGAATAATATATTACGAAATAGTTCATTATTTATTCTTTTATTTTCTTTACTCGATAATTTTGGAATCAATGGTGGAAGAAATGGATTTTTATATGTGCAAGGCGTTACAAAACAAGATATAGCCGTTGGCGTAATATTTTTTATATTATGTAGATCTATAATTATTCAAATTTACAAAAATAAGATTCATGAAGATGATTTATTTATTGTTTTTTTGTTATCTTTATTAATAATTCAAATAAAACTAAGTAGTATTTCGATTGTATTTTTATTGATATATTATTTATATTTTATTTTAAAGAACACCGACATTCGTTTCAGCAAAATTTTTCAAAATAATATCTTTAGCATTGTTTTTGGAATATTGTGGCTAACAAAACAGTATTTAACTACTGGATGTTTCATCTACCCCGTTAATTTTACGTGTCGAAATAATTTTGATTGGTATTCAAAGAATTCTACAGAATCTTATGAAGCAATTACTGTAAATTCAAGCTACTCATTGCCTTTGTACAATTACAACTTAGTTGAGTGGTTTAGAACTTTTTCATCTTTTAGAATTAACGCAACTGTATTAACAAATTTTATCATTTCATTAATCTTGCTTTATATAATTAAAAAGTTCATACTGAAAAGTTCAAAAATGGACAAAACTATCAAAAATATATCTTTAGCTTTGATTGTTTTAAATCTTATATATTTAATTTATTATGGACCAACGCCAAGATATCTAATTGGCTTAATGTTGTTTATCGTTTCATACCTTGGATATAATGATGTAGAATTTAAATTTAAATTAACCCATATTCAAATTTATTCTTTAATTCTTATTTCGGCCGTATTTTTAATTCGATCTACTAGTTATTCGGAGATGATAAATGGTGGTAGTGATAAATTATTTGATCCGAGATATGAAGCAAAATATATCCAACAAAGTAATGGGTGGGTAAAGCCAGATTTTGGTGATCAATGTTGGATTAATCTAGAATGTACGATGTCAACCCACGAGCTGGGAATTGTAAAAAGACAGCTCTTCGATGTTGCAATAAGAGATTAGTTACTCAAGTATTCGAAAGAGCTTAAAAGAGTTTAGGTTTTCTTCTAATAGATTCTCCGTGGACTCTGTACAGTTTATATTTATCCAACAAAGTTCTCCGTTTTGTGGTCTTACACCCCAATAATTATCATTTACATACTCGATTTCTGGAATATTGAGTTGAGTGAAAATAAAAGGATTTTCAAATCCTTTTTTGTAGCTGTTTATTCTCGGAAAAAATATTACAGAAGCTAAAGCAATAAAAATCAAGGAATATGAAAATACCCCTCTTCTTGGTTTTAGCTTTAATGAATTAACATTTAAACCGGTTAAAAAAACGAGAGAGATTAGGGGTCCTATAAAGAATCTTGGTGTTGGAGACGAAAAGAATAAAACCAATATATTTGTAAAAATAAAAATTAACAAATTGTTTATTTTAAAATCTCTTGATAAATTAAATAATACTTTCTTTACAAAGCTTAGAAAAACTATAAATATTACAAAATTAAAAACCAAAATACTATTTTCTTGTTTTTCAATCCAGAATTGAAACCAGTCATAAGGGTTATTGTCAAAATTGTAAGCCCTATGAAATTCTCTTGTATCTTCGGTTAAAGTTTGGGCGCTATTTGAAAACCAGATTGAATTTTCGTTGCAAGTAATATTCGATGGATAAAACAGGCACGACGTTTGGATATAGTTTTTAATTGTCCAAAAAATAGATAAAGATATTGGAAAAGTGAAAAATTTTAAAAATACAAAATAATTAATTTTTTCACTTTTATAAAAATTTCTAAATATATCAAAATAAAGAATTAGGAATAAAGCACCGAAAATCTTTAATTGTACTGAAAATAATATAAGTAAAGTAAAAATTAGAAAATCAAAAAAATCTATAAAATTTTCTTTTTTTAGATATGTATACATTAAAACAATGAATAGAAATAAAACCCCAAATAAATTATCAACCTTACCTATGCCTTGAAAATTAGGAAATCCATTCCCACCACCGTTTACTCCAAAATTATCAAAGAAACAAAAAAACAACACAAATAATCCAGCAAATTTGTATGAACTCTTCTTATCAAAAAAGATGATTGAGAACAACAAACTGAACAAGCTTGTTAAGATTGCGATATTTAAAAAATGTAGAACAACAAAATTTCCGCTTATTTGAAAGTTTGACAAAATATAGTCGTTGATTGAAGACAATCCAAAAGGTGCATAAATATTTGATATACCATAAACAATTTTTTCATTTAATAACCAATTCTGAAAATTTAGATGATACAACGCTGCATCGTAGTGAAACCCGATATCAAAAGTTGAAAATGTTAATGCAAATGGAATACAAAAATTCGATATAAGATAATAATTTCTTTTGGTGGATGACAGTGAATTATCAAAGTTGAAAAATAAAAAAATAGAAATTGGTATTAATACAATAAATTTATTTATCGGTGTAAAAAAGTTCAGTAAAAATGATAAATTTCCAATTAAAAACAAGGTGTAAATTATATAAAAGTTTTCATGAAAAACTCCAAATACAGACTCTTTAAGTTTTATTCCTAATAATTTTGAAACACTTATTGCAAACCCTCTTCCTGTAAAAAAAAGCAGATTGTAAATTGCTATACTAAATAAAAAATTCATGAGTTTAACTATTCATCGTGTTTAATAAATAGAGATATTTCTTTGTATGGGTCACGATAATATTGTAAATTCTCATTTTTTATAAAAATAGAAGTATCAATTTTTTTATAATTTTTTTTATAATCACTAATTTCGCAATTTATTAACTCGTTTTTAGTTACCACTCCATTTTTTATCATTCTTGGAGAACAAATAACTACATCTGCTTCCTGATCTAAAAGATCATTTATTTCGTTTTCAGACATGTAATTTATTTCAATCAATTCGTTAACAATATAATCTTCCAAGTAATTTTCAGAATGTACAATGTAAGATTGATTGTGTTTATCTAAATAAAATAAAACCAAATTGTAGTCAAAAGCAAGGATAGTATAATCTTCATCATCAAAATAAGAATCTATCTCATCAGATAGTGCCCTTAGTGGATAATTTTTATACGTGGTATCTAAATCTTTTAAATTATTTATAGATAAAGGAAACTGAGTAATACTGGTAGAGATTAGTGCTGATATCAGAAAGAGTATAAATAAATTTTTTTGGATATTTGTAGAAATCTTTGTTATCAGAAGCGGGAGAAAGAACATCAAAAAAAGCAAGTGGTGATAATAACCATGTGATCCAACATAGTAAAAAATGATTGAAAAGATAATAAAAATTGATATGTCATCAATGGGAAAAGATATATTTTGTCTATTTTTAATACGATTATTTAAGGACTGAATTGAAACTGACACAATTATAAAAATAAATAATGCATAAAGTGCAGCATTGAATTTATAAAAAGATCTTAAATAATCAATTAAGCCACCCAAAAAATTAAATCCTTCACTTGCATAGCTCAATGGGATACTAAAAAAATGAGCAAAATAAATATCAAATAAATTGTTTGAAAAATAATAAAAAACAAAAACTAAATTAGGAACGGTAATTCCAAAAATAAACTTAGTTAAAAAAATTAATTTATTATCTACTTCATCACTTTTTTTAAAAATTAATGAAAATACAAAACCAACAAGGAAAATTAAAGTACCTTGGTTACATAAAATTGATAAGCCCAAAAAAATACCAGTTAGATAAGAGGGGTTTTTAGAAGTTTTATTTGTGTAAAAATAAAAACTCAACGATAAAAATATTAAAGAATATAATTCTGAATATTCTAAAGTATTCCAAACAGTGCTCATGAAAATTATGTAAGTTATTGATACAAGAAAAGATACACTTTTTGTATTACCAAAATTTTTTTTAGAAATCATAAATAAAATAATTGATAAAAAATACACAATAAAATCATTTAAAATTCTAAAAATTAGATAGTTATTACCAGATAATGTTGTAAAAAAATTATAAGTATAAAACAACAAAGGAGGTTTTGACTCCCATTGACGTTCAAGCGGTAAATTTCCTTGATTAATCTCATTAGAAACTACTAAATAAGAACTTATATCCCAATCTATAGTTTCAAAATTTAAATATGCATTTTGGAATAAAACATTGATAATAAAAATAACTCCAAATAATATGCTGTAATTGACCTTATTTAGAATAAACTCAAAATCATTGATCTCATCAAAAAAATCTGATCTTAAATATGACCAAAATATTAAACTACATATTATCAAAGAAATTATTGTGGCTTCTCTTTGAAAAAGATTTCCTGATGTAATGAATGTAAATCCAATTATTGAAAAAAGAATAAGACTTAGAAGGATTTTCTCAATTCTTTTCATTTTCATAAGGTTTTAATTCAAATGATTTAATAATTTATTTACAATAAACTCTTGTTTTTTATTGTTTATGTGAGCGCCAAGAGGAAGATAAAAACCATTTTTTCCTAAATTCTCACTGACAGATAAGTTAATATCCTTTTTTTGATAGTCTTTTGGAAGCGCATTTTGCATATGAAGAGGCCAGAAGAACTCTCTTGTTTGTATTCCGTCCATTCTTAAAGCTTCCATAACTTTTGATCTTTCTGCCTTTCTTAGTACCACACCAAAAACCCAATAATGATTTTTTTCATTATTAAGTTCTCTTAAAGGAAGCTGTAATTCTTCTTTAAAGTCAGACAACAGTTCTTGATATTTCTCTCCTTGTTTAATTTTACTTTCAATCGTATATTTTAAATTTTTAAGTTGTGATATTCCCAATGCGGCTTGTAGCCCACTCAGTCTGTAATTCCAATATAAATTGTTATGATTAAATCGATTTTCTGTTGATCCAAAATCTAAATTAATTATTTTTCGAGCCTTATCATTTATTTTTTCATTATCAGTTAGAATTATTCCACCTTCTCCTGTTGTAACATGTTTATTAGCATAAAAACTAAATGTTGAGATATCACCAAATGTGCCGGCCAGTTTACCTTCAATATTAATTCCATGAGCTTCTGCAGTGTCTTCTATAAGAATTATTTCATTTTTATCGCAAAGCTCTCTGAGTTTTATTGCATCTGATGGAAGACCATATGTATGAACCATAATGATAACTTTTGTTTTGTCAGTAATACATCTTTCAACATCGGTTATCTGCATGTTCCATGAGTTCTCATTTACATCACAAAAAACAGGTTTTGCACCTGATCTTATTAC
>CAZGVS010000045.1:0-2931 GCA_964529275.1 uncultured Candidatus Pelagibacter sp.
TTAATAATGAAAAATAAATTTGTAAAAATTGCAAGTGATTTAGTTGATCATGTCAGTGATAAGGGTGAATTATCTTTTATTTTTAAAACTAAGATACATGCAATCATAGTTTTTTTTATATTTGGTCATGAAAAAATAACTTTTGAAGACTTGTGCAAAATAACTAATTCAACAGTAAGCAGAACAACTATTCAATCTATTTTGGTTGAGGGAGTAAAGTTAGGTTATTTAAAAAAAACTGTAGATAAAAAAGACAAAAGAAAAAAATTTTATACATGTGAGGATTTAAAACCAATACTTACCCAGTGGCACAACACTCAACAAAAAGTATTTTCGTAATTTAGTTAATTAAAGGCTTGCCCGTAGAAAGAGTATGTTTAATTCTGTCCTGAGTTTTTTTTGTCTGTATAAGTCTCATAAACGAATCGAGTTCTAGTTTATACATATCATCTTCTGTAAGTGTTTTATCGATTGAGGTATCACCACCACTTAATACATTTGCCAATTCTTTACCAACTTCAAGACCGTGGTCTAAAATAACTTTTTCGTTGTAAAGTTTATCTAAAACTTTGATCATTTTTTCTTTGAGTGGCTTTCCTGATAAATTGTAAGTATTTTCTTTCGGTGGTTTAAAATCTTTATTATTTTCAATCAACTTTTTAGATACCTCAAATAAACTATTTCTATTCATTACTTTTTTGTCTTCTGGTTTTAAAAATTTTAGTGGCTCAGCTTCAACTGTAGATGTTGCAGTTGTTGCATATCCTATTATATTAAAAACTTTCATGGGAGCATAATCTACATCTTTTTTAGCTTCTGGCGTTTGCGACCATCTCCATAACACCTCCTTACATCCTCCTCCCGCTGGAACAAGACCAACTAATGTTTCTACTAAACCCATAACAATATTTGTATGAGACACAACAAAGTTAGATTGAATTGCAACCTCTTCTCCACCTCCTAATACCAAACCTGAAGGTGCAGACACTACTGGATGATTTGAATATTTCAAATGTTTACATGTATCTTGAAAATATTTTATAAATTTTTCAATTGATTTAAAATCTCCTTTTTCAGCGAAATTCATTGTATAACTTAAATTTACTCCAGCTGAAAATTGCATACTCTCATTCATAATTATTAAAGGTTTATCTGTTGCATTCTTGAGTGCATCCATTGAATCGTAATCTAATGCACAGGCTTTAGTAGTAAATTCTACAATGTTATAGTCTTGAAATCTATATATCTGTGCAGATTTATTTTTATCTACTTTAATTGCTTTTGGTTTTATCTTTCCTAACGTTTCTATATTTGTATAAAGTTGTCTTTCCCCATAAAAATTTTCGTTCTTTGATTTAGCCAAATTTTCTAGAAATTCATTATTTTCAAAACCATCAACTCTCTCAAAAAAATTTTTTACACCAATTGATTTTAACATTTCAAATGGACCCATTGCCCAATTGAATCCAAGACGCATTGCTTCATCAATATCGTTAAATTTATCAGTTATGCCAGGTACTAAAGAGGAAGAATATTTTATTATTTTAGAGATCACAACCCATGCATACTCTCCATACTTATCTTTTCTGTTAATTAAAGTATTTAAATCAACCGTTTCAATTCCTAAATCTATCTTTTTTGTTGCAAAGTATTTTCCTGTTTCAAGGTTAATTGCTTCTAATACTTTCTGGTTATTTGCCTTATTCATTCTATAAAAACCACCTTTACCTTTTCGACCAGTATATCCTTCTTGGATTAACTTGCTTACTAGAGGCATTTCTTTTGCAACAGGCTGAAAAGGGTCATCTTTAGAAAGTTCCTTAATAAAACTTTTTAGTACATCAGCCATTAAATCAATCCCTATTAGATCATAAAGACCAAATACTCCCGTTTTAGGAATACCCATTGGTCTTCCAAAGACTGCATCAGCTTCTTCAATTGACATTTTCATTTTGAAAGCTTCGGTCATTGCAACTTGCATTGCATATACCCCAATTCTGTTACCTAAAAAACCAGGAGTATCATTACAAATAATTGCACCTTTTCCTAACTCTTGTTCACAAAATTTTTTTAAAGACTCAATTTTAGAAAGATCATTATTTTCATTTTTAACTATCTCTAAAAGCCCCATATATCTTACGGGATTAAAAAAATGGGTTATACAAAAGTCTTTTTTTTCTTCAGAAGTTAACTTTTCAGATAATACTTTAATTGGAATTGAAGAGGTATTTGAAGAAACTATGGCACCTTCTTTACGATTTTTAAATATTTTTTCATAAATATTATGTTTGATATCTATTCTCTCAACCACTGCTTCTACGATCCAGTCTGCATTATTCACAACACTGAAATCATCATTAATATTTCCAACTTTAATATTATTGATTTTGGTTTTATCTATTAGCAATGGTGGTCTTGATTTATGTATTTTTTCTCTAGCTTTTTCGCTAATCTCAGTAGTCAAATCTAATAATGTAACAGGCACATTTGCATTACATAAATGAGCAGCAATACCGCTTCCCATTGTACCAGATCCAATTATGACTACATTCTTAATGTTCATGATGTATTTAACTTTTATCTATTAATACCTCTTAGTCTCTCAGATCTTCTTCTGAGTAACTCAGCAGTAACAAGTATTAAAATTGATAAAACTATTAAACATGTCGCAACAGCTAAAATTGTTGGACTTAATTGTTCTCTTAGACCGGTCCACATTTGTACTGGAATTGTTGTATTTTCCAAACCAGCTAAAAATAAAACTACAACTACTTCATCAAAAGAAGTCACAAATGCAAACAAGCCTCCTGAAATAACGCCAGGCAATATTAATGGTAAAGTTATTTTTAAAAAAGTATTTACAGGGCTGCTCCCCAGACTTGATGCTGCTCTTGTTACACTATGATCAAAACCTGATAAAGTTGCAGTAAC
>CAZGVS010000045.1:3031-5729 GCA_964529275.1 uncultured Candidatus Pelagibacter sp.
TTTTTGGTTCCATAAATCATATCTTTATACCATCTTAAAGAAAATGCGTCAGGATCCAGCCTTTTCATTCCCTCAGAAAAAACTAAAAATTCTTCAGCATTAAAAGAAAGTGGAAAAATTACAAACAAAGGTGCGATTAAGAAAAAAAATACAAATCCACAAATAGTTAAGTACACATAATGCCAAATTCTATAATGTGTTTCAGTGTATTTTGGTAAAGCCATAATTATCCTAATCTTATGTTGTCTACTCCAACTAATTTATTATAAATCCAATAGATAACCAAAACTCCAGTTAACAACATTAAGCCCATTGCAGATGCAAAACTCCAATCTAAAGTGGATTTCATATGATAGGCTATCTGGTTACTTATTAAAGTTCCGGAAGCTCCACCTACTAAAGCTGGTGTTATGTAATAGCCTATCGCCAATATAAACACTAAAAGACATCCTGCTCCGATACCTGGAATAGTTAGTGGAAAATAAACTTTTGAAAATGCAACAAAAGGCGTTCCTCCTAGTGATTTTCCAGCTCTCATCAAGCTTGGAGATATTGTCTTCATTACACTGTAAAGTGGAAGTACCATAAAAGGTAATAATATTTGCGTCATAGCAACATAAGTACCAACTTTATTATACATCATCTCAGGCCTGTTATCGTCAGATACCAAACCAATTAAAACAAAAAAATCATTAACAACTCCTTGCTGCTGCAAGAGTATCATCCAGCTTGCAGTTCTTACGAGCAAAGAAGTCCAGAAAGGTAAAAGCACACATATCATCAATAAATTACTATATTTCATTGGAAGTGTTGCTAGTAAATGGGCAATTGGATATCCCATTAAAAAACAAAATATTGTAACAAACAATGCAACTTCTAAAGTTCTTAACCAAAGTATTCTATGAATTCTTCTATCCTCTTTAACTTGAGCTATACTTCCATTTTGATCCAAATATAAATCCATACCCTTCAAATATTTTGCCATGGTGTAAGGTGGTGCTGTTCTTTTAATTGCTCGCCAATACTCAACATCTCTGAATCTTTTGTGAATTGACATTATTTGATCTTTTATACTCTGACTTTCGTCAATTTTGCCTCTTTGAACTTTTCTAAATAATTTTTTAATTATTGAATTAAATCCATTTTTTTCTTTATTTAATCTTTGTGCTAGTTTTCCATGCTCTTTGTTTTCTGCTAAAATTTTAAAATCAGTTAAAAAACTCACGAAGATTTCCTCCTCTGGCATGTCTTGACCATCCCAATTTTCCATAGCTTTGAAAGTTTTTGGTAACATATTCGTTATCATTTTGTCGTCTATACTTCTTGAAAACATTTCCCCAATTGGAAAAACATAAGTAATAATTAAAAATAACAATAAAGGTGAAACAAGCAGAAATGCTTTAATTTTATTTTTTCTTTCGGCCTTTTTAAGACTTACCTCAAGTGGTATACCATCTGTAGTTAGGATTTGTTTTGTTTCACTGCTCATAAATAAAAAAGGGCGGTTATAAATAACCGCCCTAAATATATTATATAATTTTAGTCTTTAAAACTTAAATTATAGTCCTGCTTTCATTGCTTCCCATTTTTCACCTAGCTCTGTACCGTTATCAGCCCAGAAGAATGGATCTACTAAGAAGTAATTTTTAGTGTTCGCTGGAGCTGTTGGCATTGCAGGCATCATTTCAGTTTTACCATCTTTATACCAAGGCTCGTTTGCTTTGATTATATCTAAAGAAGATATTCTGTATGGTGCATAAGCAATGTATTTAGCGCTTCCTGCTAACATTTCAGTGTTGGTCATCATAGCTAAAGCTTTTTTAGCGTTAGCTTCATCTGGTCCACCTTTTACTAGTGCAAAATATTCATAGTCAAGACCTTGTCCATCCCAAACTTGTACTAGTGGAGCACCTTCTCCAACGATTGCGTTAAAGAATCTACCATTCCATCCAGTTGCCATTACAACTTCACCACTCATTAGTAATTCTGGTGGTTGAGCACCTGCTGACCAAAATACACATCCTCCGTTTGGATCTGTGCAAAGTTTTTTGATCTTATTCATGGCTCTATCAATGCCTTTTTCAGTTTCTAGTTTTTTATAGATATTTGCTCCGCCTTTTCCTGCTTTTACACCATCAGCAGCTAAAGCAATTTCTAAATTTGTTAAAGCACTTTTGTAAATAGCTCTTTTACCAGGAAACTTTTTTGTATTAAAAAAGTCTTTTATAGTTTTTGGAGTTCCTTTAACATTGTTGCTGTTATAAGCGTAGTTCCAAGAATATAAAATGTTTCCTACTGCACATTTAGATGGCATAGGTGCAAAAAAGTCCTTGCTTGCAGGTGTTCCATCTGGAGCTGCTGGAAAGTCTTTGTCAAAATCAAATTCAACAAATATACCTTCGTCACAACCATTTATCGTGTCAAATGCAAATACATCAATGATGTCCCATGTTATTGCACCCGCTTCTTTTTGCGCTTTAATTTCTGACAATCCACCTGAATAGTCTACCCAGTTAATATCAACTCCAAGTTTTTTAGCAGTTGGATCACCATATCCTAACTTTTGTGACTCCGTATAAGCTCCACCCCAAGATGCAATAGTTACTGCAAAAGCAGATGAAGTTACAGATAGTACAAAAGATATAGTAAGTAATAATTTACTTATTTTTTTCATTTATCCTCCGTTTAAACGTTTTTT
>CAZGVS010000046.1:0-5710 GCA_964529275.1 uncultured Candidatus Pelagibacter sp.
TGTCCATGAGAGTTCGAGTCTCTCTGGCCGCACCAACTTGAATTTTTTCTAAGTATTTTTTATTAAAGAAATACTTTTTTAAAGCCAGTTATGATGTTATTGGGGTCGTTTTATTAAAAATTAAATCTATAATAAAGATAATGAAAAAAATATTTATCGCAACACCAGCCTATTCTAAACAAGTGAATACTGACTACGTTACGAGTATATTAAACTTAATAAGTTTCAGACAATCAGAAAATTTAAGATTTTCAGTAAATCTGCATTTTGAACCGGGAATTTGTTATGTAAATCTTGCTAGGAATAATTGTGTTAATGCTTTTTTAAAATCAGGATGTGATAAAATGCTTTTTGTTGACTCTGATATAAGTTTTCAACCTGAAGCAGTAATTCGTTTATTAAAATTTGATAGCGAGATAGTTTTAACACCTTATCCAATCAAAGGGTACTTAAATAATTCAAATGGTTTAAATTTTACTTTAAACTTTCCTGATGATAAAAATATAAAAGTTGACAAAGAGGGTTTTTGTGAAATCTCGTCGGGACCGACAGGTTTTATGATGATAGATAAATCAGTTTTTTTGAAAATGCAAAGATCTTTCCCTGAAAAAAAATTTGTTCTTAAACATCTTAGAGAAAACAAAGAAGAGATATTAAATAATTTTAATTATTTTGATACAAATACATCTGAAGAGGGATTTGTTGGTGAGGATATTAATTTTTGTAATGAGTGGAAAAAAATAGGTGGAAAAATTTATGCTGACACAAAAACCAAATTAGCACATCATGGAGGTAATGCCTATATAGGAAATATTGACAATTTTCTTGAAAACTTAAAATCTAAAAATTTTGTTAAAGTAGTAGATGATATTAAAAAAATTTAAAATATCTAAATTTCTGTTTTAATAATTTTAACCTTAGATGTGCTACATTCGTATATTTGATCTAGACTAAAATTAATGTCATTTATTTTAAATACTGCAAAAGGATATTCGCCATCAATTAAAACTTTTCCTATTTCTTTATTATTTTTTGTAATTATATCATCACTATTAATTTTAATTCCTTCAAATTTTATAGGAAAAAGTTTTTTTGATAGTTTATTTTTTAATTTTATTCTTGCGGTATTTTCTTGACCTACATAGCAGCCTTTTTTGAAATCAATACCATTTAGTGCTTCAAGATTGCACTCAATACCAAAGATTTTATTTTGTAATTTTATTGTATTTGTTTGAGGTATTCCTAGTTTATGACTTAATTTGTAGTATTCATTAATATCACCAGTATTTAAATTTAGTTTTTTTATAGATAAATATAGCTTTTCTAAATTAATTATTAACCTTGCACCAAGTTTGATATTTCTTGGATCTAAAACAATTGGATCTTCCCTGAATTTGATTGTAAAACCGGGACTATCGCTTATATTTTCAATTGATTTAAATTTTTCTAAAGTTAAAGCAGCTACAACGAATTCATTGCTTAAATTTAATATCTCTACCTTTGATCTGAGCTTATATAATTTTAATTGTTTAAATAAACTTTCTATTTGATTTTTTTCACAATCTATAAAAAAACCTTTTTTATGTTTAGAAATTATAAAATCATAAAGATATTTACCTTGAGGCGTTAGTATTGACGCAAAACAACTTTTTTTATCTGTAATTTTTTTAACATCATTTGTAATTATATTTTGAAGGAATTCTTCAGAGTCAGGTCCTTGTATGTATAATATTCCCCTATCCTCTAATATGTATATTTCATTAACTTTCATAATTGATTAATTATAGATAATAATATATTTAATTTGCTGAAAATGTTAGATTTAATAATCAAAAATGGCTCTTGTTACATAGATAAAAACTTAAAGGAACAAGATATTGCAGTTAAAGACGGTAAAATAATAGAAATTGGTAAAATAACTAGCGATACTAAAGAAACATTTGATGCTAAAAATTTAACAGTACTTCCTGGATGTATAGATACCCAAACTCACTTTAGAGAACCAGGCTCGACAAATACAGAAGATCTTAATTCAGGTAGCAGAGCTGCGATTGTGGGAGGAATAACTGGTGTCTTTGAAATGCCTAATACTAATCCTCCAACTTCTAACAAAATAGAATTTCAAAAAAAATTAGACCTTGCGAAAAATAGAATGTACTGCAACTATGCTTTTTATTTTGGAGCAACCGCTGATAATGCGAGCGACTTAGCTGATCTTAAAAATTTAGAAGGCTGTTGTGGAGTTAAACTTTTTGCTGGATCATCAACAGGCAATCTTTTAGTTGCAAAAGAGGATGATATAGAAAAAGTATTTAAAAATACATCTAAAGTTGTCTCTGTTCATTCTGAAGATGAGGAAATTTTAAATAAAAATAAAAAATTGATAAAAAACGGAGATGTTCATTCACATCCTGTTTGGAGAAGTGAAGAATGTGCAATTTCTTCCACTAGAAGAATTGTGAAAATAGCTGAAAGACATAAAAAAAAAGCACATATTCTTCATGTTACAACAAAGCAAGAGGTAGATTTTTTATCACAACATAAAGGTGACATTACATTTGAAATCACTCCTCAACACCTAACTATATATGCGCCTGATTGTTATGATAAACTTGGTTCTTATGCGCAAATGAATCCTCCAATTAGAGATAAATCTCATTACGATAGATTATGGTATGCGATTAAAAATAATTATAACGATACAATTGGATCAGATCATGCTCCGCATTTAAAAAAAAATAAAGAAAAAACTTATCCAAATTCTCCATCAGGAATGCCTGGTGTCCAGACTCTTATGCCTGTTATGTTAAACCACATTAATGAAGGTAAGCTAACAATTGAACAGTTAATAAACTTTGTGTGTGAAAATCCTGTAAAAATATTTGGTATTAAAAATAAAGGTTTTATTAAAGAGGGATATGATGCAGACTTTACAATTGTGGATATGAATAAAAAAATTGTAGTTAAAAATGAGAAAATTGAAAGCAAATGTAGATGGTCACCTTTTCATGAATTCGAATTTAAAGGAACTCCAGTTACAGCAATAATTGCTGGCCAAATTAAAATGAGAGAAGGCAAAATCATTGGCGATCCAACAGGTAAACCAATGTTATTTTAATATTCCGCTATTTTTCAAATCTTCTTTAATCTCATCTAAAATTGCTGGATCATCAATAGTTGCTGGCATTTTGTACTCTTCTTTATCTGCAATTTTTCTAACCGTTCCTCTTAAAACTTTACCAGATCTAGTTTTTGGCAATCTTTTTACAACAATAACTTTTTTAAATGCTGCTACAGGTCCCACTTTATCTCTTACCATCTGTATACATTCTTTTTCTATATCTTCATTTTCTTTTGTAACACCTGCTTTAAGCGCAACTAAGCCAATTGGTAATTGTCCTTTTAGTTGATCTTTAATTCCTATTACTGCGCATTCAGCAACTGATTGATTTTCTGAAAGGACCTCTTCTATTGCGCCAGTAGACAATCTATGTCCAGCTACATTTATTATGTCATCGGTTCTAGACATTATCCAAATATAACCATCTTCATCTATATGACCCGCATCATAAGTTTGATAATAACCTTTGTAATTAGTCATATAATTTTCTTCATATCTTTTATCTGCATTCCAAAGTGTTGGAAATGTTCCCGGGGGTAATGGAAGTTTTACAACAATGTCTCCCATTTCATTTTCTTTAGCTAAAGATTGATCAGGTTTAATTACCCTCACATCATAACCTGGAACTGCTTTGCAAGCTGAACCATACTTTGTTTCTTGCATTTCTAGCCCTGTACAATTTGAACTTATCGCCCAACTAGTTTCTGTTTGCCACCAATGATCTATTACAGGAACATTTAATAAATTTTCAGCCCATTTGATTGTATCAGGATCAGCCCTTTCTCCTGCCAGAAAAAGAGATTTAAAAGAACTAAGATCATATTTTGAGAAAAATTTACCTTCTGGATCCTCTTTTTTAATTGCACGGAAAGCCGTTGGAGCTGTGAATAAGGATTTAACTTTGTAGTCTGAAATTATTTTCCAAAAAGCACCTGCGTCAGGTGTTCCTACTGGTTTTCCCTCGAACAAAATTGTTGTGCACCCTTTAAATAATGGAGCATATACAATATAAGAGTGACCAACTATCCATCCAATATCACTAGCTGACCACCAAATATCATCAGAATCAATATTGTAAATATTCTTCATTGTCCATTTCAAAGCTACAATATGACCACCAATATCTCTAACTATCCCCTTCGGTATTCCGGTCGTACCAGAAGTATATAAAATATAAGCATAGTCATTAGAATTCATTTCCACACAATCAGTGTCTTTTGCGTTTGATAGACTTTGTTCCCAATCGATCTCTAAGGGTGAGTTAAGTTTAATTTCATGATCTTTTCTTTGAAAAAAAATTACTTTTTTTACTTTGTGTTTTGCAAGCTTAAGGGCTCCATCCACAAGTGGACGATATTCAACTATTCTACCTGGTTCAAATCCACATGAGGCTGTAATTAAAACTTTAGCACTACTATCATCAATTCTACTTGCAAGTTCATTTGATGCAAAACCACCAAAAACTACTGAATGTATAGCTCCAATTCTACCGCAAGCTAGCATTGCAACTACTGCTTCTGGTATCATGGGCATGTAAATTATTACCCTATCTCCTTTTTTAACTCCTTGATTAACTAAAGCACCTGCAAATTTAGAAACTTTGTCTTTTAACTCCTTAAAAGTGAATTTAGCTTTAGTATTTGTAATAGGGCTATCGTATATTAAAGCTGTCTTATCTCCTTTTCCTTGATCTATATGGAGATCGAGAGCATTATAACATGTATTTGTCACTCCATCCTCAAACCATTTGTAAAAAGGAGGCTTTGACTTATTAAGAATTTTTGTTGGTTTTTTAAACCAAAATATATCATCAGAAACTCCCTGCCAAAATGCTTCAGGATTATTGATCGAATCTTGGTAAATAGATTTAAAATTTTTGCTCATATTGATTTGCCAAATTTCTCAATTTTTTAATGATTCTTTATTTAAAGTTGTATTTAATTTCAAAAACCTAGCAAAATCAACACTTATTCGTTGCTAAAATGTCTTCAATTAACTCTTTTAATTTGGTAATTAACCCTAACTTTGATCCAAACATATGTTTGGGTCGTAGTTTAAATTTAAACTATAAAAACTAACTAAAGAGGGAGTTTTTTATGAAAAAACTTAAAATGTTTGCTTTAGCAACCTTGGCCTTCATAGGTTTCACAGGTGCAGCAAATGCAGAAACAGTCCTTTTAGCTTCTGATGACTTTGTTGGGATTTCCTTTTGGATAATCGCAATGGGTATGGCAGCAGCAACTGTATTTTTCTTTATGGAAAGAAGCTCAGTAGCTTCTGGATGGAAAACATCCGTTACAGTAGCAGGATTGGTA
Source organism: uncultured Candidatus Pelagibacter sp. (assembly GCA_964529275.1). Lineage (GTDB taxonomy): Bacteria > Pseudomonadota > Alphaproteobacteria > Pelagibacterales > Pelagibacteraceae > Pelagibacter. The sequence continues at coordinate 5,437 of CAZGVS010000046.1, forward strand.
ACTGGTGTTGCTTTTGTTCATTACATGTACATGAGAGAAGTATGGGTAATGACTGGAGACTCACCAACTGTATACAGATATATTGACTGGTTAATTACAGTTCCACTACAGATGATAGAATTCTACTTAATTCTAGCAGCTGTAAGAAAAGTATCAGGTTCAATCTTCTGGAGACTATTAATTGGTTCTCTAGTTATGTTGATCGGTGGATATCTAGGAGAAGCAGGTTACATCAACGCTATGCTTGGTTTCGTAATAGGTATGGCTGGATGGA
>CAZGVS010000047.1:0-5579 GCA_964529275.1 uncultured Candidatus Pelagibacter sp.
TATTTTTTTTATTTAACACAAATTTATCTATTGCCGAGATCGTTTTTACTCAAGAAGTTGCAGCAAGACCTGATCATGTAGAACCATCATATACAAATTTGGGAGGTACAGCATCAAACAGAGATGCCCTTGAAAGTCCTCAGGGTGGCACATTCAACCACAATGGAACATTAGTTTTTTTTTTAAACAATAACATTGACCATACTGACCAAGTAACTGTGATGAGATTATCGACACCCTATGACTTAAGAACTGCTTCACGTGTATTCGAAGGTGGAGATCCAATTATAGATATAGCAGGAGGGAGCGGCAATAGCAGAATAACTCTTGATATAGATTTTAACAACGACGGTACAAAACTTTTTTTAACAGCGTTAACTGGAGAAGTTTTTCCTTTTGATTTACAAATTCCATATAGTTTTGCTAATGGCAGTGGAATGTCTTTTACAGCTGACTCAGAGGTAGATCTTGGTGCACGGGGTGAATTAGAATTTAATAATGATGGAACAAAAATGTACTTCGTTCATGGACAAGATAACCCAACACTTGACGAATATACTTTAACAACTGCATTTGATATTAGCACAAGAACTTTAGCTAACACACAAAGTTTATCAGCAAAAATTAATTCTGCGTTAACTAATAAACAAGTTGTAACAGGTTTTGCTTTTAATGATACAGGAGCCTCGATGTATGTTTTGATTCGAGATGAAAAAAACAACAATGATACAATATTTCAATATAGGCTTTCGGTAGCATTTGATACGTCAACAGCTGTTTTTGTTGGCAAAGCAGATCTCGATTTTGGACTAAAGGTCGGTACATTTTATAATCACATTGGAACTGCAAATCATGTTTTTAATGGTTTGATTTTTAGTGGTGATGGCTCAAAAATGTATATAATAAATGATAGCGGTCAAGATCATGCACATCAACTTAGCTTGTCTTGCTTTTTTGGTGTTGGAGCATGTGTGGCTGATACGACTTCAAATATAGGATCACATGTTGAATCTGCTAAAAAAAATATTCATTTTAATAACTCAACAATTTTCAAACGTTTTGAGTGGATAAAAAGAAATAGAGATAACGAAAACTTAAATAGCTTTAATATTAATTTTAAATCTTATAATCCAATTTTAGCATCATTAACAAATAAACTTCAGGCATCTTTAGATAATAATTCATCTAAAATCAAAAGTTCAACGTGGTCATTTTGGAGTACAGGAGATGTTTCAATGGGAAGACAGGATGCAACTATAACTGATAAACCAAAAAAAATTCATACATCGGGATTAACTTTTGGTGCGGATAAAAAATTTGGAGATGATAAGTTTGCCGGCTTTGCTTTAAGGTATGCTCAAAACGACTCTAGTGTAACAAATACAAATCAAAGTAGCGATATGGATTCATTAACTTTAAACTTTTATGGAACTATTCCAAAAAATGAAACCAATTATGTCAATATGGTATTGGGTTATAGTTTACTTAGAATTGATCAAAAATATTTGGGAAAAAAAACAGGTAATAGAAATGGACATCAATTATTTACTTCAGCAAACTTTAGATCAAAAAATAAAAGTGGAAGATTTAATTTTTCTCCGTCTGGGAAATTTTCTTATGGAATAACTAAATTATCTGATTATACAGATTTTATATCATTAGCTACTACAGGGGTAAATGACCAGCATGACAATAAAACTATACAAAATGGTAATTTAGCAATCGGCTTTTTATTTGACATAGACTCGTATGATTTTCCTGACAGTACCGTAACCCCTAACGGAGGATTTGAATTTGTGATGGATGTTTCACCTGAGACAAGATTTACTTATGACAATGGACAAAGTAGCACTTTAGTTGATGTTTATTCTAAAAAAAATATAAAAGGTAACTTGGGATTTGAGGCTATTTTTACAAACGATACAACACTATCACTAAACTATGAGAGGTTTCAGCATCTAGATTCTGATAGATCAGGTAAAACTGAAACATTTATTGTTAAAATTGGTAAAATTATTAAGGACAAATCTGAGTTTGCTTTTAATTATGAACCACTACAAAATAATCAAATGGAACTAAGTTATGTTAAAAATATAAATGGTTTTGATTTTAAAGTTAATTCAAATTATAGTTTAATGAACCAAATACCTGACTATGGTGCAAACTTAGAAGTATCTGCCAAGTTCTAGTATAGAAAGAAAAGGAGGAAAATGTCTTTATTTAAACCAATTAAAGAAAATCAAGCAAAGGGAAGGGTAAAAAAAGTTTTTGATGATATTAAAAAATCAAGAAAAATTAAATCTATACCAAATTTTTGGAAATATATTGCTAATAATCCAGATACTCTTGAGAGAACTTGGAAAAATACAAAAGAGATAATGAAAAATGGTGCATTAGACTCTAAAACTAAGGAACTGATTTATATTGCAGTATCAATAACTAATAGTTGTGAATATTGTATTAGATCTCATAGTTTTGCTGCTAAAAAAAAGGGAGCAACAGATCAAATGCTAAAAGAAATGATAGATGTTGTTGGCATTGCTAATCAAAATAATAAGTTAGTAGAAAGCTATCAAGTAGAAGTAGATAAATTTTTAAAATAATAAATGAATTTTGATTTTGTATATAAAATTTGTACAAAGTCTGAGTGGAACAATGCTAAAGAAAATAAAATATTTAAAGGGACAGATTTAGATTTGAAAGATGGCTTTATTCATTTTTCAGATAAAAATCAGGTAAAACAAACATTAAATAGATTTTACTTAAATCAATCAAATTTAGTATTATTAAAGGTAGATGCTTTAAAACTTAAAAATCTAGTTTATGAGCAATCTAGTGATGGAAATGTTTTTCCACATTTATACTCAGAACTCGATCTTAAATTGATTGTAAAAGATTATTCAATTGATTTAAATGAGGATGGTAATCATAATTTACCGAGCGAACTTCAATAGTCTAACTAGATTTTCCTATTAAATTAACAATTAGCACCCCTGATATAATTAATACCAAACCGATTATTGTAAAAAAATCCGGTACTTGATTGAATTTATAAACACCAACAATAGATGTAGCTATTATACATAATCCTGCAAATGACGCATAAGTAATCCCAACAGGAATTGTTTTCATTACAATTGATAAAGTAAACATACATCCAACTATAAAAATTGCAGTCATTATTGTTGGTATCAACAAAGTAAATCCTTGTGCACTTTTTGCAAAACCATTTGCTGCTGTTCCTAAAACAACTGCAATTAATAAGATTAAATAAGCTTTAAAGTTTTCCATTATAATTTTATATACTTTCTTGTTGTATTAAAACTCTCAGCTTTTCCATCATCTTGAGTGTTGATCTCATACTTGGATATAATTTATGTGCTTCAATATAACTATCTAAAGCCTTTTCATAATTTTTTAGTGCAATTTGCACTAACCCTTGTCCAGAAAGGGCACCAAAGTGTCTTTTTTCTAAACTTAAAACCATATCAATATCTTTTTGAGAAAGTTCATAATTGCCCATTAAATATAAAACTGTTGCTCTTTTATTCCATGCTTCTGCCCAATTCGGATCCAATTCTATAGCTTTAGAAAAAACATTATGTGCACTGGTTAATTGATTTTGTGACATGTACATTGAACCCTTATCTAACAGTTCTGTTAGACTTTCTTCAGATGGATGGGTTGTCCAAAGATCCCAAATTTTGCTTTCAATTTTTCGAGCGGAAGTAATATCATTAATTGATTTTAATTTTTTAAAAAGATTATCTAATTTTTTTTCATGACCTTCTTTTGCAAAACCAGGGGTAACAAACAAAAGAATTAACAAAAGTTTTAAATATTTCATATTCTGTCTAAACTTTCTTTAGGCCAAGTTTTTTCTCTGTCATACATTTTTTCATGACAAATATCTTTTTTTGTTATTTCTATCCAAGGATCTTTATCTTTTACAAAAATATGGGCCTGAGGCTCGATAGGATTTTCTAAAGTTTTTGTTCTAATAGCCAACCTTCCTTTAGAGACATTATATCTACAAAATAAGTACACACCACAGATTATGCAGAAGTAAGCGTTGTATCCTTTACCACTTCCTGTTGGCAAAGTTATTGACGCAACATCACCATTTATTAGAAAATCTTTTTCTAAAACCATAGTATGTACTACAAAAGACGATCCAGTCGATAACTTACAATTTTTACAATGACAGGCTTGTGTGAATAAAGGTTTATCTTCAATCTTGTATTTAACATTACCACAAGCACATGCGCCCTTTAATTCTTTATTATCTTCAGCCAATGTTAATACCTCAACTTTACTTAGGTAGTTTTGTTGCACCCGTTTCTTGGTAGGCTACTTTTCCATCTTTAAATTTATAATAAGTCATTACAGCTTCTTTATTGCCATCACTATAACTTACATATGCATGTTCAAAACCAACTTCATCATTTTCAAAAAGAACTCTCACTTTTTCTTTTTGAACATCTTTCATACCAACCCATTTTACAACGTCTGCTTTACCTAGTTTTTTTCCAGACGAATGCATCAGAAATTGATAATCATCATGGATTAGTTGTTCTGCTCCTGCAGTATCACCATCACTTAGTATCTTTGCCATTTTTTCAATTATAGACATATTTATTCTCCCTTTATTATTATTATATTACTCTCAGTATTTTCCAATCTTAAATTTTTAATTTGATTGTATTCATCTGAGCTATACCATTCTAAAGCTTTTTCGTAACTTGGAAATTTTATTACTATATTTCTTGTAAAATCCCATTTGCCTTCTATTGCTTCGAATTCTCCTGCTTTTACAAGGTATTCTCCACCAAAATTTTTAATGATTGCTGGGACTTTATCAACATATTCTTTATAACCTTCTTTATTTTTTAAATTAATCTGCGCAATTACGTAACCAGGCTTACCAAATGAGTATAGTGCCATTATTTGCCAGGTTTAATAACCGTGTTTGCAGCATTGGCAGCATTTTGAAAAGCTTTATTATAGTTTATAACTTCATGTACCATTAAATCATCCATTAGCCCAGAATTTTTAAAGGCAATTTTTAAAGCAAGAGCCTGTTCGTATTCTCCTTCTACGCATGAGATTACATCAAACCTTCCTCTAACCCATTCGTAACTAATCAGTTTTAATCCTGCAGCTTCAGTTACTTTTTTTGTGGAGGCGTATCTATCTGCTGATGGATCATTCTGCATTCTCTTCATTAACTCTCCACTTATTTTACCAATTAGATAAAATTTAGCCATTTATCCTCCTTTTTAATATAAAGTTTGTACAACTTTTTCTACTCGTTCTTTACCATTTGGAATTGTCTTCTCTAAAAATGAATGACAACCGTCAGTAAGCTCTTTGTTATATTTAGCACCGTAATGTTTATCTACTGCTTTATTAGTTCCTTCATCCCAATCTTTTTCTTTTATACCAATCTCTAAAGCATAAGTTTTCCATACTTTTACTGATGCCATAGATTTTTCTTTCATACTGTACTCAAAGGTTTCACCAGACGGTAAAAAATAATTTGCCATATAAATACCACTACAGTCCCATGCTTTTTCCAT
>CAZGVS010000048.1:0-3904 GCA_964529275.1 uncultured Candidatus Pelagibacter sp.
AAGAAGATTGGGAAATAATAAATATCTTATCGCAGGTATTAGACGGTAAAACGCTGTTTAAATCTAAAGAGGAGCTAGTTATTAAAATGAAGAGTTATTTAAATTCAAACAATAATAAATCAAATGATCAAATAATAAGCTTTGATTTTATTGATGAAATTATTAAAGTTGAAAATACTGATTATTACTTTTCAAATGTAATCGCAAGGTCTTCAAAAACAATGGCAGAATGTAGAGATTTAAAAATTAAAATGTCAAAAACTGGAACTGATGGTTAAAGATGGAATATTTAAGTTTATTATTTAATGAAACATATAAAATTTTATTATTATTAATTCCTGTATTGGTTTCTGTAGCTATGATTGTATGGTTGGATAGAAGAGTTTGGGCATTTGTTCAAAAAAGAAGAGGTCCTAATGTTGTAGGTCCTTTTGGTTTGTTACAATCTCTTGCAGACGCATTAAAGTATATATTTAAAGAGATAATTATTCCTTCAAGTTCTAATAAAATAATTTTTATATTAGCTCCGATTGTCACTATGACTTTAGCTTTGATATCTTGGGCTGTCATTCCATTTAGCAATAATTTTGTTTTAGCTGACATAAATGTAGGTATTTTGTATCTATTTGCCGTTTCCTCATTAGGTGTTTATGGAATTATTATGGGTGGATGGGCTTCAAATTCCAAATATCCATTTTTAGGAGCGATACGATCTGCAGCACAAATGGTGTCATATGAAGTATCTATTGGTGTCATAATTATTAATGTTCTGTTGTGTGTTGGTTCGTTAAATCTTTCAGATATAGTATTAGCACAAAAAAGTATGTGGTTTATTTTACCATTATTTCCAATGTTTGTTATTTTTTTTATTTCTGCATTGGCTGAAACAAATAGACCGCCGTTTGATTTACCTGAAGCTGAAGCCGAATTAGTTGCGGGCTATCAAACAGAATATTCAGGAATGATGTATGCAATGTTTTGGTTAGGAGAGTACGCTAATATTTTGTTGATGTGCGCAATGGGATCAATCTTATTTCTAGGTGGCTGGTTATCCCCACTAAATTTTTATCCCTTTGATTTGATCCCACCTGCCTTGTGGATGATTTTAAAAATTTTGCTTCTTTTCATACTTTTTGCATTAGTGAAAGCTATTGTTCCACGATATAGGTATGATCAGCTAATGAAGCTTGGATGGAAAATATTTTTACCTTTTTCATTGATTTATGTCGTATTGACGGCAAGTTTTTTAATTTATTTTGACAAACTCCCGGTTACATAAAATGAAAATATCAAGATTTTTAAAAACAGTTTTTATGATTGATTTTCTAACAGGCCTAATAATGGCTGTTAAAGAGATTTTTAAATCAAAAAAAACAATTAACTATCCATTTGAAAAGGGCTCCGTATCCCCAAGGGCGAGAGGAGAGCATGCGCTTAGGAGATATCCAAATGGTGAAGAAAGATGTATCGCTTGTAAGTTATGCGAGGCAGTGTGTCCAGCACAAGCAATAACAATTGAATCAGAGGAAAGAATAGATGGTAGTAGAAAAACTACTCGTTATGATATTGACATGTTGAAGTGTATATATTGTGGTTTATGTGAAGAGTCTTGCCCAGTTGATGCTATAGTTCAAGGTCCAAATTTTGAATTTGCTACCGAAACCAGAGAAGAACTATATTACAATAAAGAAAAACTTTTAGAAAATGGAGATAGATGGGAAAGTATTTTATCATCCAATATAAGCGCGGATAAATCTCATAGATAAAATGATTGCCCATTCGTTTTTTTTTTATTTTTTTTCCTTAATTGCTATAATTTCTGCGTTTATGGTAACAGTATCTAAAAATACTGTTCATTCAGTTTTTTTTTTGATTTTAGATTTTATCAGTATTTCATGTTTATTTATTATGATTGGTGCAGAGTTTTTGGGCATGATAATGTTAATTGTTTACGTGGGTGCTGTTGCGGTGCTTTTTTTATTTGTTGTTATGATGTTAAATGTATCTCTTCAAACAAATAAATGGTTTAAAACTACCAGTTTGAATAAACACATACCAATTGGTCTATTGGTAAGTTTAATAATTTTTTTTGAATTGATTGTTGTTGTTGGTGGATGGAAGTATAAACCAGAACTACTTGAAACTTCAGAATTTCTAAATATTCCCGAGACCACGAACACACATTCCTTAGGTAGTGTTTTATACACTGATTATATCCACTTGTTTCAACTAAGTGGAATGATTTTGTTAGTTGCAATGATTGGGGCGATAGTACTTACATTTAGAAAAAGAGAAGGATTAAAAAGACAAAGTTACATAAGGCAAATTTCACGAGAAAGAGCAGAGGGAGTTGACGTGGTTGAAGTTGAAAAAGAAAAAGGTGTAAAAATAGATGTTTGAGATTACTTTGGGACATTATTTAACATTAGGCGCAATAATTTTTACAATTGGTGTTGTTGGAATATTTTTAAATAGAAAAAATATTATTGTCATTCTAATGAGTATCGAGCTTATACTGTTGGCAGTAAACATTAATTTAGTTTCTTTTTCGATGTTCCTTGGTGATTTGTCTGGCCAGATATTTACTCTATTTATTTTAACGGTTGCAGCAGCCGAGGCCGCTATTGGTCTAGCAATTATTGTTACATTTTTTAGACTATCAGGAACAATTAGAGTTGAAGAAATTGATAAACTAAAAGGATAATATGGAATATTTAATAGTTTTTTTACCTTTGCTAGCTGCATTAGTATCTGGTTTTTTTGGAAATGTAATTGGTGATAGAAACTCTTGTATATTTAACTGTTTATTAATTTCTATTTCAGCAATTTTTTCGTTAGTTATATTTTATAACGTTCTTATTAATGGTTATGAAAATAATCTTATAATAGCAACTTGGATTAATTCAGGCACTCTTAATGTAAATTGGTCTATTAAGATAGATACTTTATCATCAGTAATGTTGGTAGTTGTTACTTTTGTATCTTCTTTAGTTCATATCTATTCAATTGGTTATATGAAACATGACCCAAATAAGCCTAGATTTATGAGTTATCTATCTTTATTTACATTTGCAATGTTGATGCTTGTGACATCAGATAACTTCCTTCAATTATTTTTTGGATGGGAAGGTGTTGGTCTGTGTTCTTATCTACTAATTGGTTTCTGGTTTAAAAAAGAAAGCGCAAACGCAGCTGCGATTAAAGCCTTTGTGGTTAACAGGGTAGGAGACTTTGGTTTCGCTTTAGGTATTTTTTTAATTTTTTATTTTTTTGGCACTGTTAACTATAATGAGGTATTCGATTTAATCCCATTAATAGCTGAGAAAAATATAAAATTTTTAGGGTTAGAGTTTAATTCAATAAATCTAATATGTTTTTTATTATTTATTGGTGCAATGGGAAAATCTGCACAAATTTTTTTACACACATGGCTACCAGATGCTATGGAGGGTCCTACCCCAGTCTCAGCTTTGATACATGCTGCTACTATGGTCACAGCGGGTGTTTTTTTAGTAGTTAGATGCTCTCCAATTTATGAATATTCTCCAATTATTTTAGATTTTATAACAATTATAGGTATGCTAACTGCAATATTTGCAGCTAGTGTAGCTTTAGTTCAAAATGATATTAAAAAAATAATTGCATACTCCACATGCAGTCAGCTTGGCTATATGTTTTTCGCAGCAGGTGTTGGAGCATATAATGTAGCTATGTTTCATTTGTTTACACATGCTTTCTTTAAAGCTTTGCTATTTTTAGGATCTGGTTCTGTTATTCATGCATTTAAAGATGAGCAAGACATAAACAAGATGGGAGATTCATGGAAAAAACTTCCATATACATATTCTTTGATGATTATTGGCACATTAGCTTTAACAGGGTTTCCATTTCTTTCAGGATTTTA
>CAZGVS010000048.1:4004-5451 GCA_964529275.1 uncultured Candidatus Pelagibacter sp.
TTTAAAAATATTTTTATTGGTTATGAAAGCTCTATTTTATTTTGGAAATCTTCAATACTATTTTTAGAACCATTAAGCACTGACCATCCACCTTTATGGTTTTTGCTATCTACTCCAACTCTTGTAATTATTTCAATTCCATTAGCTTATTATTTATTTTTGAAAAATAAAAACCTTACAAATCAAGTAGTTGAAGGAAACAAACCTTTATATATGTTTTTAAAAAATAAATGGTATTTCGATGAGCTATATAATTTCCTTTTTGTAAGACCGTGTAAATTAATAGGAATTTATTTTTGGAAAAAAGTAGATATTGGATTTATTGATCGGCTTGGACCAGATGGTATTTCAAGTTTAGTAAAAAATCTTTCAATTAAAGCCTCAAAATTTCAATCTGGTTATATCTATCAATACGCTTTTATGATGTTAATAGGTTTTACATTTTTACTCACATTTTTAATAATTAGATGATAGATTTTCCAATACTTTCAGCTTTAATTGGTTTACCAATCATTGGATCCATATTTATTTTTTTTAACAAAAGTAATGAAAGTAAGCTCAATAGTAGCAAATATTTAGCAATATTTGTTTCTTTAGCTAATTTTTTAATTTCTATTTATCTTTGGGTAATATTTGATAATTCAATTTCAGATTTTCAATTTGTCGAGAACAGAGAATGGATAAAAGACTTTATTAATTACAATATTGGTGTTGATGGAATATCAATTTTATTTGTTTTGCTAACAACCTTTATAACTCCATTATGTGTAATATCAGTATGCTCTACAATAAAATATCGTCTTAAAGATTTTTTAATTGCTATATTATTAATGGAATCTTTAATGGTTGGAGTTTTCTGTTCACTTGATTTAGTGATTTTTTACATATTTTTTGAGGCTGGTTTGATACCAATGTTTTTAATAATTGGTGTTTGGGGTGGTGAGAGAAGAGTTTACTCTGCATTTAAGTTTTTCTTATATACACTACTTGGATCAGTTTTGATGCTAGTTGCAATTATCTCGATATATTTTATTTCAGGAACGACAGATATAATCAAACTCTTTGAAATTGGAATTGATCCAAAGTATCAAAATTTATTATGGCTTGCTTTTTTTAGTTCTTTTGCTGTTAAAACACCTATGTGGCCAGTTCATACATGGTTACCTGATGCGCATGTTGAGGCACCTACAGCTGGATCAGTTTTGTTAGCTGCTATCCTTTTAAAAATGGCTGGTTATGGATTTATAAGATTTTCCCTTGGTCTATTTCCGTTGGCATCAGAATATTTTGTACCACTAATATATATTTTAAGTTTAATTGCAATTATCTACACTTCAATGGTTGCTCTTATGCAAGATGATATGAAAAAATTAATTGCTTATTCATCAGTTGCGCATATGGGGTTTGTAACTTTAGGAATTTTTACATTTACACAACAAGGTATAGA
>CAZGVS010000049.1:0-5366 GCA_964529275.1 uncultured Candidatus Pelagibacter sp.
TTTTTTCATAAGAAGAATGTATTGAATTTAAATTTAATATGCAATTTGTATTTTTAAAGTATGAATATTTACAATATAACTTTTATTGTAGAAGAAGAAATTGAAAAAGATTGGATAGAATATATGGATAGAGTTATTCTTCCAGAACTAGGAAAAAATGTTCATCAGGTTGATTTATTGAAAGTAACTTTTGAAGAAGGTGTTGATAATGTAAAGGGAACTACTTTTTCAGTTCAATTTTATTGTAAAGACAAAGAAATGATTGACTGGGTAAAAAATATTGGTCACCAAATGCTTCTTCAAAAACTTTACAGAAAATTTAATAAAAATTGGTTGGCTTTCGCAAGTAAACTAGAATTTATTAAATCCTACTAATTGTTTACAAGCTATTTATTTTGTATTACTAAATTGTTAATCAATTTGTTATGGCACATGTTTTGTAAAGAATATGTCATAACAGATTTTATATGAAAAATCTCATTGTTATTGGACACCCAGATATAAATTCCTTTTGTTATAATGGAATTTTTAAAACAATTAAATCTGAAATTGAAAAAAGGAAAGAAGATTTAGAAATAATTGATTTGTATAGAGACAAGTTTACAAGACCTCGAAATAAACTTATCAAAAAATATCAGGACCTTGTAACTTGGACTGATAGAATTTATATAATTTCACCAGTATGGTGGTTTAGACTAACTCCAAGAATGGAAATATTTTTTGATGAAGTTTTCACTCCTGGCTTTGCTTACAAGTTTGTTAACATAACAAAAACTTATGCTTATCCAGTACCTTTTTTAAAAAATAAAAAACTAAGAACTTACGTTACACATGGATCACCAGCCCTGCCAGTTTTAACATTATATGTAAATTCGGTTAAACTCAGACTTGTAATGGGTGTATATTCATTTGTATTTGGTTGGAAATTATCATTATTTACCAAAACAAGACAGTTTTGGTCAGTTCCATTTGTGTCTGATTCAAAAAGAGAAAAATATCTTAAAACTGTAAAAAAAGATATTTTAAAAGACTTAGGTCCATCGATTGTTGATCAAAAAGATATTCTTTCAGCTCAATCATAAATTTATTTTATCATGATAAAACCGATGTATAAATTTAATACTAATGACTATTTAGTCAGAATTCCAATGTTTATTATTTTTTTCTGGTTTGGTTTTTTAAAAATTGTTGATTTATCTCCTGCCCAAGAATTAGTGCAGGACACTGTTTACTGGATGCCATTTTTAAGTGCGGAAATGTGGACCTATGTTATTGGTTTATGGGAGGTTCTCATTGGTATATTTTTTCTATTTAAAAAAACTACACTAATAGCAATGTTACTGCTATTAATTCAGATGAGTGGAACTTTTTTGCCTCTGGTCATTTTACCAGAAATTACTTTTCAAGATTCAAATCCTTTTTTACCTACTCTTGAAGGACAGTATATTATAAAAAACATAATAATAATTACTGCTGCGCTTATAATTGGACGTACTTATTTAAAAGTCAAATTTTTTTAATAATGTTAGTTGGTTTTAAAAGCGACATAATTGTTTATATATGGATATTATTAATAATAATAGCCTTGACAAAAACAATAATAAAAAAAATAAAACAATAAATTATGACAAATTTTTTCCTTAAATATTATCCTATTATACTAGCTTTTATATCCTTTTTATTTTCAGTTTTCTTATGGTTTTCTGGGGACAAGCTAGCTGGAATTTTTGTTGGAATTTGGGTTCCTTCAATTCTTGCTCTTTCTATATCAATTAGACAAAGAAATCAAAACAAATATTAATATGGATCTTATAATTTTTGTTGTTGGTTTTATAGTTTTTGTTATTTATTTAATAGCATTTCTAACTGTAATTTATAGACAGAATAAAATCCAAGATCAAGAACTTGAGAACGATCCAGAGTTAAATAATAAATAGTTTTAATATATTAACTTATTACAACAAACTATTTATTTTAATAAAACTCATGCAGCAAACAAGAAATGAAGAATTTTGGAATTGGTCAACGCACTTTTTTGGAATTATTTTAAGTATTGTTGGGATTCCAATCTTAATAATCTTCAACAATTTTCTTACTCCCTATGCCCTAATTAGCATTTTATTTTTTTCTTTTGGTTTGTTATTTGTTTATTGCTCTTCAACATTATATCACTACGTAGAAGAAAAAAAGTTAAAAGAAAAGCTTAGAGTTCTTGATCACATAAGCATTTACTATTTAATTGCTGGTTCATATGCCCCAGTGTGTTTTATAACCCTTTATGAATACTCAGGCATTCCAATTTTTATTGGAGTTTTGACATTATCAATTTTTGGAACAATCTTTAAAGTTTTTAGTAAGAATAGGTTCAATAAATCATCTTTATTATTATATCTTTTTCTTGGATGGTTAATAATAATTGATGTAGAAACTTTGTTTAGTTTAATAAACTCAAGTGCTAAAACTTTACTTATCTGTGGTGGACTATTTTATTCACTAGGAGTATTTTTTTATAGCTCAGAAAAAATAAAATATTCTCATACTGTATGGCATATATTTGTTCTTCTTGGAAGTATCAGCCACTATTTAATGGTGCTTTTATATATTGTTTAGTCTGCTTTTTAGATCATCAAAATTGTCATAAAAATAAAAAGGCAATGCTAGAGAAAAACCTACTAAAAAAAGACATGCCATATATTTTAAAATTTTAATTGGTTTTTTATGGAAACTATATATTATAAAAATAAAAAAAGACAAAGCAGCAACGCCTAGATCAGCTGATAACATCGAGGAGGCATAGTTTGAATTAGCCTCAGCAAAAAAATCGCTCAACGACCAAACCCAGTTTTTATCCTCAAGATATTTTATTAGATAATAGTATGGGAATGCAATCCCTAAAAAACATAATAAAAGAAATATTTTTTTCATAAAATTAAAAGATTTTTAAATTAAAATATTGATTATTTTATCTTGAATCTAAAAGACACAAAAGCAAGTATTAAAAAAATAAATCCTCCTATTAAATAAGGAAAATCTATAAAGCTAAGATTGGTATAAAATTCATAGACAACATAAAAACAAAATATGGTTGCAAGAAAAAAGATAGAAAATAAAAACCATTTCAATATTCGCATTTCATAAATATATAAATTAATCTCCACCCCAGCTTTCTTGATAAAATATCCCAACTCCAAGTTCAGCCCACAAATAAAGAATTATAATCAATATAACAAGAATTATAACTTTCTTTTTTAATCCCATTTTAGCATCATTAAATTAATGAAAATTTTACATTAAAAAATATGTTTTTCATCTGGATTTTACTAATATTGCACAAAAATTATAACTATGAATATTAACAATCAAAAAAACGGAAACAATCAACTAAATTCTGTTAGAAATGAATTCAATGATAGATTAAAAAGAAAGTTATTTATGGGAAGTTCTAATAGAGTAACTTGGTCTAACTTTAGAAGATTTAGAACAATCTAGTTAATATTAATATTCCGATCAGTTTTTATTACATTTGACATATAAAAACAATAGTATGTCAAGTAAATTTTTTGGAAACAGAACAGAAAAACAGCCAGGCAGAAAAAAGGGCGGTAAGCAAAAGTTTAATAACAAGAATAATAAATCTAAATCAGCTGGAGTTAGAAAAGTTGGTAGAGGTGGATAGAAAATTCATTTGTTATTTTCCGATTAATAACTTTTAGATTAATAATTTTTAATAATAAAAAAAATTAAAATTTAATTTTTTTTAGCCATATTTTATCAACTTCATAATTTTTTCTTCAAATCGATTTAAATAAATCATGATCCCTTATTGATTTTATAACTTATTGTTATATAATGAGTTATTCAGCATTAAATCAAATTTATAATCGTTACCCTCGGATGTTTGATGAAATGTATGATAGAAAGGGTAATATTAGAAAAGTATACCAAAGGTTTTCAAAGCTTTTAAAAAAACTTACAATTGAGGATTTAAATAACATGAATGAATTCTCAAAGGATTTTTTCATGAATCAAGGTGTCACTTTTACTGTGTATAGTGATGATCAAGGAGTTGAAAAAATTTTTCCATTTGATATCATTCCAAGAATTATTGAAAATAATGAATGGAAATTAATTGAAGAAGGCTTAAAACAAAGACTAAAAGCTTTAAATCTTTTTATTAAAGATATTTATCATGAACAGTTCTTCCTTAGAGATAATATGATTCCAGCAGAACTAATTGTAGCTAATCCAAATTATCTTAGAATCATGCGGGGATTAAAAGTTCCAGAAGATATTTATACCCATATATCAGGAATTGATCTAATAAGAAATGAGGATGGAAAATTTTTTGTATTGGAAGATAATTTAAGGACTCCCTCTGGCGTTAGTTATATGTTAGAAAATCGTGAGATCACTAGAAGATTATACCCAAAATTTATTCCTAAAAATAAAGTTTTACCAATTAATAATTATCCTACTTTACTTTATAATCAGTTAAAATCTTTAGTTAATAAAAAAAAGCCTGCTATAGTTTTGTTAACTCCAGGTTTGTTTAACTCTGCATATTATGAACATACTGCATTAGCAAGGTTAATGGGTGTTGAATTAGTTGAAGGGAATGATTTAGTAGTAGAGAATAATCATGTTTATATGAAAACAGCTGGTGGTCTCAAAGTTGTCGACATTATTTATAGAAGAATAGATGATGAGTTTTTAGATCCACTAAATTTTAACTCTAGTAGTATTCTGGGAGTAGCTGGAATTATGGATTGTTATCGAGAAGGAAATGTAATAATTGTTAATGCTCCTGGTTCAGGAATAGCTGATGATAAAGCTGTTTATACATATGTCCCTGAAATGATTTCATATTACTTAAATGAAGAACCAATTCTTGAAAATATTAAAACTTATAAACTTTCTAATAATGATGAAAAAGAGTATGTAATAAAAAATATTGAAAAATTAGTCATTAAAAGGACTGACGGTAGTGGAGGTTATGGAATGTTGATTGGAAGAGATGCTAGTGAAAAAGAAATTAAAGATTATATAAAAAAAATAAATAGGGAACCAGAAATGTTCATTGCTCAACCTATACTAAACCTATCAACATCGCCCTGCTTAATAAATAATAAACTAAGACCAAGATGTGTTGATTTAAGGCCTTTTGCAATTTATGGAGCAAATGGAATTAAAGTATGTCCTGGTGGACTAACAAGAACAGCACTAAAAGAAGGTTCATTGATAGTTAATAGTTCTCAAGGTGGTGGAAGTAAAGATACATGGATAATTAATAGTTAATATGCTAAGTAGAGTTGCAAATAATTTATTTTGGATGGATAGATACATGGAAAGAAGCTATGGATTATTGA
>CAZGVS010000050.1:0-5125 GCA_964529275.1 uncultured Candidatus Pelagibacter sp.
TATTTTTCTTTTCCATAATTAATCTGTTTGGTTGATATGTCTACACAAATAGATGTTGCATTTGTATAGATTCCAACAAGTGATCCTGGGCCACAAGCATAATCTAAGTGAACTTCATTCTTTATATGTTCACTTACCTTTTTAAATGTTGTGTTGTGCCAATTAGATTGAATCCCTCTTTTTTTTCTTAATCCATTGTTTAAAGCCTTGTCGTAATACCCAGCCTCAAGATCTTCAATCCAAAATTCATTCATAAATTAAATAAACCACTGATTATATTTAATCATTTCTTCTTTCTTTTTTTCACCTAACAAATAATTGAAGTGAATTATTTTAGGTTTTAAAGTTTCAAAATTTTTGTAATAATGAGGACCGTTTGGAAATAAATCTAATGGTAAAGATACATAATTAAACTTTGCTAAATTTCTATTTATATGTGTTTGATCATGGGTAGTGTATTTATTAAATTTATCTTTATCAATATTTTCAGGATTAAAGAACTTAAGCGTTTTTTTGGAGGATTTTATAAACATGAAACCTGCACACATATTTATAAGATTTGGCTTTGAGGGTCTTTTATCATTTTGAAATACAATATCTTTATACTTTGATTTGCTGATCAAATAGTCCATTATTTTTTCTTTTACAACAATATCACCGTCAATATAAAGGACATAATCATAATTTTTTAATGACTCATAAATAATTTCAAACTTTACAACCATTAAATTTCCAAATCCTTCAGACTTTTGGCCAACAAATTCGTCGGAAACATTTGTTTCGTACTTTACAACATCATGATGAATATTATTAAAGTACTCATAAGAGTCATCATCCAAAGTAAAGATTCTTAAATCAACATCTGATTGAAATTTTTGTATAGAAGTAATTAAATTATGGGTATATTCAACATATCCTTTATTTGTAAATGTTATTGACTTAGTTTTCAATATCTTTAATCCTTTACTACGTTTATTTTGTATTTACCCTCATATTTTTTAAAATATTTATTTAAAAATATTACTGCCTCGTTGCTACTCATTTTTTGCAAACACTCAACATCTTCATTGTAAGAAAAAAGTCTTCTCCTGTCGGGTTTATCAAGATATCCTGTCTCATAAGCAGAAAGTTCATCATGAAAATCTATATCTTTAAATTTAGTTTTGTTTAAAAATAAAATATTATTGTAAATTAATTCATATATTCCATAATCATAAGAACTTACTATAGAGTTTGCAGCTGATATTGAGCATCCATAAAAGTGGTCCCCTTCCCAAGAGTGATTTTCATCAAAAATTACAGAAAAATAGATAGGAGGTGGTATTTTTTCATTTATTTCCATAGAGATTATGTCTGGACTATATCCAGATTCTAAAATTGAATTTATAACTTCTAAGTCATAGGAATCAATATCAATATTGAGAAATGTAAAATTTTTAGGGATTTTATTATCAGTAAAAATTTTACTGACATTCGTAGGAGTTATTTTTGAATTTAATACTTTTGTATTTTGAAAATTTTTATAAAGAAATTTCATTTTATTGAATTTTTTCTCATCATACTCAATAGATAAACCATCCCATTCCTTACTTTTTGCAAATGGATAAGTACAGGAAGAATTGAGACCATCACTTGCACCTATATCAACAAATATTTTTTGCTTAGGGTTTAGAATCTTTACAACCTCTAAGATTTTTCTATATTCTCCATGACCTGAATTTTCATCAAAAAAGTAAGAGTTTATTTTATGAAGTAAAAAATCAACAGACTTAGGTTTATTTTTTCTGAAAAATTTTATCAATGAATCAGGCGTATATTTTAAATACCAATATTTTAATTTTTTTTGAAAATTCATCTTATTTTTTTACATTAATCATTAACTCAATTAAATACTCATAAGTTAATTTATTTTTATTAATATCATTCATACATGTTTAATTATATTGTCTGGATTATAAAAAAATTTTATTATAGATTTACAGGCTTTGAAACCTACGATGGAACATATGCTTACAGAAAATATTTGTTCGATGAATTGTGTGAAATTTATGGATTAGAATTTTTTAAAAATAAACGAATATTAGAAATTGGACCTAAAGATGGAGAAGACACATTTCGTCTTCAATCACTTAACCCAAGTGAAATTGTTATGTTTGATCTACCAGACAAAACATCAGAAAATAATAAGTGGATAGACAAGCTAGAAGTGAGTAATAAATTAATAATCGAAAATTTTCTATACCTTGATAAAGACAAATATAATGATTTAGGTAATTTTGACTTAATTTACTTTACAGGAGTTTTGTATCATAACCCTGAGCAGTTGAAATTTCTAAAAAAATTGTATGATAAATTAAACAGTGAGGGTGTCCTCGTGCTCGAAAGTGCTACTACAAGGAATATCTTTTTAAAAAGGAGAAATGTTGTTGAAGTTTTTTTCCCTGAAACGTATAGGGGAACAACTACGATAACGCACCTCCCAAGCAAAAAAGCAATAATCAGTTGGTTAAAGATGGTTGGTTTTCAAAATATATTTATTTCTAAATCTTACAATGTAGAGGACTACAATGTAAAAGATTCAAGATTTGCTTCAATATCTCAAAAACTTAACTCCGACAATCCTTCTGTCTACTATGAAAAGCAAATTGAGGACTCTGATTACTATATTGGTGGATCAACTTAAAAACTAATGAACAAAAATGGATTAGTTGATATTTTTGGTGGCTTTGGAAACCAAATTTTTCAATTTTGCTTTGCCAACTCACTTAAAAACAAAAATATTTCCATAAAAGTAAATACAAGAGATTTCCAAAGAGTTGCTAAGGAAAATTCTCCATTACTTACTGCAAGAAAACTTGTTTTACCTGTTAGATTTTTTGGGTTTCAAGAAGTCTCTAACAGTGAATATAGAACATATAAAATAAGAAAGTCATTGTTTGAAAATAAATTAAGTGAAAAATTAATTATTCAGAAAAATTATAAATCATTTAATGACAAAAACTATTCAGTTAAAGAAATAAAAAAATTTAACCGTTTTATTGGAAACTGGCAAAGCTTTAGTCTGCTTGACGACAATCATGCCTATATCAAAAGTTCACTCTCAAATGATACATATTTAAAAGAAGCAATTAATTCTCAAGTATCAAAAAAAGAAGTAATGGTCCACGTAAGAAGAAACGACTACTTAAAATTCAATGAAGAATTAGATATTGAATACTATAAAAAAGCATTAGAAGTTATGAGTCAAAAAGTTAATGATTTTGAATATAGTATTTTTACTGATGACATTAAATGGGTAAAAAACCAACAGTTGTTTAATGATGCGAAATTAATTCACACGTCACCAGATGAACCCAATGAAGTAGTAAAAACTTTTTCACTAATGTTAAAAAATTATCACTTTATACTTGCAAATAGTACTTTCTCAATGCTTGCTAGTTTTATTTCTGGGAAAAAGGATTCAATAATCATTTCTCCCTACCCTTGGTTTAAAAGCTCAAATAAAGATGCTTTAATGAATGATAAGTGGAATATGATAAACGTTTCTTATTAAGAAAGTGACAATGGCTGAACCAAAAGTAAGCGTAATTATTCATTCATACAATAGGTATGAATATTTGATGAATGCTCTGAAGAGTGTTGAAAATCAAACTTACAAAAATTATGAAATAATTTTAATTAATGATGACTCACAGCAAAAAGAATACTATGAAACAGATTTTGGACCCAAAGTTAAAAAAATCGATATTAAAAAAGAGGAGACTCCTAACTGGAAAGGGTCAAGACAGGCCCTTATTAATATTGGAGTAAATAATGCAGATGGTAAATATATTGCACTATTAGATGATGATGATATCTGGTTAGAGGAAAAATTAGAAATACAAGTTAATGCACTCGAAAATTCAAATGAAAAATTTTCATCGACAGAAGGTTATTTTGGTGAGGGAGTTTATAATTCATCAAATAATTACAAAAGATACAACAGTGAACATTTTTTAAAAATTTTGAAGAAAAAATATAAAAAAACAGACTTTTTGAAAAAAGGTGTATTCCCAGAGATATGGGATTTTGCTTTTTTAAACATTCACAACTGCATAATTAAGTCAAGTGTAATGATTGAAAAAGAGCTATTTCAAGAAGTTGGAGGAATACGAGGCCTACCAGAGAAAGCTGATTATGATTGTTGGCTTAGTCTTCTAAAGCTTACGAATTGTTTATATATAAACGAACCCCTTTTCTATTATGATGGTCTGCATGGTGATGGAAGAAAATACAATTAAATTAGTGATTACTTATTTGCTCGATTAAATTTTTATTTAAACTGGTTAATATTAATTTAGAAGAGTCAACTAAGTTTACTTCCTTAAAATTTAATTTTTCTTCAAAAACAACATAGTGATCAATAAACTCAATTCTTTTTTGATATTCTTTACTGCTAAAAACTGAAAGACTGGATAAATTTAAAAATATTTTCTTTGTTTTAAATATTTTTGTTTCTATTTTATTTAATAATTCAAAATCTAATATAAAAACTATATCTGAATCTCTGATTGTATTAATCATGTTGTTAGGGTAATTTTGATAATAATATTCTCTGTATCTCATAAATTCTTGATTATTCGATTCTGAAAAATAAATTCTTGTTCCGGGGTTTTTATTTACAAGTAAACCAAAAATTGATTTTATATGACAAGGGTTAACAATTTTCTTGTTCTTATAATACAATATGCTCAACAAAGATTGATCTTGTCTATGGTTAGACCTGTCACTGTCAGGTGGAGATATAAATTTTTCTTTTTTGGATAATGTAAACCAATCCTGTAACAATTTCATTGAGTTCTCATTACTGTAATCAAACCCTACAAGACCCCCCGTTAAATTTCTTTTTTTTGAAATATTTGATTTAACCGATAAGACATTTAAAACATTTGGATGAGTCCATTCTTTAATTGATCCAATACTAAATGGTGATATAAAACCAAAAGCAGTTAATACGATCCTTAAGAAAATTAATTTTCCCTTTACTAAATTTCCAGTATCCATCCAAATTACTTGTGATTGGTACTCACTAATAACTTCATATATAATTGCACTTTTCCATGCATATGAACCAAGTTTCTTAAAA
>CAZGVS010000051.1:0-2294 GCA_964529275.1 uncultured Candidatus Pelagibacter sp.
CTCTTTTATAAATTGATTTTTCAACTAGCATTCTTGTTGGTGCATCACAAGATTGTCCAGAATTACTCATAACATTTCTAATTCCATCTCTTACCGCATCTGGATAAGAGTCAGCAAAAACAATGTTTCCACCTTTTCCCCCAAGTTCTAAACAAACTCTTTTTATTGTATCTGCTGCATTTTTAGTTATCAATTTTCCAGCCCTTGTAGATCCTGTAAACGAAATCATATCTACATCTGGATGTCCTGATAAATCTGTTCCAACACCAGGTCCATCGCCATTTACTAAATTAAAAACCCCTGCGGGAAATCCTGCTTCATGAATCATTTCAGCAAATAACATTGCTGATAGAGGAGCTATTTCAGATGGTTTTAATACCATTGTACATCCCGTTGCAAATGCTGGAATAACCTTTAAAGCAATTTGATTTATAGGCCAATTCCAAGGAGTGATTAATCCACAAACCCCAATAGGTTCATAAACTACATGGTTCACAGATCCATCATCAAAACCTGGTTCAAATTCAAATTCTTTTAATCTTTTAATGAAATCCTCTATATGTCCAGCCCCAGATGCTGTTTGATTTGCAGAACACCAGTCTTTCGGACAACCAAGCTCAGTTGTAATCGCATTTGTCATGTCATCCCATTTTGATTTATAAATACTTAGCAATTTTTCTAATAAATCTAATCTTTCTTTTTTCGTTGTTTCTTTCCATGTATCAAATGCATTTTTAGCTGCCTTAACCGCGTAATTCGTATCATCGGAGCTACCAAGACTTATAGTTGCGCACACTTCTTCAGTTGAAGGATTAATTACATCAAAATCTTCAGGATTCATTGGTGCAACCCACTTGCCATTTATATAAAAATTTTTCTTGTCTAACATTTCTTTTTAATAGAACTAATACTAATTTAATTTAAATTTCAATTCCTTTTTCTTCTGGCTCAAAATCAACTAACTCTTCAGGAAATCCTTTTGCCCTAAAATTTATATTATTTTTGTCCTCCATTCTTTTTACAATCATAGATGACCATGCTCTTGAACCATATTTCTTTTGTCCATCTTTAAATATTTCAACAATTTTTGGAGAAATTTCTAATGGGACATCTAATTTTTTTGCTAGTTTATCAAAAAGCCCAGTATCTTTAAGTACTAAATCCATAGTAAAATTTATATTATAAGATCCATTTAAAATTACCTGACTTTCAGTTTCATGAACAAAAGAATTTCCAGATGAAATTGCTATCCCTTTATATGTTTTGATCAAATCTAAATTTGATTTTTTTGCAATTGCCCATGCCTCACCCAAGGCAACTAAATGTGCTGACGCCAGGTAATTAGTTATAATCTTTAAAATTGAAGCCGTTCCTAACTTACCAGTGTGTAAAACTTTTCTTCCCATTATTGATAAAGCAGGTAAAATTTTTTCAAATGCGTTTCTTTCACCTCCAACAAAAATTGCAATATTTCCAGTAGCTGCCCTGTGACATCCGCCGCTTACAGGTCCATCCAATGGTATTGCTTTTTTTTCAATAACTTTTTCCCCTAATCTTTTCACTTCAGCTTCATCAGTAGTACTCATTTCTAGCCAAATTTTATTTGCTGATAAACCATGAATAATACCATCTTGTCCCTCCATCACCTCAGCACATACTTTAGGCGAGGGTAAACAAGTGATAATCAAGTCTACTTTCTGAGCTAATTCTTTTGGCGTCTCAACAACTTTAGCACCTAAATTTAAAAAATGTTTTGTTAACTTTGCGTCTAAATCTCTCACAGTTAAATCAAAATTATTTCTTAATAGGCTTGCAGCAAGTTTTCCGCCAACATTTCCTAATCCAATAAAACCTATTTTCATTTTTTAATCCTTTTCTATTTTATTTTTTTTAAATATTATCATAATAACCCCAACAACTATTATTGCGCCACCTATAAATAATTCTGAAGTTGGCTTTTCTCCAAGAAGAAATATTGCTGCTAATAAACCAGTAAGTGGAATACCCATTGTTACAATTGGTAATACTTTATAAAGTGGATTACTTTTTAACACGTAGTAAAAGCATCCATATGTAATTGGTTGCATTATAAATCCAAGATAAAAAGTAATAATCCAATGATCTAGATTTGCTGATTTTAGATTAATCAAAACATTTCCATCAATTAAAGAGGATAGAGTGATTAAAATTGGACCTGAAAATAATGCTAACCATGCGACCAATGAAATTGGATTAATTTCTTTACTTAAAGGTTTTACCAAAACTTGTCCAAGGGCCCAAATTCCAGAACCCAA
>CAZGVS010000051.1:2394-5105 GCA_964529275.1 uncultured Candidatus Pelagibacter sp.
AATGTATTAGCAATTAATGAAGCTACGAATATTTTTTTTAAGTAAGATTTAGGTATTGGAAACCACCATATTAATATTGATGCAGCAAACGTAAATCTTAAACCCATTAATAAGATCGGAGGAAAAGATTCCATAGCCGGTTTAGCAATTACAAATCCAAATCCTAAAAAAATTGGAACTAATCCAGCAATCAAAGTATCTTTTAAATTCATAAAGTAATTTTTAAAATGATGATTATTAATGAACTTATGGTATATTCACTTTTTAAATAATGAATTCAACAAAAATAGAGCCAAAATATTTATCTAAATATAACCCTAGGGTAGGGCTTATTGCATTAGCAACTGATTACATGATTGAGAAAGATTTTCTAAGTGTAATTAAAGACAAAGACATCGATTTTTTTGTAAATAGAATTGAGTGCTTTAATCCTTTAACAAGTGAAAATTTAATTAAAATGTCAGAAAAAGTTACAGAAGTGACTAAAGATATTTTACCAAATGAGAAAATAGACTGTATAGTCTACGGATGTACCTCAGGTACAATTGCTGCTGGTTTTAATTCCATTGAAAGTAAAATCAAAAAAGCAAAACCTGAAGCAAAAGTCTCAGCTCCAAGCGAATCCTCAATTAAAGCTCTTAAAAAACTAAATATAAATAAAATTGCTGTTTTCACACCATACCCGAAAAAATTAAATGATGAAGTAATTGAATTTTTTAAAGATCAAAAATTTTCAATAAGCTCTAATTCATATTTTGATATTTCATCGGATGTAGATATCGGAAAAGTTGATCCTGATTATTTGTATGAAGTATTGTCCAAAATGGAATTAAATGATGCTGAAGCTTTATTTATTTCATGTACAGCTCTACCCGCATTATCGATAATAGATAAATTAGAAAAAAAAATAGGAAAATTTGTGTTGTCAAGTAATCAAACTTTAATTTGGGATACACTTGAAAAAATAGGAAAAAACAAATCTATTCAAGGATTTGGAAAATTATTTCAGTAATAAATTTATGTCATTCACAAGAGAAGAATATAAAAAAAGATTGGATAAAGTTCAAAAGTTGATGAGTGAAAAGGGGATAGAGCTTTTAATATCCCAAGATACAAACAATATGAATTATTTGACTGGGTATGATGCATGGTCATTTTATTACTCACAATGTGTAATAGTTCATATTAACTCAGATGAACCCATATGTTTTGTAAGAGAACAAGATGCAGGAGGAGCATACATTAAAACTTATTTAAAGGATGAAAACATAGTTAAATATGATGAAAAATATGTTCATACTTGGCCAATGCATCCATACGATGCTTTAATAAACTTGTTAAAAAAAAAGGGATGGGACAAACTTAAAATTGGTGTTGAAATGGATAGTCATTATTTCACCGCATTCTGTTATGAAAAACTTAAACAAGGATTACCCAATGCAAAAATTAAAGATTGTGAAAGATTAATTAACTGGGCAAGATTTGTAAAATCAGACGCAGAAATTAATTATATGAAAGATGCTGCGATTATATCTCAACAAGCTATGAAAGTTGCTATGGATGTAATTAATCCTGGTGTAAGGCAATGCGATGCTGTTGCTGAAATACAGAGAGCTTTATTTAAAGGTACTCCAGAGTTAGGAGGAGAATACGCAAGTATAACAACTTTATTACCAACGGGTAAAGGAACTTCAGCTTCTCATTTAACTGCAACAGACCAAAAATTTATTTCAGGAGAAGCGACAGTCGTAGAGCTTTCTGGTGTTAGAAAAAGATATCATTGTCCGATGGCACGGACAGTGCAACTAGGTAAACCTGAACAAAATAAAATTGATGCAATGAGTGCAACGAATGAAGCTTTAAGTGCCGGTATTGAAGCAATTAAACCTGGTAATACGGCAGATGATGTTGCTCAAAAGTTTTGGGGAGTTTTAGACAAATATAATATTAAAAAAGAATCTAGAACAGGTTACTCCATAGGTATTGGCTATCCTCCAGACTGGGGAGAACATACTTTAAATATTTATAAAGGAGAAAAAACTTTATTAGAACCGAATGTTTGTTTTCATATGATAGCTGTTATGCAATTTGGAGATTGGGGGGTTGAAGCCTCAGAGTCTGTAAGGGTTACAGATAAAGGAAGTGAACTATTTTGCAATTATTCAAGAGATTTACATATAAAATAAAAATATCTTGAATTAAATCATAACAAATGTTTTAAAATGCATCATGTCAAAGATAAATGATTATGTAAAATTTGATCAAGTAGATAAAAGTTATGATGGAAGAGTTTTAGTTGTTAAAGATTTAAATTTAGATATCGCTGAAGGAGAATTTATAACAATGCTTGGACCCTCTGGGTCCGGTAAAACGACCTGTCTAATGATGCTAGCAGGATTTGAAACACCAACTAATGGTGAAATTTATTTAAACTCTAACCCTATTTCGAATATCCCTCCGCATAAAAGAGGAATTGGAATGGTATTTCAAAATTACGCACTTTTTCCCCACATGACAGTTTATGAAAATTTAGCTTTCCCTTTAAGAGTTAGAAAAATTTCAAAAGATGAAATAGATAAAAAAGTTGATAAAGCTTTATCAATGGTTTCGCTTACAGGATTTGAAAATAGAATGCCAGGTCAACTCTCTGGTGGTCAACAACAAAGAGTAGCAGTTGCAAGAGCACTTGTATTTGATCCATCAGTTGTTTT
>CAZGVS010000052.1:0-4972 GCA_964529275.1 uncultured Candidatus Pelagibacter sp.
CTCCTAAATTCATAGCTAAACCTGTATCAGAATCCATAATTATCATATGCATGAAGAAAACATTTCCAGGTTTTATTACATATGTATTTCCCGTGTAAAGCATTGGCCAATCCATCCAATTTGGTGAAAAAGTTGCTCCTAAAGAGTACCCACAAGCATTCATTCTATGTTTTTTAAAACCTAAATTATCAAATGTATTTGCATGTGTGTCAAAAATTTCTCCAATTTTATTACCTGGTTTCAATTTTTTCTCACAATTTTTAAGAGCTTCTGTACAAGCTTCATGCATTTTGTAATGTTTTGAATCAGCGATCCCAATTGGAATTGTTCTAAACATAGCAGAATGATAGTGCCTATATGTCCCAGCCCATTCAATAGTCAATTGGTCTTTTGTTTTAAGTATTTGTTTTTCAGATTGATAACGACATAGCAGAGCATTTTTTCCAGACCCGATTATAAATTCATTTGCTGGATAATCGCCTCCACCTTCAAATATTACTCTATTCATTTCAGCCAATATTTTAGACTCGCTAACACCTTTTTTTGCATGTTTCCAAACTTCATTCAAAGCTTTATCTGCTAAATCAGCTGCTTTTCTTACATACACAATTTCCTCTTTTGATTTGACTACTCTTAATTTTGTTACTAATTCTGATTTATCCTCAAGTGAACAATAATTTTCTAGAGACTTATTGAGCCTTAGAGTATTACGTCCCGTCAATCCATAAGCTTCATACTCAACACCTAATTTTTTACCTTTAAGATTTAACTCATCTAAAATTATTTTTAGATCATCAGTTGGTCTGGACCCATCCTTATCGACCCAAATTCTTATATTTTCGATATTTGAAGTATTTTGCGCTTGTCGTAAATCTGGAGCTCTAGTTAACAAAATAATATTTCCTTTTTGATCTAAAACTAAACTTTGAAAAAAAACATAACCAAAAGTATCATAACCTGTCAACCAATACATAGTTTCTTGTTTAAAAATTAATAAAGCATCTATGCTTTCCTCTTTCATCTGTTTAATTACTTTTAATTTTCTTTGTAAAAATTCTTCTTTTGAAAAATGTAATCCCATATTAAAGTTTAAGAATTGTAGCGGGATCTAATCTAACACCAAACCAATTCAATCTAATGTCTAAGTGAGGACCGGTCGCTCTTCCGGTAGCTCCAACCGTACCTATAATGTCTCCTTTTTTAACATGATCTCCAATATCAACAAATATATCGTCTAAATGCATATACAGGGTTGATATACCATGACCATGATCAAATATTAGTGTAGCACCTGTGTAGAAAAGGTCTTTTTCGGCTAAAGTGACCACACCATTATTCATGGCTTTTACAGGCGATCCTTTTTTTTGAGCAAAATCTAATCCATAGTGTGGCCATTTTGGAATTCCATTTAAAATTCTTTGACTTCCATAAACACCGGTTATTATTGCATCGTCAACTGGGATTATAAATTGATCTTTGAAAAATGATAAATCACTATCCACTTCTCTTGCATTAGAAATTAATTTATTTTCTTTTTTAATACGCTCATAAAATTCTTTGGGAGGTGTTACTTTTTTTTCTGGTAAACCATCAATTCTTTGAATTTTATATTTTCTTTTTTTAACTTTTTTTATAATTTTTTTTTCTCCTTCGCTTATGACAACATCGAACTTTCTATCTTTATCTAGTCCAAATGCAAAGTATCCATCTTTCGAGACTTTAATTTTCTTTTTATCAATTGATATTTCTGTTCCTGGTTCTGTTTTTCCAATTATAAAATGTCCTTGAATAAACTTTCCTTGAAATTCAACTGCATATGATTTGAAGTTTATTAATATTAAAACAATAAAATATTTAATTATTTTGCTGTCCATCCGCCATCTACCAATAACGATGTTCCATGTATCATAGAAGAGGCATCAGATGCTAAAAAAACGACCACAGATGCAATTTCTGACATTTCGGCAAATCTTCCTAATGGAATATTTTTCAAAGTTTCTCTTTTGAATTTTCTATTTTTTAAAAATTTTTTTGTCATTGGAGTTACCACAAATGTAGGTGCAACAGTATTTACCCTTATATTATATTTAGCTAAATCCAAAGCCATACCTTTGGTGAGACCTTCTAAGCCCCATTTGTTCATATTATATACACTTCTAATAGGACCACCAACATGACCCATCTGTGAAGACATATTTATTATGGAAGCTCCAACTTTTTTTCTATTTTTTAATTTTATCATTTTTAATGCACTTAATTGAGCAACATTAAATGCTGCAATTGAATTAATTTTTACAAGATACTCCATATCTTTAGTTTTTACTTTGGTAAAATGTTCTGGAATATTGTTTCCTGCATTATTTACCAAAATATCTATTCTTTTTTGTTTATCTATAATATTTTTAATTTGATCATAACTTGTTACATCACACACATAAGCTTTACAATTAACTTTATATTTTTTTATTTTCTTAGAAACTTCATTAAGATCTTTTTGAGTGCGACTTACTATAATAAGGTTTGAACCAGCTTCAGCTAGTGCAATTGCACAAGCTCTTCCTAAACCCTTGCCAGCACCAGTTACGAATGAATATTTATTTTTTAAATTATAATTTTTAAGATACATTTCTATAAGAATATCTTTAAATCTGTATAAATCAAATCAATAGCCACAGCTAGAATAGCAATTAAACCAACCCAACCAATCCAGCTATATTTTTTAATCCACCCAGAAATTAAGGTTGCAGCAGTTGCCATTAAAATAATTGATAATACTAAACCAAATATTAATAACCAGTAATGATCCTTAGCGGCTCCAGCAACTCCCAAAACGTTATCTAAACTCATAGTAAAATCTGCAATTAATACCGTCCAAATAGCTTTAGTAAAACTAGAATTGTCTGTCTTAATATTAATATCTTGAGAAGTAACATTCTTAATAACATCTTTATAAAGTTTGTAACAAATATATAAAAGTGCCAAACCTCCTATTAGCCTTAGACCTGATATTTGAAGCAAATAAGCTGTCATAAGAGTTAATATAATTCTCAAAATAACAGCTCCACCTATTCCCCAAAAAATAATTTTTTTTCTTTGATCTAATGGAAATTTGGAAGCAACCATACCAATTATGATTGCATTATCACCTGCTAAAACTAAATCAATAAATACAATTTGCGTAAAAATTATTATTTGTTCATTCATGCTTGACTATCTTCTAATATCATATCAGAAGCTTTTTCAGCAATCATAATAGTTGGTGCATTTGTGTTACCCGAGGTTATATTTGGCATAATTGATGCATCTACAACTCGAAGATTATCAACGCCATAAACTTTTAATCTATCACTAACAACTGCATTTTCATCCTGACCCATCTTACATGTACCCACAGGATGAAAAATTGTTTGCGTATAATCACTTCCTGCTTTAACCAATTCTTCATCGTCCTGAATATGAATCCCAGGTCTAAATTCACTTGCTTCATATTTTTTAAAAGTATCTGTATCAAGCATAATCTTTCTAATAAGCTTGAGACCTTGAGCAGCAACACGACGATCATCTTCTGTAGATAAATAATTCATTTTGATTTTAGGATTAACTCTACTATCTTTGCTTATAATACTGATATTACCTCTACTAGTAGGTCTTATATTTGCAACTGTTGGAGTAATTCCATGAAAGTCATGTAGTTTTGATGCTCCTAAAATATCAGTGCTAATAGGTTGGATATGGAATTGAAGATTAGGTGTAGCGCGTGAAGAGTCACTTTTTGCAAATCCACATACCTGACTAGCTCCCATAGTCATTGGGCCACTTTGAAAAAATACATATTCTAAACCAATAAGTAAATTCCCAAACAGACTGTTAATTTTTTTATTTAAAGACTCTAGTTTGTTAACTTTGTAGACTGGTCTAAACATTAAATGATCTTGTAAATTTTGTCCTACTCCTTTTAATTCCTTAATTAACTCTATACCATTATGTTTTAATTTTTCGCTGTCTCCAATGCCTGAAACTTGAAGTATGTGAGGCGAACCAATTGATCCTGCCGATAAAATTATCTCGTTGTTAGTTTTGACTGTTCTTAGCTCATTATTTATATAATAATTTATGCTTACAGCTCTATTTGACTCAAAATTAATTTTTTGAACATGTGCATTTACTATTATCTTTAAATTTTTTCTTTTTTTAATTGGATTTAAATAACCTTTTGCTGCACTACATCTTAACTTCAATAAACCTCGATCATAATTAGTTGTAAATTGATAATATCCAACTCCAAAATTATCGCCTGTATTAAAATCGTCTACTCTTGGAATTCCTTTTTCTTCAGCTGCGTTAATAAATTCCTCTAGCATTTTTAGATTAATCTTTTTATTTGAAACCATAATCGGCCCACTATCATTATGAAATTTACTTTTTCCCATTTCATTATTTTCCGATTTTAAAAAATATGGTAAAACATCATCCCAGCCCCATCCATTATTTCCCTGTTGGCGCCAATTATCATAATCATTACTTTGACCTCTGATCCAAAGAAGCCCGTTAATAGAAGAACTTCCACCCAATGTCTTTCCTCTTGGATATCTAATTGATCTATTATTCATTGTTTCATCTTTTTCAGTGTTGAAGCACCAATCAACTTTCGGATTATGCATCGTTTTGTAATATCCAACCGGCACATGAATCCACGGATAGTTGTCTTTTCCGCCAGCCTCAATAAGTAGTACTTTGTTTTTTGGGTTTTCTGAAAGTCTGTTGGCAAGAACACATCCAGCTGAGCCAGCACCAATAATTATATAATCGAACTCCATGATATTTTTTATTTTACTAATTAGCTTTATATAAGGCTTTTTTACATTCAAAATAAATAATTGTCACTTGTATCAAATGGTTTTTTTTGAGAGGATAAGGAAGTTAAATTTAACAAGAAAGAGGGAAATAATGAAAAAAATCATTTCATTTATGT
>CAZGVS010000053.1:0-4857 GCA_964529275.1 uncultured Candidatus Pelagibacter sp.
TTTAGGCTGTTTCTTTTTTTTTTTAGAAACCATATCTTTGCCAGATAGATCTTTCCTCTAAAATACTTACTACTTGTTCCGTTTGATTATTGGAAGATAATTTTTTTGCAAGCCATCCCTTCGATTTTTCGAATTTTTTAACTATCACACTATCTCCAAATTTTTCTCTCAGTATTTGATCTGAATTACCAATTCCATCTATCAATCCTAATTCTTTGGCTTTTCTTCCAGACCAAAATTCTCCAGAAAATAGCTCAATATCTAAATCTTTCTTCAATTTAGAGGATCTGCTTTTTTCCACAACATCAATAAAATCTTTATGAAGATCTAATTGGATATTTTTTAATCTATCAATATCCTCTTTTTTTTCTTCCATAAAAGGATCTAAAGTACTCTTATTTTTTCCAGCTGTATAAACTCTTCTTTGTACTCCTATTTTATTTATAAGTTCAGTGAAACCAAAAGATGAATAAATTACTCCTATAGATCCTATTATTGAACTTTGGTTTGCATATATTTCATCGCCGCTACATGCAATCAAGTAGCCACCTGAAGCAGCAACATCCTCCGCAAAAACGATAACTTTTTTATTATTTTTTTTTGCAAGATGTTTAATAAAATCATGAATCAAATGAGATTGAACTGGAGATCCCCCTGGCGAATTAATAGAAATTGCTACGGCAGGAGATTTTTTTAAATCAAAAGCTTTTTTTATTATTTCCTCTTGTCCAGCAAAATCAATTCCCTGTTTAAATTTTCCAACATTTCCAATAACACCATTTAGCTTAATATGGGGTATAATCGTTTTTTTTTTGAAAAATGAAAACATACTTATGCTTATAGAATTTATAATTAAATATAAAGTCTCCTTTTAGTTGAAGATGTAGGTGCGTCAATTGATAAGTATAATAATGTAATATTTAGACTACTTTAATTTTATGGGAACCGTTGTTCAGCTAAAAAAAAATATAAATAATTCGTATTTAGACCTTAAAAATTCTGTCGAGGATAGATTGGTATTGGTTGAGGAGAGAATTAATTTAAAACTTTCAAGCAAAGTTGAGCTAGTAGAAAAAATGACTAATTATCATTTAGATACTGGGGGAAAAAGACTAAGAGCTCTATTAACGCTAGGATCAGCGAAATTATGTGATTACCAGAAAGGAACTAGAGATGTAAATCTCGCAGCATGTGTTGAGTTGATACATGCAGCTACATTAATGCACGATGATGTAATTGACAACAGTGATTTAAGAAGAGGGAAAAAAACCTTGAATAAAATTTGGGGAAATCAGTCCTCTATACTGGTTGGTGATTATTTGTTGAGTAGATGTTTTGAAATGATGGTAGAGGATGGCGATAAAGAAGTTTTAAAACTTTTGTCTTCAACATCTGCTGAAATTTCTCAGGGAGAAGTTTTGCAATTACAACATAATGGTGAAGTTGATATGCTTGAAGAAACCTACCTTAAAATTATTTCTTCAAAGACAGCTTCTCTTTTTGCGGCAGCTACTAAAGTTGGTGCAATTTTAGCAAATAGAGAAAGTAAGATTAAAGATGCATTAGAGTTCTACGGAAAAAATCTTGGACTCACATTTCAAATAGCTGATGATACTTTGGATTATAATTCAGAGCTCAAATTATTTGGAAAAGAAATTGGAAATGATTTTTTTGAAGGAAAGATTACTTTACCAATAATTTTGTTAAACCAGAAAGCTTTAATAGAAGAAAAAAAATATATTAAAAATTGTTTCACAAAGCAAAATAGATCAGAGGAAGAATTTAAAAATATTCTTAATTTAATAAAAAAATACAAAATTATTAAAGACTGTTATTTAAAAGCTGAATACTTCATAAATCTTTCATCAAATTCATTAAGTATATTTCCTGAAACTAAGGAAAAATCAATTTTTAGAAAGCTAACATCTTTCAGTTTAGAAAGAAATTTTTAAGGACTCAGTAAAACTTTTTTCCAGCTATTATTTTCATCTTTAATATATTTTAACCTTTGATGTATTCTATTTTCGCCGTCCAGCCAAAATTCAACCTCACTTGGAGACAAATTCCATCCCGACCAATAATTGGGTCTTGGAACTTTATTTTCCTCAGGAAATTTTTTTTTATAATCATCTATTGATTCATATAATTCATCTCTACTATTTAAAATTGTACTTTGTTTAGATGCCCACGCTCCAATTCGACTCCCATAAGATCTACTTTTGTAATATTTATCAGCTTCTTCAACTTGAACACTATTTATCTTTCCAACTATTCTAATTTGTCTTAATAAACTTTTCCAATGAAAGCACATTGATGCATTTGGATTAATCTTTATGTCTTCACTCTTTCTACTATTTAGATTGGTATAAAATATAAACCCCTTGGTGCTATAACCTTTAAGCAGCACCATTCTAACAGACGGAACTCCTAATTTATTCACAGTGGCCAAAGCTAGGGCATTTGGATCGTTAGGTTCTAATTTTTTAGCTTCGGCGAACCATTCCCCGAACAAATTAAACGGGTTATCTAGTTCTCCAAAACATTTATCAAGCCCAAGTGAGTTTTTTTGATTCATAATTTAAACAAAATAATCTATATATTGTATTTTATGTCATTTAATACATTTGGAAAGATATTTCGTTTTACCACTTGGGGTGAGTCACATGGTCCAGCTATAGGCTGTGTTGTTGATGGCTGCCCTCCAAACATAAGTATAAATGAGACAGATATTCAAAAAGAATTGAACAAAAGAAAACCTGGACAATCTAAGTTTACTACTCAAAGAAAAGAAGACGACAAAGTTAATATACTTTCAGGCGTTTTTGACGGCAAAACTACTGGAACTCCAATATCAATGGTTATTTATAACAGAGACATGCGATCTCGAGATTATGAGACAATAAAAAATAAATTTCGTCCAGGTCATGCTGATTACACATATTTTAAAAAGTATGGAATTAGAGATTATAGAGGTGGAGGAAGACAGTCTGCCAGAGAAACTGCTTCTAGAGTTGCTGCTGGTGCTATAGCAAAAAAAACTTTAGAAAAAATAATTGGAAAAAACTATAATGTGAGAGGAGCAGTGACTCAATTAGGAGTGCTTGGTTGCGATTTAAAAAAATGGAATGATAAATTTATATCAAAAAATCCTTTTTTTTGCCCTGATGAGTCTATTGTAAAATTATGGGAAAAGTATTTATTAAGTATTAGAAAAGCTGGATCGTCATGTGGAGCAATAATTGAGGTAAGGGCAAGAGGCGTGCCGGTCGGTTTAGGAGCTCCGATCTATTCAAAATTGGATATGGATCTTGCTTCGGCCATGATGAGTATAAATGCTGTAAAAGGTGTTAACATAGGATCTGGCATGAGTTCTGCTCAACTAACAGGAGAGCAAAATTCAGATGAAATTTCCGCGCTGGGAAAAAAAACAAAATTTAGTTCAAATAACGCGGGTGGAATTCTTGGTGGAATTTCATCTGGTCAGGAGATAAGGGTTTCTTTTGCTGTAAAACCCACATCGTCTATTTTAACTAGAAGAAAAACTATAGATCGATTTGGTAAAAATACATCTATATCTGTAAAGGGCCGACATGATCCTTGTGTAGGTATAAGAGCTGTACCAATTGGTGAAGCTATGATGCACTGTGTATTGTTAGATCATTACCTTATGAACAGTGCTCAATGTAAAATTTAATTACTTTTTTTCACTATAACTTTAGAGTTTAAAGTGTCTAAAATTTTAATCTCGATGTTTGAGGAATCTAAACCAGCAAATTTATACATCAAATCAGGTTTATCATGATTTATAAATATATCTGGTAAAAACATTGATCTAAATTTAAGCTTATTATCTAGTAGGTTTTTTTCATTTAAAAATTGTCCTACATGTGAACCAAACCCTCCTATAGAACCTTCTTCTATTGTAATTACCACTTCATGATCTGTAGCTATTTGCCAAAGAAGATTTTCATCTAAAGGCTTAGCAAATCTAGCGTCTATTACTGAAATTTTAATTCCTTTTTTTAATAAATTTTCTCTTGCTATCAAACATTCATTTAATCTTGCACCAAAATTTATTATAGCTACGTTTTTACCCTCTTTAACAATTCTGCCTTTTCCAATTTCAAGCCTTTCACTTATATTTGGAAGATCAACACCAAATCCATTACCTCTTGGGTATCTAAAAGCTGATGGTTTATCATTAATATCAACTGAAGTATTTATCATTTTTATAAGCTCAGACTCATCACTGGCAGCCATCACTACAAAATTGGGTAAAGTTGATAGGTAAGTAATATCAAATGAACCAGCATGCGTTGGGCCATCAGCGCCCACTAATCCCGCTCTATCGATAGCAAATCTAACTGGTAAACTCTGAATTGCCACGTCATGAACTACTTGATCATAAGCTCTTTGTAAAAATGTTGAATATATTGCTGCAAAAGGCTTGTAACCTTCTGCCGCTAATCCTGCAGCAAAAGTAACAGCATGTTGTTCTGCAATACCTACATCAAACATTCTTTTGGGAAAACTTTTTCCAAATATATCCATTCCAGTTCCAGAGGGCATAGCTGCTGTGATACCTATTATTTTACTATCCTTTTCAGCATGCTTTACCAATGTATTTGCAAAGACTTTTGTATAACTTGGGGTTTTTGAAATCGCTTTTTCTTGCTCACCAGTATTAATATTAAATTTACTAACTCCATGATACTTGTCAGAAGAATTTTCTGCAAACTTATACCCTTTGCCCTTCTCAGTTTTTAAATGAATTAATATTGGTCCATCATAATTAATATCTCTTGCATTTTTTAAAACAGAAAT
The DNA here is from genome assembly GCA_964529275.1 of uncultured Candidatus Pelagibacter sp. Lineage (GTDB taxonomy): Bacteria > Pseudomonadota > Alphaproteobacteria > Pelagibacterales > Pelagibacteraceae > Pelagibacter. The sequence continues at coordinate 4,825 of CAZGVS010000053.1, forward strand.
TAATGCATCAATATCATGACCATCAACTGGTCC
>CAZGVS010000054.1:0-4843 GCA_964529275.1 uncultured Candidatus Pelagibacter sp.
TTCCAATTTTAAATTCATCCTCTCCAATTTTTATACTTTTATGTAAAAATTTTCCATAAAGAGACTCGTTAGAAATATAAATATCTTTTAATCCATCACTAAAAAGTTTTTTGGCAGTTAGAAAATTAATTTTTTCATTTGCTTTTACAACGACTTTGTTAGTTTTTGCATCAATAACCTCTTCTGAGAAGTTTTTAGCTTTGTAATTTTCTGGATCAAATTTTGTCTTCCATTTTTTTAAATTTGTATCATAAGAATAAGTTTCACTCTCATAAAATTCATTTACAATGTCAGTTTTTGTGTATCCCAAAGCCTGGAGAAGTGTGCTAGCATAAAGTTTCTTTTTTCTATCAATTCTAAAATACATTAAATCTTTAACATCGTATTCAAAATCTAGCCAAGAACCTCTATTTGGTATTACTCTACAATTAAATAAAAGTTTTCCACTTGCATGAGATTTTCCTTTGTCGTGATCAAAAAACACACCAGGACTTCTATGCATTTGGTTTACTACAACTCTTTGAACTCCATTAGTTATGAACGTACCACTGTTAGTCATCATTGGTACTTCGCCCATATAAACCTCCTGCTCTTTAGCTGATAATATTTCTTTAGTATTGTTCTCTTGGTCAATTTCGTAAACAACTAATCTTAATGTACATTTCAAAGCTGCTGCATAAGTTAATCCTCTTGCAACACATTCCTCTACATCAAATTTAGGCTTTTCTAATCTATAAGAAACATATTCTAATGTTGCTTTTTCATTTAGATCTTCTATGGGAAAAATACTTTTAAAAACTCTATCAAACCCTTTTATTAAATGAGTTTCAGTGCTGCCTTTGAACTCAATTAATTCATTGTAAGAATTTTTTTGAACTTCAATCAAGTTAGGAATCGATAAACTTTCTTTTAGTTTACCAAAATTTTTCCTTATGTTTTTTTTCTTTGTAAAAGATAATTGCATTTATGTTTATCGTTAATAAAAATTTATTAACGATTAAAATTTTGTAATTTACTTAAGTTCTACTTTTGCGCCTGCTGCTTCGAGTTTTTTCTTAATCTCTTCTGCTTCTTTTTTATTCACACCAGTTTTTACTTCTTTAGGTGCACCCTCAACTAGATCTTTAGCTTCTTTTAACCCTAATGATGTAATTGCTCTTACCTCTTTTATCACATTAATTTTTTTGTCTCCACTCGAAGCAAGTACAATTGTAAATTCATCTTTTTCTTCAGCAGGTGCTGCTCCACCCCCAGCAGCTGGTGCTGCTGCTACAGCTGCTGCAGCTGTAACTCCCCATTTTTCCTCTAGTTGTTTTGAAAGCTCAGCCGCTTCTACGACAGTCAAGCTTGATAAGTCATCTATAATTTTGTTTAGATCAGCCATGATATAATTTGTCCCAAGTTATTTTTTTGATTTTTCGAGCGCTAAAATAGCGATTTTTGAGGCAGGTGCAAGTAAAATACTTGCAATTTTTTGAGCTGGTGAACTTAAAATTCCTACTATTTTAGCCCTTGCTTCATCTAATGTAGGAAGTGTCGCGACATTATTTACTCCAGCTACGTCTAAAATCTCGGATCCCATGATCCCCCCAAGAATTTTAAGATTTTGATTCTCCTTTGAAAATTTTGTTAATATTTTTGCAGACGTAATTGCATCCTCCGACAATGCTACAGCTGTTGGACCTGTAAACAAATCTTTTAATTCCTTGCATTTTGTATTTTCTAAAGCGAGTTTAGTTATTCTGTTTTTAGTTATCTTAAATTGAATTCCATGATCTCTCATTTTGGCTCTCAAATCGTCTAACTGATTTACAGTAAGACCTTGATAATGAGTAACAATAACGGCATCAAACTTAGAAAATTGATTTTTCATATTATCAATATATTCTTTCTTTTGACTTTTATTCATCATAACTAAATATTTTTTTCCAATTTAATTTTATAAGAAACTCCCATTGTGGAAGTCAAAAATATATTTTTTATTAAATCTCCTTTGATAGAAAAGTTTGATTTTTCTTTTTCTACTGTATCAATTATTGATTTAAAATTTTTAAGTAAATTTTCATCAGAAAAAGATTTTTTTCCAATACTCAATCCTATATTTCCGTCTTTATCATTTCTGATTTCAACTTGTCCTGATTTAGTATCTTTTATTGCTTTTTCTAGTTCATCAGTAACAGTTCCTAGCTTTGGGTTTGGCATAAGTCCCTTTGGTCCTAAAACTTTACCTAACTTTGAAAGTTTTATCATCATTGAAGGTGTGCAGATAAGTTTTTCAAAATTTAAATCTCCAGATTTAATTTTTTCTATAAACTCATCACCACCAACAATATCAGCTCCTGAATCTTGTGCTAATTTTACCTTATCTTCCTCACAAACAACTGCTACTTTTACTTTTTTCCCAGTACCACCTGGTAAATTTGTTACTGTTCTCATGTTAATTTCATTTTTTTTTTGCTTATTATTAATTTGCAAACTTAAATCTATTGACTCATCAAATTTTGCGCTACAATTTTCTTTTACTTTAGTTATAACTTTTGAAAAATCCTCTGCTTGTAACTTTTTTGTGTTTTCAGGTAGTTTTTTATATCTTTTAGAAGTCATATTATTCCTTAACCTCAATACCCATGGATCTTGCAGATCCAGCTATAATTTTAATAGCTTGATCTAAATCATGTGCGTTAAGATCATTCATTTTTTGTTTGGCGATGTCTTCTAATTGTTTTTTGGAGATTGTTTTAATTATATTTCTACCGGGTTCACTTGAACCACTTTTAATTTTAACTGCTTCTTTAATAAAATGTGATGCAGGTGGAGATTTAATAATAAAATCAAATTTCTTATCTTTATAAACTGTTATAACTACTGGAACAGGTTTTCCCATGAAGCTTTTTGTTTTTTCATTGAATGCTTTACAGAATTCCATAATATTTATTCCTCTTTGACCCAAAGCAGGCCCAACAGGAGGAGCTGGATTTGCTTGACCTCCATTAATCTGTAATTTAACATATCCACTAATTTCTTTTTTTGCCATTAGCTATTTTTCTCCACTTGGTTAAATTCTAATTCAACAGGAGTAGGTCTTCCAAAAATTGAAACAGAAACTTTAAGTTTAGATTTATCTTCATCTACTTCTTCAACCAAACCATTAAATGAAGCAAATGGACCATCGATAACCTGTACCTTTTCACCAACGCTATATTCTATACCAGATTTTGGCTGAACCACACCATCTTTTATTTGACCTAAAATTTTTTCAATTTCTTTGTCTGAGACTGGAACCGGGGTTCCTTTAGATCCTAAAAAACCACTTACTTTCTTTATATTTTTTATCATATGATAAATAGAATTATCCATTTCACTTTTAATCAAAACATAGCCTGGAAAATATTTTTTTTTTCTTTGTACTCTTTTGCCTCTTTTAACTTCGGTAATATCATGAGTAGGAACTACTATTTCTTCAAACTTTTCAGATATTTTAGCTTTTTCAGCTTCATCTTTTATTAATTGAGCTACTTTATTTTCAAAAGATGAGTGAGATTGAACAATATACCAGTTTTTCATTTAAAAACTCATTCTTAGCACTATCTCTAAAAAAAATTTCAATATTTGATCCATTAGAAGAAAAAACAAAGCCGCAACAATCGCCATTGCTATCACCATTAAAGTTCCTTGCATTGTTTCTTTTCCAGTTGGCCAAGTTACTTTAAAAGCTTCCTGTTTCACGTCCTGAAAAAATTTTAAAGGGTTTTTCATATACACTTTTTATTTTTTGGCAGGAGCGGAGGGAATCGAACCCCCAACCTCCGGTTTTGGAGACCGGCGCTCTACCAATTGAGCTACACTCCTATGGAGCTTACTCTATTATTTTAGTTACTACTCCTGCTCCTACTGTTCTTCCACCTTCTCTAATTGCAAAATTTAATTTTTCACTCATAGCTATTGGTGTAATTAGTTTAACAGTAAATTTAGCATCATCTCCTGGCATTACCATTTCAGTTCCAGAAGGTAATTCTACCTCTCCTGTAACATCTGTTGTTCGAAAATAAAATTGAGGTCTGTATTTTGTGAAAAAAGGAGTATGTCTTCCTCCCTCTTCTTTTTTAAGAACATATGCTTGAGCTTCAAACTTAGTATGTGGAGTAACAGATCCAGGTTTACATAGGACTTGACCTCTTTCAACGTCAGTTCTTTCAACACCTCTTAACAAAGCTCCAATATTATCTCCGGCTTCGCCTGTATCTAGGATCTTTCTAAACATTTCAACTCCTGTACAAACTGATTTTTTTGTTTCTTTAATACCAACGATTTCAATCTCTTCACCAGTTTTTACTACTCCCTGCTCAACTCTACCAGTAACAACAGTTCCTCTTCCTGAAATTGAAAATACATCTTCAACAGGCATTAAAAATGGTTTGTCTTTTGGTCTGTCAGGTTGTGGTATAAATTCGTCAACTGCTTTCATTAATTCCATTATTGCATTTTTTCCAATCGCTTCATCTTTACCTTCTACCGCAGCTAAAGCTGATCCTTTTATAATTGGTGTTTTATCACCTGGGAATTTATACGATGTTAACAACTCCTTAATTTCTTCCTCAACCAAGTCTATCATTTCTTTATCATCAACTTGATCAACTTTATTTAAAAATACAACAATCGCTGGAACACCGACTTGTCTCGCCAAAAGAATGTGTTCTTTAGTTTGAGGCATAGGACCATCGGCTGCATTAACAACTAATATTGCCCCATCCATTTGTGCGGCACCAGTAATCATATTCTTTACATAGTCAGCATGACCTGGACAATCTACATGGGCGTAATGTCTTTTTTCAGTTTCATATTC
>CAZGVS010000055.1:0-4714 GCA_964529275.1 uncultured Candidatus Pelagibacter sp.
TAAGCATTGGAATAGTCCAGGGATATCCCCAACCATTACAATGGAACATTGGTACTATTGTTAAAAAATTTAATCTATTAGGCATATTCCATGCAACAGCGCTACCAGTCGACATTAAATAAGATCCTCTATGATGATAAACAACTCCCTTAGGGTTTCCAGTTGTTCCAGATGTATAACTTAAAGAGATAGCTTTCCATTCATCTTTAGGAAATTTCCACTTATAATTATCATCTCCTGTACTTAAAAAATTTTCATATTCTTTTTCGCCTATTTTTTTTAATGTGGATTGATCAGCAAAATTATCTTGAATATCAATAATTATTGGTTTTATTTTTGAAATTGTTAGAGCTTTTTCAATAATTGAATGAAGTTGCCTATCTACAATAAGAACTTTAGCATCACTATGATCTAAAATATATGCAACTGTCTTTGCATCAAGTCTGGTATTTATAGTATTTAAAACTGCTCCACACATTGGCACAGAATAGTGCGCTTCAAAAATTTCAGGAGTATTAAAAGCCATAACAGAAACAGTATCTCCATCACCAATCCCAATTTTTTCTAAAGCGCTGGCAAATTTAGTACATCTTTTATAAATTTCTGACCAGGTATACTTTTTGTCTTCATAAATTAGAGCTTCATAGTTAGGATAGATGTCTTTAGCTCTCTCTAAAAAACTTATTGGAGTTAGAGGGACAAAGTTAGCATTATTTTTGTCTAGATGTTTATCGTAATCACTCATTAGTTAAATTTAAAATTCATTATATAATCACTGCCAGAAGATGCAGTTTTGAAATGATTTTCAGCTCTTGGTAAAACTCTTTTAAAATAAAACTTAGCTGTCTGAATTTTATCCTCATAAAAATCTTTGTTATTTTGATAGTCCTTAAAACATACTTCTAAAACCTTTATCCATGAATGAGCTATGGATAAATAACCAAGAGCTTTTAAATAATCATTACAAGCTGCACTCGCATCATTTTTAGAATTAGATATTTTTTCTTTAATCCAGTCGGTAAATTTAATTAATATTTGCATTTGAGACCTAAAATCATCAATAAAAGGCTTTATTTCTTTAATGTTATTATCTAAATCGTTTTTAATTGTGTTTAAGTATTTATCAATAATATCTCCATTCTTATTAATAAGTTTTCTAAACACTAGATCTGCTGCTTGAATAGAGTTAGTGCCTTCATAAATAGGTGTAATTCTATTATCTCTATATAATTGTTCTATTCCTTGATCTTTTGTATAACCGTATCCTCCATGTACTTGCATTGCATCACTTGTAATTTCCATACCTAGGTCCGTAAACATCGTTTTGACAACTGGTGTCATTAAGGAAACAAAATCAGAAGCTTCTTCTCTAACTTTTGTATTTTCATGATACAAACTTACTTCGGTTTGTTGAGACAACCAAAAACATAAAGCTCTCTCACCCTCAATTATAGATTTCATATTTAGCAAAGATTTTCTTATATCAGCGTGTTCAATAATATTGTCTGCTCCATTTGAGGATTTGCTATTATGAGTTTTTCCTTGTTTTCTTTCTTTGGCATAACTTAAAGAATTTTGGTATGCAGTTTCAGAAATTCCTAACCCCTGTATACCAACAACTATTCTTTCTAAATTCATCATCGTAAACATCGAATTAAGACCTTTATTTTTTGGACCTATCATGTATCCAACTGCATCATCAAAATTTAGGACACATGTTGCTGAACCTTTTATACCCATTTTAGATTCTATAGATCCAGTGGAAATTCCATTTCTAATTCCAATTGTTCCATCTTCATTCACTTTAAACTTTGGAACTAAAAATAAACTAATTCCCTTGGTACCTTTTGGTGAGTCGGTAGCCCTTGCTATGACTAAATGAATAATATTTTCTGTTAAGTCATGATCTCCAGAAGTTATAAATATTTTTTGACCACTTATTTTAAAAGTTCCATCAGGTTGTTCTACTGCTTTGGTTTTTAATAAACCTAAATCAGTGCCACAAACTGGTTCTGTTAAACACATTGTACCACTCCACTTACCTTCAACAATTTTTGGTAAATATTTATTTTTTATTTCTTCATTTGCATGGTGATTAATACAATTATATGCACCAATACTCAGTTCGCTGTATAATTTAAAAGATAAACTTGATGAAGATAACATTTCATCAAAAAAAGCACTAACAGTTTTAGGCATTCCTTGGCCACCATATTTTGGATCACAAGATAGAGACGTCCATCCATCTTCAATAAATTTTTTATATGCTTCTTTATAACCTGGTGGTGTTCTTACAACCCCATTTTCAAGAACTGTGGGATTTTCATCTCCCGATTTAGCAAGAGGTAATATTATATTTTGATTAATTTTGGCTGCTTCACTTAAAATATCTTTGACAAGTTCTGTGTTAACTTCTTTGTATTTTTCAATCTCATTATAATTTTGATTATTTCTTAACTTATCAAAAAGAAACATCATATCATCAAGTGGTGCTGTATAATTTGGCATTTCTAAACTCTAGAATAAATGTAAGATTATTGCAATTTTGAAATTATCGCATCACCCATTTGAGAGGTTGATACTTCTTTTGTTCCTTTAGAAATAATATCCTTTGTTCTTAGACCATCGTCTAAAACATCCTGAACAGCTTTTTCTAAAGCGTTTGCTTCATTATCTAGGTTTAAAGAATACTTAAGTGCCATTGCAAAACTTAATATTGATGCAATTGGATTTGCTATTCCTTTTCCAGCAATATCTGGCGCTGAACCATGTATTGGTTCATACATTGCTCTCAATTTACCATCTTTATTTTTTGCACCTAATGAAGCTGATGGCAACAATCCTAGGGATCCAGTTAACATTGATGCTTGATCAGATAGCATATCGCCGAATAAATTATCAGTAACAATTACATCAAATTGCTTTGGATTTCTAAGAAGCTGCATTGAACAATTATCAGCCAACATGTGATTTAAATTAACATCCTTATATTCTTTATCATGTAATTCCTGAACTTCTTCTCTCCAAAGTAATCCAGCTTCCATTACATTTGATTTTTCACAAGATGTAACTTTATTTTGTCTTTTTTTTGCAAGATCAAAAGCAACCTTGGCTACTCTTCTAATTTCACTAGAAGTATAAGTATGAGTATTAATTCCTTTTCTCTCCCCATTATCAATTGGTTTAATACCTCTAGGTTCACCAAAGTAAATACCACCTGTTAATTCTCTTACAATCATAATATCTAGTCCAGAAACTACTTCCGGTTTAAGTGTTGATGCATCAACCAATTGTTTAAAACAAATTGCTGGTCGTAAATTGGCAAATAATTTTAATTCTTTTCTTAATTTTAATAGTGCTCTCTCAGGCTTTTTTGAAAACTCAACATTATCCCACTTTGGTCCACCAACAGCTCCCAATATTACCGCTTCACATTCTAAAGCCTTATAAAAAACTTCATCAGTAATTGGTGTGCCATGTTTGTCATAAGATATACCTCCTGCTAAATCTTCCTCCATTTCAAAATCTAATGACTTTTTATTATTAAACCAGTTAATTATTTTTTTAACTTCATTAATAACCTCTGGGCCAATACCATCTCCAGGTAAAAGTAAAAATTTTCTTTTTTTTACTTTAATCATTAAATATCCAGGGTTTTGAATTTTTAAGCTTATTTTCAAACGACATGATTTTATCAGTTTTTTCTAAAGACAACGCAATATCATCTAATCCTTCAAGTAAACACTTTTTTTTAAATGGATCAATTTCAAATTTAATTTCATTATTTCCAAATTTAATTATTTGATTAACCAAATCAATTTCTATTTCCTCTTTTCTAGATGAATATTCAGAAATTTGTTTAATTTTTTCTTCGTCTATTACAATGGGAAGAATTCCATTTTTAAAACAATTGTTATAAAAAATGTCTGCATAACTAGAACTAATTACACAGGTAATGCCGAAGTCTAACAAAGCCCAGGGAGCATGTTCTCTAGATGAGCCACATCCAAAATTTTTTCCAGCAATTAATATTTTAGATTTATCATAAGGAGATTGGTTAAGTATAAATTGATCATTTTTAATTCCTTTTTCATCATACCTCATCTCATAAAATAAATTTTTTCCTAAACCAGTTCTTTTAATTGTTTTTAAGAACTGCTTGGGTATTAACATATCAGTATCAATATTAACTATTGGCAAATAAGCAGGTATACCTTTAACTTTATTAAATTTTTGCATTATCCTTGATACTTTCTAACATCATCTAAATTGCCTGAAATTGCTGCTGCAGCTGCCATTCCTGGACTAACTAAATGTGTTCTACCACCTCTTCCTTGTCTTCCTTCAAAGTTTCTATTAGAAGTAGATGCACATCTTTCACCAGGTTTTAATTTATCTGCATTCATTGCTAAACACATTGAACAACCTGGTTCTCTCCATTCAAATCCAGAATTAATAAAGATTTTATGTAATCCTTCTTGCTCAGCCTGTTCTTTAACAAGTCCTGAACCAGGAACTACCATTGCATCAACATGATTTGCTATCTTTTTATCTTTTAAAATTTTAGCTGCCTCTCTTAAATCCTCAATTCTTCCATTGGTACAACTGCCAATAAAAACTTTGTCGATCTTAATATCTTTTGCATCTATATCGGGGTTTAAACCCATATACTTTAATGACCTTTCAATCGAGCTTTTTTTGTCTGGATCTTTTT
>CAZGVS010000056.1:0-4686 GCA_964529275.1 uncultured Candidatus Pelagibacter sp.
TAGCAGATTGTAACAAAACAGAAGTTTGGGAACTTGGTAAGGAATTAAAAATCTTAAAAGAAATAATTGATGCTCCACCAACAGATGGACTTTGGGATGATGGTAGAACTGACGAAGGTCAACTAGGACTTTCATATAAAGAATTAGAAGAAGCAATGAATAATAAAAACTCATCAAACAGAGACAAGTATTTACAAATAAGAAAAACAAACTTACATAAAATGGAACCTATTCCAGTATGTAAGATTCCCAACTAATCAATTAGATTCACAAATCTAAATTTAAGGTATATTCCTAGAATAATGAATAAAGATATATTTTTATCAAATACTCTTGGTGGTAAAAAAGAGAAATTTGTTCCGATAAATGAAAACAAAATAGGGATGTATGTTTGTGGACCAACTGTTTATGACGATCCACATATTGGAAATGCAAGACCGCTAGTAGTGTTTGATTTGTTGTTCAAAGTACTTAAATGTAAATATGGAAAAAAATCGGTAACTTATGTCAGAAATATTACAGATATTGATGATAAAATTATTAAAGCCTCAGCTGAAAAAAATATTTCAATATCTGATTTGACTAAAAAAGTTTCAAAAAATTTTCATGATGACTGTAATTATTTAAATTGCGAAGTTCCAACTCATGAACCACGAGCTACTGAAAATATAAAATTAATGATAGAAATGGTTGAAGAACTGATAAAGAATGGTTTTGCTTATGAGAAAGAAAAGAATGTTTATTTTAAGGTTAAGGAATACAAAGATTATGGCAAATTATCAAATAAAAATTTAGAAGATTTAATAGCAGGTTCAAGAGTAGAAATTTCAGAAAATAAAAATAATCCAGAAGATTTTGTTTTATGGAAACCTTCCAGCGATAAGGAACCTTCGTGGGAATCACCCTGGGGCAAAGGAAGACCAGGATGGCATTTGGAATGTTCTGTAATGTCAAAAAAATATTTAGGTAATACATTTGATATACATGGCGGTGGAAGAGATTTAATGTTTCCACATCATGAAAATGAAATAGCTCAATCGGTATGTGCTAACAAAACTAAAAGTTTTGCCAATTACTGGATACATAATGGCTTTATAACTATGTCAAAAGAGAAAATGGCAAAATCACAGGGAAATATTTTAAAAATAAATGATTTTAAAAATAAATTTAACGGACAAGTTTTAAGATTAGCATTGATAAGTGCTCATTACAGCCAACCACTAGATTGGAATGATAAACTCATGGATGAATGTTATAGAACACTTGATAAATGGTATGGGTGTTATGTACCTATAAATAAAAAAATTTTAATAGAAGACGATGATTTAAAACCATTATATGACGATTTAAATACCCCAGGATATATTGCAGTACTTCACAAACTCTATGAAAAGGCTAAAGAAGGAAGTATTTCAGATAAAGAAGTATTTACAACAGCTTGCAATTTTATTGGATTATTGAATGAAACAACAGAACAATGGAATTACTTTAAGAAAGGAAAGCTAACTTTAACTGATGAGCAAATTTTACAAAAGATAGAACATAGGAATAAAGCAAGAGATGAAAAAAACTACAAGCTTGCTGATGAAATACGAAACGAATTATTAGATAAAGGTATTTTAATTGAAGATAAAGATGGTAAAACAATCTGGAAAATTAAATGAGTAAAGAGAGACTATACATATTTGACACAACACTTAGAGATGGAGCTCAAACTCAAGGTGTGCATTTTTCATTAGACGAAAAAACTAAGATTGCGCATGCTTTAGATGATCTAGGTGTAGATTATATAGAAGGGGGTTGGCCAGGGGCAAATCCAACTGATACCGAATTCTTTCAAAAAAAACTTCAGCTTAAAAATTCAAGTTTTACAGCATTTGGTATGACAAAAAAGTCAGGAAGAAGTGCTGAAAATGATCCAGGTCTATCTGCAATATTAAATTCCAATACTAATTCTGTTTGTTTAGTTGGTAAAGCTTGGGATTTTCATGTTGATGTTGCTTTGGGAATTTCAAATGAAGAAAATTTAGAAAATATAAAAGAAACTACAAAGCATTTTGTTAAAAATAATAAAGAGTTTATGTTTGATGCTGAGCATTTTTTTGATGGATATAAAGCAAATCCAGAATATGCACTCGCATGCATTAAGGCAGCTTATGATAATGGAGCAAAATGGATTGTTTTATGTGATACAAACGGTGGGACTTTACCTCATGAAGTTTCAAGAATTGTTAAAGAAGTTTCTGAACATATACCTGGTAAAAATCTTGGAATTCACGCTCACAATGACACCGGTAATGCAGTTGCTAATTCTATTGCAGCTGTACTTTCTGGAGCAAGACAAGTTCAAGGAACAATAAATGGACTAGGAGAAAGATGTGGTAATGCTAATTTAATGTCTTTAATACCAACATTTTATTTAAAAAAAGAATTTCATGATAAATACGAAATTAATATTAAAGAAAATAATATTAAAAATATAACTCAATGTTCTAGATTACTTGATGAAATTTTAAATAGAAAACCAAATAAACATCTACCCTATGTTGGAGCTGCAGCTTTTTCTCATAAAGGAGGACTGCATGTTTCGGCGGTTCAAAAGGACCCCAAAACTTATGAACATATAAATCCAGAGGATGTTGGAAATAATAGGAATATTGTAGTATCTGACCAATCAGGAAGATCAAACATAATTTCAAGACTAAAAACAATAGGAATTGATATTGAAGAAAATGATCCAAAAATTAAAAAACTTTTGGAAGAGGTTAAAGACAGAGAATTTATTGGCTATAGTTACGATGGTGCTGATGCATCATTTGAATTATTAGCAAGGAGAGCTATGGGAGAAATACCAAGATATATTTCAATTAACCAATATGATGTTTCTGTGACAAAAAATGAAAATAACGAAATAATTTCAAAAGCAAAAGCAAATCTAGAAGTTGATGGTGAAAAAATTATTTGCGTAGGAGAGGGCAACGGACCTGTTCACGCTCTTGATAATGCAATAAGGAATAATGTTGATAAATTAGAAAAATATGCAGAGTATTTGAAAGATTTAAAACTTGTTGATTATAAAGTTAGAATTTTAAACACAGGTACCGAAGCTGTAACGAGGGTTTCAATTGAAAGCACTGACTCAAAGGGTGAAAACTGGTTTACAATTGGAGTGTCAGCAAACATAATTGATGCATCCTTTAAAGCATTAATAGATAGCTTAGACTATAAATTATTTAAGGACAAAGCCCCTGCTAGTCTTTAATGTTTAAAAACATCACATTTATCTTACACAAACCACAATTATCTGAAAACATAGGAGCATGCGCTAGAGCAATGAAAAACTTTAGTATCTCAAAACTTTCAATAGTTGATCCAAAGCCAATGTTCCCAAATGATAAAATTATTGCAACATCTGTTGGTGCTAACGATGTAATTAAAAAAGCAAAAGTTTACAATTCCTTAGAAAAAGCAATACAAAATTCGGATTACGTTATTTCAACTACTGCAAGATCTAGAAATAAAAATTTAAAACATATTAAAATTAACGATTTAAATAAATTAAACTTTAGTAAAAAAATTACCTTTTTATTTGGTCCTGAAGCATCTGGTTTATCAAATAAAGAAATATCTTTCTCAAATTATGTATTACAAATTCCCTCAAACCCAAAATTTAAATCATTAAATTTGTCTCACGGATTAATAATAGTAGCACAAAAAATATTTGAAATTTTAAATGTTAAGAAGAACCATTACGACAAATCTAAAAAGATTAAAAAGGCCTCAAAGAAACAAATCCAAGCTATGGCAAATTTATGTATTAAACGATTAGATTTAATTAATTTTTTTAAACCTGAAGAAAAAAAACCTAAAATGTTAGAAAATTTAAGGATGATATTTTATAAAATGGATCTATCTGAAAAAGAAACAAGGATTTTATCAAGTGTATTTGCTACTCTCTCTAAAAAAGGTTAATTGACAAAATTAAAGAGAAGTTTATAAACCGTGCTATTAAATGACAAAAAGATTAAACTCTAAACATAAAGTTGACAGGAGACTTAAAGTAAACTTATGGGGTAGACCAAAAAGCCCTTTCAACACTAGAGCATACCCTCCAGGACAACACGGTAAAACAAAATTATCAAAACCATCCGACTTTGGAATACAATTACAAGCTAAGCAAAAATTAAAATCATATTATGGAAATATGAATGAAAGACAGTTTAGAAATGTCTATAAAAAAGCAATTCAGAAGAAAGGGGATACTGCTGAAAATTTAATAGGACTTCTTGAGAGAAGATTGGATGCAGTTATTTATAGATCCAAACTTTCAAATACAATTTTTTCATCAAGACAATTAATTAATCATGGCCATGTAAAAGTTAATGGAAAAAAAGTTAATATTTCCAGTTTTCAGGTAAAAGAAGATGATAGTGTTGAAATTAGAGATAAGTCAAAGCAACTTGCTATTATCGATATTGCACTAGCCAACAAAGAAAGAGAAACTCCTGAATACTTGCAAGTAGATGAAAAAAATAAAAAAGTTAAATTTGTTAGAGTTCCAAAGTTTGAAGAAGTGCCTTATCCAGTTGTGATGGAACCAAATCTTGTGATTGAATATTATTCAAGATAACTATTTTTTGTAACTTATACCTTTATCATCAAGAACTTTTTTTAGTTCACCATTTT
>CAZGVS010000057.1:0-4562 GCA_964529275.1 uncultured Candidatus Pelagibacter sp.
ATCTTTATCAGTTCTGTATTATATTTCATCAAAAAAATTAAAATTGAAAATAGAGCAAATGCCGCAGTCATTATAAATAATGGAATTAACATTGAAGAATGTATGGTGGTTTTGCTGATTATATTTACAGAGGCAGGTTGGTGAAGGGTAGACCACCACTCAACAGAAAACTTAATTATTGGAATATTTATTAAACCAATTATAGCAATTACAGAAGAGTAGTTATTTGCTTTAATTGTTTCTGAAAAAATTCTCCAGCTAAGAATGTACATTAAATAAAATATTGAGAGTATGAGCATAGAAGTAATTCTAGCATCCCACGCCCACCAAGTTCCCCATGTAGGTTTGCCCCATATTGATCCTGTTACTAAAGCGATGATGCTAAAAAGAAACCCGGTGGGAGCAAAGCTTTTTGATATCAAATTAAAATTTTTATTTTTAAAAATAAAACTTCCAAATGATAAAATTCCAATTAATGAAAATATCCCTAAAGAAATCCATGCTGATGGTACATGAACGTACATTATTCTAACTGAGTCGCTTTGCAAGTAGTCTTGGGGTGAAAAGATTAGTGCTTCTAATAGGCCTATTATTAAAACAACTACAAAAGTTGTTAAAACATATTTTTTTAACCTTATAGTAAGATATAAATATCTAAAAGGATCAAACTGATTAAACATATAATTAATATAACAGAAAATTTAATTTTAAATCTAAACTATTTGTCTCTGATCAAGAATACAGAGGGAGATAAATAGGGAATAATTGTAAGTATCCTTGATCAGAATTTATAATTTAATAATTTGTTTTGTCAAAGTTTTGCGGTAAATGTGTTTAAAAATTGACTAGGATACTAATTAGAGGGTTTAAAGTATCCCGAGCCCTTTTTTCCAGAAAAAATTTCGTTTATTAGTGGATGTCTAATAGGTTCGTCCGAGTCGTCAAAAAGAAGGTTCTGTTCTGAGACATATGCCTCGTATGTAACATCCTCATTTTCTGCAAGAAGATGATAGAATGGCTGATTTTTTCTTGGTCTAACATTTTTTGGAATTGACTCATACCATTCTTCAGAATTGTTAAACTCAAAATCGACATCGTATATAACGCCTCTGAAATCGAAATGCTTATGTTTAACTACGTCGCCAATTGAGAATTTTGCTTTTTGAATAGTCACTAACCAAATATGGGTATTTGGAAACAAAAATCAATAAAAAAAATATGAATGTTATATTAATCTGTTAATATGTAGCAGTGAACAGATCTTTAATTAAATTTTTATCAGAATATGGACCTTTGTTTATTTTTCTCTTTATATATTACAGGGGAGGTAAAGATTTAAAAATTGCGATTCCTCCATTTATAGTTGCAACTCTATTTGCTCTTGCAGTCATGTGGTTAATGGAAAAAAAAATCCCAATGATACCTTTGGTGGGAGGTATATTTATTACACTATTTGGTGGTTTAACAATATATTTTGATAACCCGGTTTTTATATACATTAAGCCTACCATTATTAATATTATATTTGGTATTGCGCTATTTTTAGGTAAATATTTTACAGATGAACCTATTCTTAAAAAATTACTAGGTAAATCAATGCCAATGGATAATGAAGGATGGAAGATTTTAAATAGTAGATGGATGTTTTTTTTCTTTTTTTTAGCTTTACTAAATGAAATTGTCTGGAGGACTCAATCAGAAGAGTTTTGGATAAATTTTAAAGTTTGGGGATTATTACCAATTACACTGATATTTACGATTTTTCAAATCAAAATAATTAATAAGTATAAAATTAATGAGTAGAAAATTAAAACTTGTCATAAATAATAAAAGACTCCTTCAAAACCAAAATCTTTTTTTTGAAAGAAACGAGCTTAAAATTATCTTAAATCTATATGCAACAATGGTATCACAAGGATCATGGAAAGATTATGGATTAAATATTTCAAGTAAAAAAATCGAATTCAGTGTATTTAAAAATGCTGCTGAAAATGCAATGTATAAAATATGTAAGAATTTTAGACCGAGTAACAAAAATTTAAGATACCTAATCACTGACTCAAAAGGAAAAATTTTGAAAAACTCTTCTGAATTAGAAATTTTATTAAAAAATACTGACTGGAAAAATTTATAGACTACTATTTATCTTCTTTGGCCAAACAATCTCAAAAGCATTATAAATAAATTAATGAAATCTAAGTACAACGTCAACGCACCCATTACTGCTTTTTTACCAATCATTTCTCCGCTGTCTGAAGCAGCATACATATTTTTGATCTTTTGAGTATCGTATGCTGTAAGACCAACAAAGATCAACACTCCTAATATAGATATTACAAAATACATCATAGAGGATTTAAGAAATATATTTACTAGAGATGCAATAATTATTCCAATTAAACCCATCATCAAAAATGATCCAAGTTTTGTTAGATCTCTTTTAGTAGTATATCCATATATACTCATTGCCCCAAATGTTGCTGAAGTTATAAAAAAAACTCTAGCCACACTAACTCCGGTATAAACTAATAGTATCCAAGATAAAGATAACCCCATCAGTGCTGCAAAAATCCAAAAAACTGTCTGAGCCTTTGAAGAGCTCATCTTATTAATACCAAAACTCATATAAAAAACTATGCCGAGAGGAGCTAACATCACTACCCATTTTAAACCTGAGAAAAACAAAGCATTTCCAAAAGCTGTAAATCCTGAAATTGCACCAGAAGAATCTGTTATTACTGACATCTTAAATGACATCAAAGCTATTATGCCTGTTAAAAGAACTCCGGTAGCCATATAGTTATAGACTTTAAGCATGTAAGCTCTTAACCCTTCATCCATTACAACATTTATTTGATTGGCTGATTTAGCTTTATTAAAAATATTTTGTTTATTAAATTGCATATTAAATAATATAATATTCTTTTGATAATTATTCAAGAAGACATAAAAAATAAAAAAAAATTTATACGTGAATTACAAAAAATTAGGAAATACCGATATTAGTATCAGCACAATATGTCTCGGTACGATGACCTGGGGGGAGCAAAATTCAGAAAAAGAGGGTTTTGAGCAAATGGATTATGCCCTTGATAAAGGAGTAAATTTTTGGGACACAGCAGAGATATATTCCATCCCACCGAAAGAAAAAACTTTTGGCCATACTGAGATGATTATTGGAAATTGGTTTAAAAAAAGTGGAAGAAGAAAAGAAGTAATTTTGGCCTCAAAAGTTGCCGGACCAATGAGATCATACGTTAGGGGTGGTGGCAATAATTATAATTTAAAAAAAATGACAGAAGCAATTAACAATAGCCTAAAAAGACTACAAACAGATTACATAGATCTTTATCAATTACATTGGCCTGAAAGAAATACAAATACATTTGGTAGATTGGGATATGAGCATGATGATAATAATAATTGGACACAATTTGAAGAAGTCTTAGAAAATTTAAATAAATTTGTTAAAGAAGGAAAAATAAGAAATATAGGTTTATCAAACGAAACACCATGGGGTGTTTCAAAATATTTAGAGTTATCAAAAGAAAAAAAACTTCCCCGGATGATGTCTATTCAAAACCCTTACAGTCTACTAAACAGAACTTATGAGATTGGTTTATCTGAAATATCAATAAGAGAAAATATTGGATTATTGGCCTACTCTCCATTAGCTAGTGGGTATTTAACTGGAAAATACAGAAATAACAAATTTCCAAAAAATTCACGTATGGAAAGAGACTTTGATTTTTGGACAAGATATAGAAAGCCAAATACGAATGAAGCGGTTGAGGAATATTATAAAATTGCTAAAAGGTATAATATTGATTTTGCAAAGATGTCTATTAAGTTTTGTGAAATTCAACCTTTTATATCTAGTGTTATTATAGGAGCAACGACGATGGAGCAGTTGAAAACTGATATAGAAAGTGTAAATGTAAATCTTACAAAAGAAATTATAAAAGAAATTAATGAAGTTCAAAAAATTTATCCTAACCCATGCCCATGATTAAAAAAATTTATTTAGCTTTGATCTGCTTATTATTTTTCAATCATTTAAATGCTCAAGAAGTAAAAAAAATTGGCAAATTTAAGGACTGGGAGACTATAGTTTTTGTATCTGATAGTTCCGAGAAAGTATGTTTTGCTCAATCAAAACCCGTGCTCCAATCTCCAAAAAGTAAATCGAGAGATGCGAGATTATTTGTGAGTTTTAGACCAAAAGATAACATAATTGACGAAATAAGCTCAACCTCTGGATATGAATACAATAAACAAAATTCTATAATCGCTAAGTCAGGGAAAAATAAATACAAATTTGATATTTCTCAGGAAAATTTTGCTTGGATTGCAGACAATAAAATAGAAAAGAAAATGATTAAAGTTATGAAGAAAGCATCAAGAATTATGATAACTGGCTATAATAAATCAGGTTCTCAAACAATAGACCATTATTCATTGATGGGTTTTACGAAAGCATATAATTCTGCAAAAAAAAGCTGCACTTAAAATAAAAATTTAATAATGAAATTTAAAAAGAAAATTGTGTTAGCCTATTCAGG
>CAZGVS010000058.1:0-4495 GCA_964529275.1 uncultured Candidatus Pelagibacter sp.
AAGGAAATAACTAAAAATATGTTAGTTGGTGATGAATTAAAGTTTCTAAATAAAATAATTACTTTTGAGAGTATTTCAATTGAGGAAAAGAAAAACTTTAAGGCTCTTCAAGCAAAATTTATCTTAAAAGACCTAAACGGAGAAAAAATATTTAACCCTGAGGTAAGAATTTATAATCAACCCAAAATATTTACAAGTGAAGCAGATATTAAAACAGGATTATTTGAAGATAATTTTTTAGTGTTTAATTTAGTAGACGATAAATATTTTAACGTAAGATATCAATACAAACCATTTATGTTATTGATATGGTTATCAACAATATTAATATCTATAGGCGGCATAATCACAATTAAAGAAAAAAATGAGATATATTAAGTTTATTTTAGTACTAACGACAAGTTTTATAATTTTTGTTATTTTTTATTTAGGATTGAATAAAGAATTAAAATATTATCCAAAACATTTTAAAAAAAAAATAGATACAAATATAGTTTCAAAAGATATTTTTTCTATGCAAGATATAAGTTTAAATAATCTTTTAGATAAGGAAGGGTATACATTGTTAAATATTTGGGCCTCATGGTGTTTACCATGTAGAGACGAACATGTATTACTAATGGAATTAAAAGATAAAAAAAATCTTCAAATAATTGGCTTAAATTATAAAGATAAAATAATTAATGCAAAAAGTTTTATTAAAGAAAATGGCAATCCTTTTGATGTAATTTTAATTGATGACGATGGTTCTAATTCAATTATACTTGGTGCTTATGGTGTTCCAGAAACTTATCTAATTAAAAATAAAGATAATATTATAGTTAATAAGTATATAGGCATTTTAAATTTAAAAAATATTTCAGAAATAAAAAAAAAAATAAAATGAAAAAAATATTATATTTAAATTTAATATTTTTATTACTCTTTTCACTAAATATATCTGCAAATGAGGATACTAAACTAATTAATAAAATATCAAAAAACTTACGATGTATTGTTTGCCAAGGTCAGTCAGTTTACGACTCTCAATCAGAATTTGCCATCAGCGTAAAATCATTAATACAAAAAAAAATCAAAGAAGGTAAAAACGAAGATGAGATTTATACATTTTTTGAGCAAAGATATGGAGAATGGATTTTATATAATCCAAGATTTTCAAAAAATACTATTTTTTTATGGCTTTTTCCATTAATTTTGTTTTTATTAGCAGCAATTTATATTGCCAGAAGAATAACTATAAAATAAATTTTGAATACAAATTATGTATAAAAAATATTTAGTATTATTATTAATTTCACTGATGTCTTTGAACTCAACCGCTAGACTTTCAGCAGAGGAGATAAAAAGTCAAGAATGGAATGTTTATACAGGAATGTTCGACTTTAGTGATGATGGAAAAAGATCATCATTATTTGGTATACAGCACCAAAATGAGAATCTTACAAGGAATAGTTTTCTTGGCACAATCTCACCAATAACAGGATTTATGTTTACGGAAGATAATGCTGGATATCTTTATACTGGAGTCCAAGCCCAATATAAAATTGGAAGCATGAATGTGATTCCTAGTTTTACTCCTGGTTTATATAGCGAAGGAGATGGAAAAGATTTAGGATCGCCATTAGAATTTAAGAGTGAAGTACATTTATCATTTGATGTTTTAAAAGATAGTCAATTAGGTTTTTCTTATAACCATATATCAAATGCAAGTCTCGGTGATAAAAATCCTGGGGCAAATAGTTATATGTTCAATTTCTTGAAAAAGTTTTAATCTTACATTATGAAACTTAAAGACTGTCATAATTTCGCAGATTTTAGAAAACTTGCAGAAAAAAAGCTACCCTCACCTATTTTTCATTACATTGATGGTGCAGCAGATGACGAAATTACTTATAAAAGAAATACAAGTGCATTTGATGATGTTGATCTTGTTCCTAATGTTTTAAGAGGGGTAGAAAATATAGATTTATCAACTACGATTTTTGGAAAAAAGATTGACTTACCTTTTTATTGTTCACCTACTGCACTTCAGAGACTCTTTCATTATGAAGGAGAAAGAGCCGTTGGTAAAGCAGCTCAGAAATTTAATACAATGTTTGGGGTCTCAGCACTTGCTACAGTGAGTGTAGAAGAAATATCTTCAATAATCAAAACTCCAAAAATGTTTCAATTTTATTTTCATAAAGATAGAGGTTTGAATGACTCTTGCTTAGAAAGAGCAAAGGCGGCTAAATTTGATGTAATGGCCTTAACGGTTGATACAATAACTGGAGGAAATCGAGAAAGAGATCTTAGAACCGGTTTTACATCTCCACCTAAACTAACTTTATCAAGTTTATATAGTTTTGCCACAAGACCGATGTGGGGAATAAATTATGTTACAAGAGGTAAGTTTGAACTACCTCATCTTCAAGATTATGTAAAAGAGGGCACAAGCACTAATACTTCGATTGGTAACTACTTTTCTACAATGTTAGATCAATCTATGAATTGGAATGATGCAGAGAAACTATGTTCTCAATGGGGAGGTCACTTTGCTCTTAAAGGTGTGATGAGTGTAGAAGATGCTAAGAGAGCTGTTGATATTGGATGTACAGGAATAATGGTCTCAAATCACGGTGGAAGACAGCTTGATGGATCAAGATCACCTTTTGATCAACTAACGGAAATAGTTGATGCAGTTGGAGACAAAATAGATGTAATTTGTGAGGGAGGATTTCAACGGGGAACCCATATGCTCAAAGCCTTATCAATTGGTGCCAAAGCTTGTGCAGGTGGTAGATTATATCTTTATGCATTAGCTGCCGCAGGTCAAGCTGGTGTTGAAAGAGCTTTAGAAAAATATAAGTCTGAACTTGAAAGAGACATGAAACTTATGGGATGTACAAAAATATCAGATCTTAACAGAAATAACCTAAGATTTAGACAAGTATAAATAATTTATTTAATGAGTTTAAAAAATTGTTATAATTTTAATGATTTTAGAAAAATCGCAAAAAAAAAATTACCTTCACCTATTTTCCATTATATAGATGGTGGATCTGACGACGAGTCAACTTTAAGAAGAAACACAGATTCATTTAATGATTGTGACTTAATCCCAAACATACTAGCTAGTGTTGGTAAGCCTGATTTGTCAACTACATTATTTGGAAGAAAAATTGATATACCAATCTTTCTTTCTCCTGCGGCTATGCAAAGGTTATACCACCCAGATGGAGATAAAGCTTCAGCAAAGGCTGCTGAAAAGTTTGGTACTTTTTATAGCATGTCTTCAATGGGTAATAATACTATTGAAGAAGTATCTAATATTTCGAGTGGTCCAAAATTATTTCAGCTCTATGTCCATAAAGATCGATCTATATCTGATGATTTAATTGAAAGATCAAGAAGATCAGGATTTGATGCAATGTGTTTGACAGTGGACACATTAGTGGCGGGCAATAGGGAGAAAGATCATAGAACAGGATTTACTACGCCACCAAAACTTACTTTTCAAAGTTTAATGAGCTTTGCTATGCGACCTAGGTGGGTTTATAATTATTTAACTGGAAAAAGGTTTGAGCTATCAAATGTAAAAAAAAAAACTGATAAAGGAACCAATATTGCTAAATCAGTTATTGAATACATAAATGAACAATACGATCCTGCAATGGGATGGAAAGATGCCGAATACTGTGCAAAAAAATGGAATGGTCCTTTTGCCTTGAAGGGTGTTATGTCAGTTGAGGATGCTAAGAGAGCTATTGATATTGGATGTACAGCCATCATGATTTCAAATCATGGAGGTCGTCAATTAGACGGTTCCAGATCTCCTTTTGATCAAGTGAAAGCTATTTCAGATGCTGTAGGTGATAAACTTGAGATTATTTTAGACGGAGGTGTAAGAAGAGGAACACATGTATTAAAAGCTATTGCTGCAGGCGCAAAGGCTTGTAGTTTTGGAAAAATGTTCTTGTTCTCTTTGGCCGCAGGTGGGCAACAAGGTGTAGAGCATCTTTTACAAATCATGCATGATGAAATTCATAGAAATATGGTTTTAATGGGCTGTAAAAACTTAAAAGAGCTAAATTATTCTAAATTAATTTATAGAAAATAGAATTAAAAAGTTTTTATATATTTTTTATATATTAATAAGTTTTCGTTAGACAGTTGGACTATTTTAAGTTAATTCTTGATGAAATTTTACAATCAAATATTATGAAAGGTATAAAAAATGAAGTTGGCTACAAATTTAAATAGATTAGGCACAGAAACTGCTTTTAGTGTATTAGCTGAGGCTAAAGCTTTGGAGGCAAAAGGAAATCCAATGATTCATTTGGGTTTAGGCCAGCCAGATTTTAAAACTCCAAAACACGTAGTTGAGGCAGCAAAAAAAGCTCTAGATGATGGCCATCACGGATATGTAATGTCAAATGGTATTCCAGAGTGCAGACAAGCTGTAACTAGATGGATTAAAAGAAGATATAATACAGATGTAGATTTTGAAAGAATT
>CAZGVS010000059.1:0-4420 GCA_964529275.1 uncultured Candidatus Pelagibacter sp.
TTGCATTTTTTAAAACAGAAATTAATGCATCAATATCATGACCATCAACTGGTCCAACATAATAAAATCCTAGCGAATTAAAAAGCGTACCACCTGTGACTACTGATCTTAAAAAATCCTCTGCTTTGCCAGCCTTTTTACTAAATCTTTTCGAAAAAGCAGAGAATATAAGTTTTGTTATTTCTCTTAAGCTAAAATAAATTTTACCAGAAAAAATTTTTGCTAGATAAGATCTCATCGCTCCAACAGGTTTAGAAATTGACATATCGTTATCATTCAATATAACGATCATTTTTGTTTTACTTGATCCTGCGTTGTTCATTGCTTCATAAGCCATCCCTGCACTCATAGCTCCATCTCCGATCACAGCAATTACATTGTCCGATTTATTAGAAAGTTTATTTGCAATTGCCATCCCTAATGCCGAGGAAATTGAAGTAGAGCTGTGTGCTGCTCCAAATGGATCATATTCACTCTCTGATCTTTTTGTAAAACCTGAAAGTCCATTTGCTTTTCTTAAAGTTCTAATTTTATCTTTTCTACCAGTTAAGATTTTATGGGGGTAAGATTGATGACCAACGTCCCATATAAGCTTATCATTTGGAGTATTGAAAACATAATGAAGTGCAACCGATAATTCAACAACTCCAAGACCCGCACCTAAATGTCCACCTGTCACCGAAACAGCACTAATTATTTCTTCCCTTACTTCATCTGCTAATACTTTTAATTCAAATTGGGATAACTTCTTAATATCTTTTGGAAAATTAATATTATTTAAAAATTTATACTTATTTTTCATTTAATCTTGTCATTATAAAATTTATAGTATTTTTTAAATCATTAGCATTGCTTCCAAAACTTTTCAAACTTTTAAAAATACTTGATTTCAATTTATTTCCATAATTAATAGTATTTTGATAACCAAGTAAACTTATTAAAGTTGCCTTTCCTTTTTTTACATCTTTTCTTGTTTTTTTTCCTACGATTTTAGAATTTCCTTTTAAATCAATTAGGTCATCAATAATTTGAAAAAGAATACCAATATTTGAACCAATTTTTTCAAACTTCTTTATAAATCTTTTTTCTTTTGCAATAATTACTGGAGACACACAAGAAAAACTAAAAAGTTTTCCAGTTTTTTTTGTTTGCATTTCTATAATTTTTTTAATTGGTATTTTTTTTTTCTCAAAACTCAAATCTAAAAATTGTCCCCCTGCAAGTCCTGAATGTCCAGTGCAATTAGATAATCTATTTATTAAGTTAATTTTTGTTTTCAAATCTAGTCTTAAATTTTTATGACTCAGTATTTCAAAGGCTATAGTCAACAATGAACTTCCTGCTAGAATAGCTGTTGATTCTCCAAACTTAACATGAGTTGATAGCTTACCTCTTCTTATTTTATCATTATCCATACATGGTAGATCATCGTGTATCAAAGAATATGCATGAATGCATTCAACCGCCCCTGCAACCATGATTAAGTTTTGATATTTTATTTTGAAAATTTTACCAATATCAATTATTAATTTTGACCTTATTTTTTTTCCTCCTGGCAATAAGCCATAACTCATTGGATAAATTAGATCTGTTTTTTTTTGTTTAGATAAAAATCTTTTAAGAAATAGGTTGGTATCATTAGCAACTCTATATAATTTATTTTTCATTTTTTAAAATTTTGTTTATTTTATCTTTTGTCATCTCAGATATTTCTTTTGATGTCTTTTGAAACTTTTTTTCTATTAAATTATTCAACTTTATTAATGATTGATAATCATCTACCGATTGCACTAAATTTTTTTGATTTTCAAGATTTTCTATAATTTTGTTAGCAATATCTGTCAACTCGTTTAGTGATTTGTCTTTAATATCATCTAGTATAATTTTATCTTTCATATAAAAGTCTTATTATTACATGAAAAGTAAACTTTCAAATATTAAAAAATCTAAATATTTCTTAGACAATAACCATTGTGTTGGCATCCCTACAGAAACTGTTTATGGACTTGCTGCAAATGCATATTCTAATACTGCTACTAATAAAATCTTTAAATTAAAAAATAGACCAAAAAAAAACCCATTAATTGTCCATTACTATAAAATCAATGATTTAAAAAAAGACTGCGAAATTAACGAAATTTTTAAAATATTATATAAAAAATTTTGTCCTGGTCCATTAACATTTGTTTTGAAATTAAAAAAAAATAACAAAATTTCAAAAAATGTGACTAATGGAAAAAATTCATTAGCAGTAAGATTTCCAAAAAACAAATTAACTAGAAAATTGTTATCTATCTTAAAATACCCCTTAGCAGCTCCAAGTGCAAATATTTCTACAGGAATAAGTCCAGTGTCAAAAAATGATGTATTAGAAGAATTTGGAAAAAAGCTTAAATTTATTCTTGATGGTGGCAGTTCTAATATTGGATTAGAGTCTACAATAATAAATTTAATAAATAAGCCTAAAATATTAAGATTGGGTGGGATTGAAAGATCTAAGATAAACAAAATTTTTAAAAAAGAACTGAAATACTCTCATATAGATAAAAAAAATTCTGTACCAGGGCAATCAAAATTACATTATTCACCGGGAATACCGGTGAAATTAAACGTATCAAAACCAAAAAAACATGAGGCATTTATTCTCATTAAAAAAAGGAAAAAAACTTATAAAAATTATTTTTATTTGAGTAAAACAAAAAATCTTAAGCAGGCTGCTAAGAATTTATATAAAATTTTAAGATTAATAAAAAACAAAAGGTATAAAAGTATATCAGTTGAAAAGATACCAAATACAAGTTTTGGTGAAGCAATTAACGACAGACTAAAAAGAGCATCTATTAAGTAATGAACAATTCTATTAAAGTTATAAATTTAAAAAAATATTATGGCACAAAAGAAGCTGTGAAAAA
The DNA here is from genome assembly GCA_964529275.1 of uncultured Candidatus Pelagibacter sp. GTDB lineage: Bacteria > Pseudomonadota > Alphaproteobacteria > Pelagibacterales > Pelagibacteraceae > Pelagibacter. The sequence continues at coordinate 2,913 of CAZGVS010000059.1, forward strand.
CATAAGCTTTGAAATTCAAGAAAATCAGATAATTGGCTTGCTTGGTCCCAATGGTTCTGGAAAAACGACAACTATTGGAATGATTTTAGGTTTATTAAAACCCTCAAGCGGTGAAGTATTAATTAACGGATTAAAATTAGAAGAAAACCAAATTGAAATTTTACATAAAATCAATTTTATTTCACCATATATTGAGTTACCAAAAAAACTAACTGTAAAACAAAATTTAATTGTATATGGCAAATTATATTCTGTTAAAAAGATAAATGATAAAATAGATTATTTAGTAAGTAAATTAAGATTAGAAAATTTACTAAATAGGGTAACTGGAGAGTTGTCTTCAGGACAAAAAAATAGAATAAGTTTAGCAAAAGCTATAATTAATGACCCAAGTGTATTGCTTTTAGATGAGCCTACAGCATCTCTGGACCCTGAAACCGGAGATTTTGTAAGGACTTTTTTAGAAAATTATAAAAGAGAAAAAAAAGTATCAATTTTATTAGCATCCCATAATATGGATGAAGTAACAAGACTGTGCACATCAATAATGATGATGAAAGATGGTTTAATAGTAGACCAAGGAAGACCAGAGGATCTTGCTAAAAAACATGGAAGAAAAAATTTAGAAGAAGTTTTTTTAAAACTTGTAAGGAATTAGAATGAATTTTGGCAGAATGTACGGTTTATTTTTGAGACATTTTTTTTTAATAACCAGGTCTTTTCCTAGAATTTTAGATTTAATATATTGGCCATCTATACAAATTACCTTATGGGGATTTATTTCAAACTTTTTTTCCAATTACAGCTCATATTACAGCAATACTGTTGGCGTTATTCTAACATGCGCTATACTTTATGATTTCTTATTTAGAACCAGTATAGGTTTTAATATGCTTTTTTTAGAGGAAATATGGAGTAGAAATTTTACAAATTTATTTATTGCTCCGATTAAGAAAAGTGAGATTATAATTTCATTGATTTTTACAGCACTAGTTAGGGCTTTGATTGGATTGATACCCGCTATTTTATTAACCTCACCTCTTTTTGGGATTTCTTTATTAGATCTTGGTATTAGTTTATTTTTTTTATTTCTGAGTTTGTATATTTTTGGAATAACATTGGGAATATTAGTATCCTCGGGGCTATTAAGATTTGGTCCATCGTTCGAAAATATAGCTTGGTCTACAATGTTTTTATTAGCTCCTTTTGGTTGTATTTATTATCCTGTTGAAATACTACCAGAAATATTTCAAAAAATTGCTTACTTACTTCCCCTTGTATATATATTTGAAGAAGCAAGAAATATTTTAGTTAATGGAATGGTCAATGTTGAAAGTATTTTTAAAGCATTTTATTTAAATGGTTTCTATTTGTTTATTTCAATTTGCTTATTTTATTATTCATTTAATAAAGCACGTAAAAAAGGCACTTTAATAAATATTGGAGAATAAATATGGTGCGCCTGCTAGGAGTTGAACCCAGAACCTCCTGATCCGAAGTCAGGCGCT
>CAZGVS010000060.1:0-4294 GCA_964529275.1 uncultured Candidatus Pelagibacter sp.
AAGATAAAGTTGGTATTTACAGATGGTCAGCAATTATAATTGGATTTATTGGAGTAATATTAATTCTAAGACCCACAAGTGAAATATTTAATTTTTTTTCAATATTTTCTATATTAACAGCTTTTGCTTGGGGTGTTACTGTAATGATATTAAAATTTATTCCACCAAATTTTTCAACATCAAAAATACAATTTTATACTTTAATATTTAATGTAATTGGTGCATTAACATTATTTTTTATTTTATCAAATGATTTTACTGTTAATTCAATGAAAGATTTAATGTTAATGGTTTTAACTGGAATACTGGGAGGAACCGCTGCAATATTATTTGTATATGCTTATAGACTAATCTCATTAAGCAAACTTGCCTCTTTTGAATATTTTGGAATCCCTTCGTCTTTCTTGTTAGGGTGGATTTTTTTTAACGAGGCACCTTGGTCTCAGCTTTTCCCGGGAGTCTTATTAATTGTGTTTGCAGGTTTTATAATTATATGGAGAGATGCACAAAAAAATAAACCTGTGAAAGGAAATAAAAAATTTTATTAATCTAAGATTTAGATTTCATTGATTTCATGACGATTGATCTATCAATTTCACCTAATAAATTTCCAGTTTCGTTACATATTACAGGATAGCTTTTATCTGTATCCACTAATTTATCAATCAAAGTTTCAATTTTTAAGTTATCCATAATGCAATCTGTCTTTTTTGAAAATAAATTTTTAGTTTCGTCGCAACATTCTTTTCTCATGACTTTACCTGCGCTTAACACTTTATACTTTGGAACATCTTCACAAAAGTCTTTTACATATTGATCTTTTGGATTTGCAACTATTTCTTCGGGTGTTCCTACTTGGGATACTTCTCCATCTTTCATGATTGCAATGTGATCACCCATTTTAATTGCTTCTAAAAAGTCATGAGTAATAAAAACCATTGTTCTTTGGAGTTTTTCTTGAATTTTTAATAATTCATCTTGCATCTCTCTTCTAATAAGTGGATCGAGAGCAGAAAACGGTTCATCAAAAATTAATATTTCAGGGTCAACAGCTAATGCTCTTGCTAAACCCACTCTTTGCTGCATACCGCCTGAAAGTTCACGTGGGTAATTGTTATGCCATCCTTCTAATCCAACCATTTTTAAAACTTCCATAGATTTATCTAACCTTAGATCTTTTTTTGTTCCTCTCACTTCTAAACCATATCCAATATTTTCTAATACTGTTCTATGAGGAAAAAGACCAAAATGTTGAAATACCATACTCATTTTATTTCTTCTAAGCTCAAGTAAATCTTTAGAGCTCATTTTAGTGACATCAATGTCATCCATTTTTACCGTACCTGATGTTGGCTCTATTAACCTTGAAATGCATCTTACTAAAGTAGATTTTCCACTTCCTGATAATCCCATCACAACGAAAGTTTCGCCTTTTTGGATAGAAAAGCTTACATCTCTTACAGCAACGACATGGCCTGTTTTTTCTTGGACTTCTTTTATTGATAAATTTTTATCTAGTTCTTTTATTATTCTTTTTTCATCAGGACCAAACAACTTCCATATGTTTGAGCATGTAATTTTTTGGTCTTTATTCATGATTTATTTATTATTTTACAAAATACACAATATTTTACTTTAAAAGTAAATTTAATTATTCTATTTTTGTTTTTAAAAATGTCTAGTAGTGCTGAAATTGTAGGAAAATCAAACCAATCAAAAAATATTATAACTTATTCAATTATTGCTTTAGTGTTTTTAATAGCTTTGTGGTTATCCTCAAATAGTGAAGGTCCATCAAAATTTCCAAAATTTGTAACTGATGAATTTACCTTTACTGCTTGGGTAAATGAAGGAGAAGACTTTTTAAAAAAAAACTATAGATGGATGACTAAAATTGTAGCTGGTTACATTAAAGCTTGTTACTATTTTGTTGAAGATTTTTTACTAGAGTCTCCTTGGCCACTAGTAGCTGCAATTTTTTTCTTACCCTGTTTGATTGCAGGTGGCTTGAGGTTGGGACTCTACTCTTTATTTGTAGTATATTTTTGGGGTGCAACTAAAATGTGGGAACCATCACTACAGACTGTTGCCTTAATGGGTTTGTCAGTTTTACTTTGTGTATTTGTCGGATTTATATTGGGAGTTTTATGCTCTCAAAGTGACAGATTTGAAAAATTTATGAAACCAGTTTTAGACACTATGCAAGTAATGCCTGCTTTCGTTTATCTGTTTCCTGCATTATTTTTTTTTGGCATTGGAGGTGCACCAGCAATTCTTGCAACTATGATTTACGGAATGCCTCCAATTATAAGGTTGACTAACACTGGAATAAGACAAGTGCCTGCCCAAACTATAGAGAGTGCTACAGCTTTTGGTTCAAACAAATTACAACTCTTATTTAAAATAAAAATTCCATTATCTTTGCCAAGTATAATGATGGGTATTAATCAGGTTATAATGATGGCTTTAGCACTTGTGGTTCTTGCTTGTTTTATTGGAGCTGAAGGCATTGGGGGTCAAGTTTGGCAAGCTATAAGAAGATTAGATGTTGGGTGGGCCATGGAAGGAGGTCTTTGTATTTTGTTTATGGCTATAATGTTTGATAGATTTAGTATGGCTTTTAGTAAAACTGAGGAAAGATTGCCATCTGATGTACAAAAATTCTATTTACTACCCCAAGGATGGGCAAAATTTCAATTAGCGAGAATTGTAGAAAAACCCTTAATCATTCTACATGATATAATTAAATATGTTTGCAGGTTTATTACAAATTTAATTGCTTACTTTTTTAAAATATTATTTTCAATACTTAATAAATCGACTGGGGAGGATATTGGGGAATTTATAAGTAAAAGATATTTTATTATCCCATCCCTAATAGTTCTCTTTTTAATATCTTTAATTGATACTTACTTAATAAATTTTGGTTCATTTCCAGAAGAATGGCGGCTATCTATTAGGCAGCCAATTACCAACGCTGTAGAGAGTTTAACTGTAAATCCTAACTTCATTGCATTCACCAAAGGTTTGAGAGCATTTGTTTATCTTAATTTACTGCGTCCATTAGATATTTTTCTTACTCATATACCATGGTGGTATACAATGGGTGTATTTGTGGCTTTAGGATATATAACTGTAGGAATAAAGTTCGCTTTAATAACTGCTTTTTTACTTTCATTTATAGGAGCTTGCGGGATCTGGTCTCACTCAATGATAACGTTGTCATCTGTTTTGGTTTCGGTCGCTTTGTGTTTTGTAATTGGAGTACCTCTTGGAATAATAGCATCTTATAATGAAAGATTTAGAAATATTCAAAACGTTGTATTAGACGCAATGCAAACCCTTCCATACTTCTGCTATTTAATTCCTGTACTGATGTTTTTTGGCGGTGGAATAGTTTCTGCAGTTTTAGCTACAGTAATTTACTCAATCCCTCCAATAATAAGATTAACTTGCTTAGGTTTGACGCAGGTATCAGGAACTTATTCTGAAGTATCAAGATCATTTGGTGGAACGCTTATTCAGACTCTAAATAAAGTTAAATTTCCACTAGCAATCCCAAGTTTGGTTATTGGATTTAATCAGACAGTAATAATGGCTTTTGCTATGCAGATAGTAACACCGCTTATTGGTGGAAAAGGGTTGGGTTTGGAGGTCTTTAATGGCTTGGCTAGGTCTGATACTGGAAGAGGACTTGCTGCCGGAATAGGAATTGTTCTTCTAGCTATTATTATCGACAGAATTACTCTCGCATGGACAAAGAAGCAAAGACACGCTTTAGGTTTATAAAGTAATTGTTATTTAACCATAAATAATGCGGTTTTTGTAAGGGTTTACATTTATATATATTTCGAACTAAAATAACTTTTTAAAAATTCATTGGGAGGAAATAAATGAAAATAACAAAAACAATATCAGCACTATTATTATCATTAGTGCTACTAGTGGGTAGTTTAGGGCAGGCAAATGCTGCTAAAAGACTACACGCTGCTATTGCTGACTGGACAGGTGGTATAATTACTTGTGAAGTTGCTGTAGCTATTCTTGAAAGAGAAATGGGATACAAGGTTAAACAAACGGTATTTCCATCTGGAACTGGTTTATGGGAAGCGATCGCTGCAGGTGAGATTGATTTCGCTTGTGAAAGCTGGCCGAGCTACGCTGAAGCAGATTCTGTAATGCTAAATGAAGATCTTATTTACGAAGGTAAAGTCGTTGGATCTTACAGTGGTGATGGGAGTGTTGATCTATTAGGTACATCTGGAATTATTGGATTATCTGATTATTGGATCCC
>CAZGVS010000061.1:0-4188 GCA_964529275.1 uncultured Candidatus Pelagibacter sp.
GCTATTGTGTATCCTACTCTACCCGCTCCACAAATTATTATATTCATTAATTTAAATCTCTAACTCCTAACAATTTAAGCTTTCTATATAAAGCAGTTCGCTCCATTCCTACGAACTTTGCCGTTTTTGAAATATTTCCACCATGTTTTTTTAGCTGATTTAATAAATATTCCCTTTCGAATTTTTCTCTTGCTTCTTTTAATGGTATTTTAAGTTTATCATCTGCGTTAAATATTTCGTTATTTTTTTTACTTAAGGATTCTTTAATTATTTGAGTTATTTGACTTTGGTTTTGGCCTCTAGATAAAATTGCAACTCTTTCAACTAAATTTCTAAGTTCCCTGACATTGCCTGGCCAATCATAATTAAGTAAATAATTGTTATCTTCAATTTTGAAATAAGGAATATTGTAATTGTTACAAATGTTCTCAACAAAATATTCTATTAAAAAAGGTATGTCTTCTATTCTTGATGCTAAAGGATCAATTTTTATATTAAACACATTCAATCTGTGATAAAGGTCTTCTCTGAAATTGCCTTGAGAAATTTCATTATTTATTTCTTTGCTTGTCGAACAAATAATCCGAACATCTACTTTAACATCATGATTTCCATTTATTCTTTTAAATTTTTGATCAATAACAACCCTTAAAATTTTTGATTGAGTTTCAAGAGGAATTTCAGAAACCTCATCTATTAAAAGAGTACCACCTGAAGCCTTCTCTAAAGCACCATATGAAATTGATCCATCAGAATTCTCTTCTCCAAATAATTCCAGTTCATACTTTTTGTTATCTAATAAAGCTCCATTGATAATAATAAATGAAGACTTACTTCTTTTTGATTTTTTGTGAATTTTTCTTGCTATAAGTTCTTTACCGGAGCCTGTTGGTCCAGATATAAAAACTCTGCTTTGTGTAAGAGAAACTTTTTCAATTAAATTTTTTATAAACTTTATATTTGAACTTTCACCTATTAAATCAAAAGTATGGAATAATTTTGATTGAAGGTTTTGATTTTCTTTTCTTAATTCAATGTTTTCAATAGCTCTTTTGATAAAATTCAACAATCTTTCTTTCTCAAAAGGTTTTTGTAAAAATTCAAATGCACCAGCTTTAAGTGAATTCACGGCCATCTCTATGTTAGCATGTCCAGATATCATTATTACTGGGGTGTCTTTATTTTTGTTTTTGATATGATTTAGGAGTTCAATACCATCGTTGTCCCCTTTATCTAGTTTTACATCTATTACCGCTAAATCAGGCATTTTTTTATCAATTTCACTTAAGGCTTGGCTGTAGTTAGCAGCTGTCCTGGTAGAATAGCCTTCTTCAGAAATCAACTCCTCTAATAAGAATCTTATATCCGAATTATCATCAATAATTAAAATTTCAAATGACATTTATTTTTTTTCTATAGGCAATATTAATTGAATTTTTGCTCCATCTTTGTAATTTAAAAATTTTATAGATCCGTTGTGATCATTAATAATTTTGTTAACAATTGATAAACCTAGTCCAGTACCTTTTTTTTTTGTTGTAAAATATGGTTTTGTTAATTCTTTAATTTTGTTTTCATTAAATCCCAATCCAGTGTCAACTAGATTGACTACTATATAGTCTCTTCTGGTTGAAATTTCTATATTAATTTTTTTATCAAAATAGCTTGTTTTATGAGCTTTTTCAGAAATGCTTTCTACTGAGTTTTTTATTAAATTAAAAAATACTCTGTTCATTTGTTCATAATCACAAAAAATATCCAATCTTTGAATTTTTGATAATATTTGAATAGATATATTTGGATCAACATTTTTAAGTAAATCAATATTTGTATTAATTAATTCAATAAAGTTATGTTTTTGAAACAATGGTTTTGGCATTCTAGCAAAATCCGAAAACTCATTTACTAAATTTTCAATCTGCTTAATTTGTTTAAGAATTGTTTGAAGGTTATTTTCGTAGCTTTCTTTTTTTTCTAAATCGATATATTTAAGATATTTAGATTTTAAATTATCTATAGTTAATTGTATTGGTGTTAAAGGATTTTTAATTTCATGTGCTAATTTTCTAGCGATACTCTCCCAAGCTTCATGTCTTTCTGAAATCAATAATTTTTCTTGCTGGTTTTTTAATTTATCGATCATTGCATTAAAATTTGAGTTAAGAACTTCCATTTCTTTATCAGCTTTAAGTTCTGGAACTTTAATATCAAGGTTACCTTCTCCAATACTTTCAGAAGCAGTAATTAAATTATTAATTGAAATAAAAAATCTTGAAGAGAATCTAACAGCTATTGTAATAGCCAAAAATAAAAGTAAGCTTACAATTAAAATATATATAATCGCAAAAGATAACTTAATTCCTGTATTCTGGCTTTCCACAGTATAATAAAAATTTACAGCTTCCTCGGATTCTTTCAAATAATCTGAAACTCTTTTATCTAAGAATTTTACAACATATAAAAATGTATCTTGAAAGTTTTGAAGCTTAATAACTGCAGCTGATTTATTCTCAAATGCATTTATGATTTTTAATGGTCTATCGTCATTTTTGACCATTTCAAAAGCCTTTGGTTCAATTGGAAGATATTTGGTTTGTGATGCTGAAAATAAAACTTTTTTATTGATGTCTAGTATATGAATTTGGTCTAAATTTCTAAATACTCTTTGTGTATCAAGGTAATTCTGAATTTTTATTTTATCATTTTTTAAAATTTCAAAATTTTTGTTCAAGTCAAATGAAACCAAAACTATGTCAGACTCAATTTTATTTCTTTTTTCATCTACATAGATTCTAGCCAGGTCATATGAATTATTTACTGCTGTAGTAATTTTAGAATCGAAATATTTTTCTAATGCAAAAGAAAATAAAAATAGTGAAAATATTGAGATTAATACTGAGGGTATAAGTGTAAACAAAGAAAAAAAAACAATATATTTTCTATTAGCAATTGATCCTCTTACACTAATATTGCTCTTGATGTTGTTTTTAACTTCAAAAAAAATATATACAAAAAAAATAATTAATAAAATGATATTTATTGATATTAGCGTAAGTAAATTTTTTTCGTTTAAAATAATGAAGCTTTTATTAATAAAAGTAAGAAATGTAGTAAATGTAGATATTAATGTTGTTGCAAATATAATAACTAAAAACTTGTTTCTTTTTAAAAATGTTAACATAAATTAAAACTATAATTATATTTTAAAAAATAACCAATGAATAAGTATTTCGTCATATTAGCTGCAGGTATTGGTAGTAGATTTGGCTATAAAATTCCAAAACAATATTCATATGTAGGTGGCAAATATGTTTTAAAATATTCAATTGATAAAGCAATTGAATCGAATATTTTTAAAAAAATTATAGTAGTAGTAAATAAATCTCACAAAAGGTATTTTAGGAAAATAAAAAACAGGAAAATAACGTTTATAAAAGGGGGTAAAACAAGACAAGATTCATCTTTTATAGCTTTAAAATTTTTAAAAAAGTTTAAACCAAATTATGTATATATTCATGATGCAGCAAGACCATTCTTTTCTTTAAAACTTTTAAAATCAATTGACAAAGCTTTAAAAAATAATGAAGCTATTGCACCTGTTATAAAAATAGATAGCTCCTTAAAAATTAAAAAAAAAAATAAATTTTTTAATTTTGATAGAAACAAAGCTTTACTCACACAAACTCCACAAGCTTTTAAATATATTAATTTATTTAATTTATTTAAAAAGAATAAAACAAATATTTCTGACGAGGTATCATTGTATTTAAATAATCATAAAAAAATTAAATTTATTAAAGGAGAAAAAAATAATATTAAAATAACTGAAAAATCTGACTTAACTGAGAAAAATTTAAAAACTAATTATGGTATTGGATTTGATGTTCATAGACTTGTTCCAGGAAGAAAAATGTATTTGGGTGGCTTAAAAATTAAGTCGAAAATAGGAACGCTTGGACATTCTGACGGAGATCCAGTTTTGCATGCTATAACAGATTCTTTGCTCGGTGCATCAAAACAAGGAGATATAGGTGAAAAATTTTCCGATAAAAGTAAAAAGTTTAAAAATATAAGATCAACTATTCTTCTTAAAAAAGTTATTTCACAAATTGAAGACAACGGTTATTTAATAAACAATATAGATATAAATATAATTACCCAAACACCTAAAATTAAAAAGTATAAAGT
>CAZGVS010000062.1:0-4163 GCA_964529275.1 uncultured Candidatus Pelagibacter sp.
AATATATCTGGTAAAATTATTGACAGTCGAAAAACCGCCTTTCCAGGTGAAGTAGTTGCAGATTTTTTACAAGAAAATAAGAATTATTTTCCAAAACTAGAAAAATTTGCAAATGAGATTTTTAATCAAATTGAAGTTAATAATAGAGCAACATATCTTTCATTATGTAATCTTCTTAAAGAAAAATACGGAGTAAAAGTCAAAGATGTTCTTCCAAAAGATAATAAGCCTTTCTCAAAAATTTATAAAAAAAAAGATAAAGAGTTGTTATTAAGTGACTACGTAGCACTTGAGACAAAAAAATTATACGCTGGTGCACAAATAGCACAAGAAGGAGCAATGGATATTATCGAGGGATATTTATCTCAATTTAAATTTCCCTCTGAGGAATCGAAAAAATTAACTACTGTTGCTCTTTTAAATTATTGTGGAGCAGCAATATTGATGCCCTATGCAATGTTTCATTCTGAATGTATTAAACAAAAATATGATTTAGAACTATTACAAAATACTTTTGCATGTACCTTTGAACAAATCGCACATAGAGTAACTTGCTTACAAGATCCAAAGCTTCCTGGTATTCCTTTTCATTTTTTAAGAGTAGACGTTGCAGGGAATATTTCAAAACGTTTTTCATTATCTGGAATAGAAATTCCCAGATACGGTGGCGCATGCCCTAGATGGAATGTTTATTCAGCTTTTTCAAGACCGGGAGTAATTCAAGCGGCTGTGAGTAAAATGACTAATGGAGAAAAATATGTATGCATCGCAAGAACTGTTGAAAAAGGTGTTGGAAGATATGGTAGAAAAAAAAGCATGCTTTCAATAGGTCTTGGATGCGAAGCAAAATATGCAAAAGATTTTATTTACACAGAAAATATGGATTTAAATGATAAAAAATCTGAAATTCCAATTGGTGTTTCTTGCAGAACTTGTGATAGGTTAGATTGTTCCCAAAGAGCTTTTCCTCCTCTGCATAAAAAATTTGATGTAGATATTAATAACAGAGGTGTATCTGTTTACGTTAACGATTAAATTATTTTTTAATTTTATCTCTAAAAACAATAGAGTCTGATTTAAATTTGCCCTTATGTTTATTAATGAAATCATCCATTAGATTTGATCTGTTATTATCAAATTCACATACTTTTCTCTCTTTTAAATCAACATGAAGAGATAAAACTTCTATTGTGCTGGCTAAGAATTTTTTTTCTTTATGAATCATTTCTAATTTATAAATTAATCTTTTTTTATCATGATCAAAAAAAGTTAAGTTTATGTCAACTTCTTCACCTTCTAAAAGTTCGTGGTCATATGTGATGTGTGATTGTACAACCATTGTGCTTTTTTTTTCATTCTTTGCAGCGCTTTCACCCATTTTGAATTTTTCCATTAGCATTTCAGCGCCATAAACGTCAAAAATTAAAACATAATATGCTACATTCATATGACCATTATAATCAGTCCAATCTTTAATTATTTTTTGTGAAGTTAGATATATCGACATTAGAAGTAAGAACTTATATTAAAAACATACAATATGATCAATATGTATTGGTCTTTTAATTCCAAATTTATCGTTAATTTCATGTTGATGTATATGGTGTGAGTGAACAAATACAGGAATAAGCTTATTACTTGGTGATTTAAGAGTATATATAAAACTAGTCCCTCTAAATTTTATATCTACTACCTCCATTTTTAGATTACTTTTATCGTCATGATGGAGATCTTCTGGTTGTATCAACAATTTAACCTCTGATCCAATTGGAAAAGGTTTGGCAAAATTACCGGTTATGATACCTAGATCTTTACTCTCTAAACTTTTAGGACTAGTAACTTTTGCAGGAATCAAAGTTCCCCTATTTAAAAACTCAACTACTTCTACCGAATTTGGAATATGATAAATATTATATGGGCTATCATATTGTTTTAATTGCTTATCTAAGAGAATCCCACATTTGTCCCCTAGATAAAATGCTTCATATGAATCGTGCGTCACTACAATAGTCGTGATTTTTAAATCTTTAATTATTTTTTTTAATTTTACTTGTATTTCTTCTTTAAAGTTTTGATCTATGTTGGATAGAGGTTCGTCCAATAACAACAAGTCAGGTTCTGAACATAATGATCTAGCTAAAGATGTTCGTTGAGCTTCACCTGCACTAATTTGGTGAGGAAACTTATCAAGAATATGGTCTATATTTAAAAGTTTAATAATTTCATGAATATTTATTTTTTTTGTAACTTTCTTAGACTCGCCGAGCAAGATATTTTTTTGAATAGTGTGATGAGGAAATAAGCTATTCTCTTGAAAAGAAAGCGCTACATTTCTTTTTTCAGGATCAACATGATTTTTTTGTGAAGATAGAATCTTATTTTTTAAAATTATTTCACCTTTTGGTAATCTTTCTAATCCAGCAATGGTTCTTAATATAGTTGTTTTTCCAATTCCAGATGGCCCTAATAAGCAAACTATGTCTCCCTCTTTTTCAATTTTTAAAGATAGGCTGCTTATTTTATCTTTTCCACCAGCTTGAAAAGTTGAGTTTTTTATCTCAAAATAGTTATTCATTAGTATCTCTTAAAATATATTTAGAGCTAAGTAAAATAAACAAACTAGCAATAATTATTAGTAATAATGATGGGGCCGCAGCAGCTTCTAATAAATCTTCAGAAGCATAAATATAAGCGGTTGTTGCAAAAGTTTCAAAATTAAATGGTCTCAAAATAAGTGTTATTGGTAGCTCTCTTACAATCTCTAATGAGATCAAAATACCCACAAATAAAACAGAGTTTTTTAAATATGGTAAGTGAATATTAGAAAATGTTTTAAATTTTGAGTAACCCAGTAAGTATGCATTTTCATCAACTGATATATTTATTTTTTCATAACCTGACCTTATTCCATTGCACGCTAAAGAATAAAATCTAATAAAATAAACAATAACCAGGCCTAAAACGGAGCCAAAAAATATTTTTTTTATAGACAAAATGCCTAAAGATTTAATTAAAGTTTCGTCAAACCAAGCAATAAAAGTTATAAAAGATAAAGCAAGTATTACACCTGGGATTGCATATCCTGATACAGATAAAGTTGTAAGGATATTTAAAAATTTACTTTTAGATACTCTGCTTCCATAATTAGAAACGAATGAAAAAACAATTAGTGCAAAAGTCGATAATATTACTAAGTAGAGAGTATTGAATAGAAGATTTATAACATCTAAATCAAAAAAATTATCAGGAAATTTAATTGTCCAGTATAACATTTGTAAAAGAGGAAATAAGAAACTAATAAAAAAAATGAAAAAACAAAATAAGAATGCTAATAAAGATTTACCGCCATTTAGTTTGTGTTTTTCTTTTTTTTTAAATCCACCTCTAGTATTTGAGTGATACTTTGCTTGCTTCCTTGATAAATTTTCCAAAAAAAATAATAAAAATATAAAAATTAATAAAAAAAACGAAAGTCGATTTGCAAAAGCTAAATCATCAAAAGTAATCCATGAATTATAAATCCCTGTTGTAAGTGTATTAATTGAAAAAAAATCTACCGCGCCAAACTCTGCCAAAGTTTCCATTGCTACTAAAGACAATCCGACAACAATCGCTGGTCTAGCCGATGGTAAAATGATTGTACAAAAGGATTTAAACTTTGAAAATCCCAAATTTCTGCCTAAGTCTAATAAATTTTGCGATTGATATAAAAATGATGCTCTAGCTAGTATATATACATAAGCAAATAAAGAAAAAGATAGAGATATAATTGCACCTAACATTCCGTCAAATTTTGGTATTGATTTGTTGTAATTAGCTTCACCAAAAAAAAACTTTAAAATTGAATATGCAGTTCCATAATTTTCAAAGAACGCAGTTAAAGAATAAGCGTAAATATAAGGCGGTACAGCAAATGACAGTATTAGCGTCCATTTAAAAAAATTGCTACCTGGAAAATTGTAAAACGATACCAGATAAGCAGTTAGGGTACCTATTAAAAAAGTTAATAACAATACTCCAATTAAAAGTATTATAGAATTAATTATATATTCTTTTAAGAAAGTATCTTTCAAAATCTTATAATAGTTACTTGTTTCTTCAAAAAAACTAATACCTACTGTTAGAATTGGAATTAAAACAATTATAGAGATTGAAAGTGAAGC
>CAZGVS010000063.1:0-3685 GCA_964529275.1 uncultured Candidatus Pelagibacter sp.
AGACAAACTTTCTACATTTATGAAAATAATAATGATTGTATCGGGAATATTCGTACTAATTTCATCTTCACAATATTTAAAATTAGAAAAAATTTTCAAGATTGAATATCCAATTTTAGTTTTATCATCAATATTGGGCATGATGGTTATGATAAGCTCAAATGATTTAATAGTTTTCTATATTGGCTTAGAATTGCAATCTTTGGCACTATACATTCTTGCAACATTCAAAAGGAACAATATTTTATCAGCCGAGTCTGGACTTAAGTACTTTGTTTTAAGTGCCTTATCTTCTGGATTACTTCTTTATGGCTGTTCACTAGTTTATGGTTTTACAGGTACTACAAACTTTAATACTATTAGTATAATACCTCAAGATCAAATTTACGGGATAACTTTTGGAGTCGTTTTTATAATAGTTGGACTTGCGTTTAAAATTTCTGCAGTACCATTTCATATGTGGGCTCCAGATGTATATCAAGGTTCACCAACTTCAGTTACAATGTTTTTTGCGATATTACCAAAAATTGCAGCAATTACGGTTATAATTAGATTTTTATATGTTCCATTTTACAGCCTTATAGATCAATGGCAGATGATAATTATATTTCTCTCGATTGCTTCAATGATTTTTGGTTCAGTGGCTGCTATAGGACAAACAAAATTGAAAAGACTTATAGCCTATAGCTCGATTGGACATATGGGTTACGCGCTAGCAGCTTTGGCCACTGGTACTAACGAGGGTATTCAAAGCTCTATAATTTATATGACTATATACCTAGTTATGAACCTTGCTTTTTTTAGCTGCTTACTGATGTTAAAAAAAAATAGCATATATTTTGAAAAAATTGAGGATTTATCTGGTTTATCCAAAAATCATCCGATGCTTTCATTATCTTTTTTAATTGTTTTATTTTCTTTAGCTGGAATTCCACCATTGGCAGGTTTTTTTGGTAAGTTCTACGTCTTTATGGCCGTTATAGACCAAAAACTTTATACACTTGCAGTTATTGGATTGTTAGCTACTGTTATATCTGCTTTTTATTACCTAAGATTAATAAAAATTATTTATTTTGATAAACCTGTGAATGAAATAGATAAAAATAATAACCCTGGTTTAAGAATTACTTTATTTCTTTCAACATCATTTATAGTGTTTTTCTTTGTTTACCCTAACGGAATAACAGAGTTTGTTAAGTTCATTAATCTAATATGATTTACTTAAAAAAATTCAATTATAAAATTACTAATAGTACAAATTTAATGGCTCATAAAAAAATAAAATTAGGAGTAAAATCAGGAATTATTATCTCTGAGAATCAAATAAAGGGAAAAGGTCAGTATGGGCGAAAGTGGATTTCCCTTAAAGGCAATATATTTATGTCCATATTTTTAAATTTGAGAATGAAAATTGCATTAGATGAAATAACAAAGTTTAATTGCAATTTAATTAGAAAATCTTTGTCAAAATTTACAAATAAAAAAATTACAACAAAAAAACCAAATGATCTTCTTATAAATAATAAAAAAATATGTGGAATTCTTCAGGAAATTGTAAAATTTAAAAATAAAACATTTATTATAGTTGGTATTGGAGTGAATGTAGCAAAAAGTCCTTTTATATCCAATTATCCAACAACTTGCATGAATGAACATACCTCAAGAAAACTAATTAAAGATGATGTAATTAATGAAATAAGAATAAAATTTGAGGAAAGCTACAGTTTATAAATTATGTACATTTTAGGTGATATTGGGAATACTGAAATTAAAATTTGTATTTATAGTAACAAACTTAAACTTCTTAAGAAAAAAATAATTCAGACCCGTTTTTTAGATCAAAAAAAAAACGATAAAGAATTTAATTTTTTATTAAAAAGTAAAAAAAAAATTACGAAAATTTTATTTTGCAGTGTTGTACCTAAAAGCTATTCAAAATTAAAGAATTTTTTCATCAAAAAACTTAATATTAGACCTATTGAAGTAAAGGAAATAAATTTAAATGATCTAATCAATATAAAGATAAATAAAAAACAAGTTGGATCAGATAGAATTGTTAATGCAATTGGTATTAATGACAAGAAACAAAATTATATAGTATTGGATTTTGGAACAGCAACAACATTTGATGTAATAAAAAAAAACAATTATGTTGGTGGTGTGATAGCACCTGGACTTAAATTATCACTAGAATCTTTGTCAAAAAAAGCATCTTTAATACCCAATATCAATGTATCAAAAATTAAAAAAGTAATTGGCACTAACACAAATAGTGCAGTAAAATCAGGTTTTTATTGGGGTTATACTGGTCTGATTGACAATATTGTAAAATTAATTATTAAACAATCTCGTTTATCTTTTAAAATAGTTCTTACTGGCGGGTACTCTCATTTATTTAAAACTACAATAAAAGGAAATTCGAAAATTGATAAGGATCTAATTTTCAAAGGTTTACTAAAAATATTAAAAAAAAAATTTATCAAATGAAAGAAGAATTATTATTTTGCCCATTAGGTGGATCTGGTGAAATTGGAATGAACATGAATTTATTTGCTTATGGTCAGTCTGATAATCTTAGATGGATTATTGTTGATATTGGTGTAACGTTTGCAGATGATAGTATACCTGGCATTGACTTAATATATCCAGATCCAGGATTTATAGTAGAAAAAAAAGATAATCTAGCAGGCATTGTTTTAACACATGCTCACGAAGACCATATTGGTGCAATTGCTCATATATGGCCTAAACTAAAGTGTAAAATTTACGCAACACCATTTACTAGTATTTTAATTTCTGAAAAGTTTAAGGAAAAAAAAATTGACATCACTAATTATTTAAATGTTGTTGAATTAAATAGCACTATTAATTTAGATCCTTTTAAAATTGAATTTATCACACTTACTCATTCAATACTTGAACCTAACGGTTTAAGAATTGAGACACCTGTCGGTAACATACTACATACTGGTGATTGGAAAGTAGATCCAGACCCTTTAATAGGTGATAATATTAATTCTAAGAGATTAAAAGAAATAGGTGAAAATGGTGTTTTAGCTATGATTTGTGACTCGACCAATGTTTTTAGTATTGGAAAATCTGGATCTGAGTCTGATGTTAGAAAAAGTTTATTACAAATAATGAGTAGGCTTAAAAAAAGAATAATTGTAACATCATTTGCATCTAATGTTGCTAGAATGGAGTCGGTTTTTGTTTGTGCAGAAAAAACAGGCAGGCAAATTGCACTGGTTGGAAGATCTATGCATAGAATTTATAAAGCTGCAAAAAAATGTGGATATTTAAATAACGTTATTGAACCACTCGATGCAAGGGATGCAAAAAATATTGCAAGAGAAAAAATTGTTTATCTATGCACAGGAAGTCAAGGTGAACCTATGGGCGCTATGATGAGAATTGCTAATTTTACTCATCCTGATGTTTTTATAGAAAGTGGTGATACAGTTTTATTTTCATCTAAGATTATACCAGGTAATGAAAAAAAATTATCAAAACTTCATAATCAACTAGTAAAAGAAAGTGTTGAGGTAATCTCTGAGGAAAACGAATTTGTACATGTTTCGGGACATCCAAATAGAGATGATTTGAAAGAAATGTATGAATGGGTCAAACCTAAATGTGTAATACCAGTTCATGGTGAGCACAGACATATGATAGAACATATAAA
>CAZGVS010000064.1:0-3624 GCA_964529275.1 uncultured Candidatus Pelagibacter sp.
CCTTCTTTTTTATATTTTTCGGCTAATTCAAAAATTGCAATATTTTGAGTATGAAAACCAGCAAGAGTAATAAATTGAAACTTATAACCCATTTCTCCAATCTTAATTTGAAAAGAAGCTATCTCTTCATCTGACAAATGTTTTTTCCAATTAAATGATGGAGAACAATTATATGCTAGTAGTTTTCCAGGAAATTTTGCATGAATTGCATCTGCAAACTTTTTAGCTTCTTCTAAATTTGGAGTAGCTGTCTCACACCATATTAGGTCTGCATAGGGTGCATATGCTAATCCTCTAGAGATAGCTTGATCAATCCCATCTTTTACATAAAAGAAACCCTCAGGAGATCTCTCACCAGTTAAAAAAGGTTTGTCGTTTTCGTCAAAATCATTAGTTATTAATTTTGCAGCATTGGCGTCTGTTCTTGCTAATATAATTAATGGAACATCTGCTATATCTGATGCTAATCTAGCAGATTTCAAATTTTTAATCATTGTGCCAGTGGGAACTAAAACTTTGCCTCCCATATGACCACATTTCTTTTCACTTGCTAATTGATCTTCAAAATGTACTCCGGCCGCTCCTGCTCTAATAAATTTTTTTGTAAGTTCGAATACATTTAATGGTCCACCAAATCCAGCTTCGCCGTCAGCAATTATAGGTAACATATAATCAGTTTTATTTTCTTTCTTCATGTCCCCATCAGATAATTCCATGTGTTGAATTTGATCAGCTCTAATTAAAGAATTATTCATTGCCTCCACTAGTTTTGGAGCACTATCATAAGGATATAATGATTGGTCAGGATACATTTCACCAGCACTATTGGCATCTGCAGCTACCTGCCATCCACTTAAATAAATTGCTTTTAAACCTGCTTTAGCATGCTGAACAGCCTGATTCCCTGAAAGGGAACCCAGCGTATTTACATATGACTCTGTATTAAGCAAATTCCAAAGTTTTTCTGATTGTTGTTTACTAATTGAATATTCTATTTTTAATGAACCCTTAAGTCTTTCTACTTCTTCTTGAGAATAATCTCTTTTAATACCTGCAAATCTTTTTAAATCATAACTTATTTTTTGTTCAGAGCTCATTTTTTTGAATTTTTATTGGTTTAGGGATAAATTATTCTTTATCACTAAACTCTTGAGTGAATTCATTCATACCGCTTGATCCCCAATCGCAATGGTCATCTCTTAGGTAAATACCTCTAGATTTATGCTCATTATGATCATGAATATCAGTAGTATTAGAGTGTTTTTCAGTGTTAATTTTGTTTTTATCCATAAGAAGTTTATAATTTACAATATTTACAAAATCCACAAAAAAGTTAAAAAAGCTTGTAAATCAAAGAAATTTTATGTAAATTTTAATTTACAAAATTTACAAATTGTAAAAATGAGTCAAATAGATTTAAAAATTGGTCCAAAACTTAAGGTTTTTAGAAGACAACAGGGTTTTCAAGCCAATAAACTGGCTGAGAAGTTAAACATTTCTCCTAGTTATCTAACTTTAATTGAGGGTGGAAAAAGAAGAATTGATGCTGACTTACTACTTAAGATCTGCCAAGAACTCAAAATAGAGGTATCAGATCTAACCAATAAATCTGACTATAACTTAGTTAATAACATATCTGAATTACTAGATGATAAATTATTTGAAGATTTGGATATTCTCGGGCCTGAAGTTCAAGATTTAGTAAGCACTAATCCTAAAATTGCTAAAGCATTAATAAAACTTGGAGATAATTATAAAAAAAAAGATCACGAACTTGTAAACAAAATAGAAAAACTCTCTGGAAAGATTGTAGACAATAGAAAAAACTCTTTTCCAGGAGAGGTGATTTCTGATTTTTTACAAGAGAATAAAAATTATTTCCCTGAATTAGAAAATTTTGCAAATAATATTTTCGATAAAGTAAAACAAAATAATAGAACTAGATATGTAGCTCTTTGTGGATTTATGAAATCAGAATATGGAATAACTGTCATAGACATTATTCCTGAGGAAGGTAAACCATTTTCTAAAATTTTTAATAAAAATAAAAAGGAATTACTATTGTCAGATTATTTATCCCTAGAAACTAAAAAATTACATGCTGCAGCTCAAATCGCACAAGAAGGTGCTTTGGATATAATTAACAAATATTTAAAATCATTTAATTTTCCTTCTGAGGAATCTAAAAAATTAACAAGAGTTGCTTTATTAAATTATTGTGGAGCAGCAATTTTAATGCCTTACAAATTATTTCATAAGGAGTGCAAGGAACTTAAATACGACTTAGAACTTTTACAAAATACTTTTGCAACATCATTTGAACAGGTAGCGCATAGAGTTACTTGTCTACAAGATCCTAAACTTCCAGGTATTCCATTTCATTTTTTAAGAGTTGATGTAGCTGGAAATATATCAAAAAGATTTTCTTTATCTGGTATTGAAATACCAAGATATGGTGGGGCTTGTCCTAGATGGAATGTATATTCTGCTTTTTCAAGACCAGGAGTAATTCAAGCGGCAGTTAGTAAAATGACCAATGGTGAAAAATATGTTTGTATTGCAAGGACAGTTGAAAAAGGTGTCGGAAGACATGGACAAAAAAAAAGTATGCTTTCTATAGGTCTTGGTTGTGAAGCAAAGTATGCTAAAGAATTTGTGTACACAGAAAATATAGATATTGCTGATAAAAAAACAGAAATACCAATAGGTGTGTCTTGTAGAACTTGTGATAGATTAGATTGTTCTCAAAGAGCTTTTCCTCCATTACATAAAAAATTTGATGTTGATATAAATAACAGAGGTGTATCTGTATATGTTAATGACTAGATATTAGTTCTCTTTTTTATTTTTTGATCTCTCTCTTGATAATAATTGAGTAAGAGAGTCTACCATAACGTCAGAGGCTTTAAATATTTCGCTTGGTTTATATTCATAAGAGTTATTTTTTTCTGGGTTTGTTTTATCTTCAATAATTATACCTTTGTCTGGAGAATTATCTTTTATATAAATAAGTATTAACCATTCATCATCTTGGGACTCGTCCCATTTAATAAAAATTTCTCCTGTTTCAAATCTCCTATCTATACATCTAAAAATCGACATTTGTCTTGTTAGGTATCTTTTATTAAGTTGAAAAACCAAACTGTTGGCACTTCTATAAAAACTTTCTAAAGCATTTTCAATTTTCTGCCTTTCAAGATTATAGTCTTTTTCTTTTTGTAGTAATGTAAATCTGTCATCTCCGTCTGCAACCTCTACACCTAAAGCTTCAACCCGCTCTCTAATTTTTTGGTCTCTAATTAACTGATATTTTTGTTTTAACTTATCAATTCTTTCTTGAAGGCCCGCGTAATCTTCTCGTTGTTCTTTTAAAGAAATTTTCTCTAATTTCTCTAATTCTTTTATTTCTCTTACTCTAAATTTTTCTATTTGTTGTTCTAATTTAATTTCTTGTAAAAATCTTTTTTGTCTTTCGGCCTGTTCCTTTCTTAATATTGCCTGTTCTTTTCTTAAAAATAATTTAATATCTTTTGCTCTTGCCTTTTCTAATCTTTCTTCCTCTTTTATTAATTGTTGTTTTAATTTAAGTTGTATTTTTTCTTCTTCTAATTTATTTTTTTGAAT
>CAZGVS010000065.1:0-3488 GCA_964529275.1 uncultured Candidatus Pelagibacter sp.
CAATCTTGTGATGCACCAACAAGAATGCTAGTTGAAAAATCAATTTATAAAAGAGCTGTTGAAGAAGCAGCTGATGAAGCAAATAAAATTCAAGTCGATTTAGCATCTAAGTCAGGTGAGCATATTGGGCCTGTAATTTCTAAAACTCAATATGACAAAATACAAAGTTTAATTAAAAGTGGAATAGATGAAGGTGCAACTTTAGTAGCTGGAGGTCCAGAGAAACCTGAGAACTTTAGTAAAGGGTATTTTATAAAACCTACAGTTTTCACAGATGTAAATAACAGTATGAGAATTGCTAAAGAGGAAATTTTTGGTCCAGTTTTATCAATAATACCTTTTGAAAACGAGGAAGAAGCGATAAAAATTACAAACGATACAGAATATGGTCTTGGAAACTATTTTCAAACTGAGGATAAAGAAAAGGCAAAAAGAGTTGCTAAAAAACTAAGGTCAGGAATTGTTTATGTTAACCATAAACCTGCAGACTCGGGGACGCCTTTTGGCGGATATAGACAATCAGGCAATGGACGAGAAGGCGGTACCTGGGGATTGCATGAATATCTTGAAGTAAAAACAATTACAGAGTGGAAAAAATAATATGATTGGTTATGTGATGGTTGGCACTAATGATTTAGATAAAGCGATAAGATATTACGATGAAGTACTAAAGGTTTTAGATCTAGAAAGAAAAGAAACTGACGAAGTGTGTGCAGGCTACGCTCAAAGCAATGGTGATGGATCTATTGAATTTTATGTGACTAAACCTGTTAACAAAAAAACTGCAACATTTGGAAATGGAACTCAAGTTTCTTTTCTTGCTAATTCAAGATCGATTGTCGATAAGTTTTATGAAGTTTGTTTAAAAGCAGGTGGAACTAGTGAGGGAAGTGGAGGAGAAAGACCAGAAGGTTCTGGTGTTTATTATTGTTATACCCGCGATTTAGATGGAAACAAAATTTGCGCATTTACAAATAACAAATAAATTTTAATGTCATACGCAATAATTCAAGAAAGAATTGATAATCATAAAATCATAATTCTTGACGGAGGTATCGGAGGGGAGCTTCAAAAAATTGGGGCTAAAATGGATAAAGGTTTATGGTGCGGAAGAAGTTCTATAGATAATCCAAGTGAACTTTTAAAGGTTCATGAAAATTATATAAATGCTGGTGTTGATGTAATTACTGCAAATACATATGCCTCTACACCTATCTCAATGAGAAAATACGGATATGAGGATATAATTTTAGAGTGCAACCAAAAAAGTGTCCAAATTGCAAAAAAGGCAGCAGAGAATAGCAAGGTATCAGTTGCGGGTTCGGTTTCAACATATGGAAGCTTTCATAAGCTTGGAATAAAAAATTTAATTCCTAGTTTTGATGAACATATTAAGATTTTAGTTGATGCAGGAGTTGATTTAATAATATTAGAGGCAATGTCATCTCAGGAAGATATTATAGAAGCGGTGCTAGAATGCTCTAATAAAATAAATTTACCAACATGGCTTTCTATATCATGTGTATTTGACGAAAATAATAAAGTAATGCTTGGTTATAACGATAATATGAGTGCTCCAGAACCTAACATTTATGGAGATTTTGAGCTTGTAACAAAAAAATTTAGTACTTTACACAAAGGTCCAATGCTTGTGGCTCACTCAGAAATGAACGTTACTAATGAAGGGGTAAAAATATTAAATAAAAATTTAAACAACATAATAGGAGCCTATCCAAATAGAGGTCATTATGTAAAACCTGAATGGAAGTTCACTGATAAAATAGAACCTAAAGATTATTTAAATAAAGTAAATGAATACATTAAGAGTGGAGCATTAATTGTTGGTGGATGTTGTGGGATAGGAGTTGAAGAAATAAAAGCTATTTCAATTCTAAAAAAATAATATATTGTGAAATTATGAAAACATTCATTGGTGGTATAGGTTGTTTTTGGGATGAAACAAAATACGAGGGAGTTCCTGGAGTAATTTCAACAGAATGTGGATACTGTGGGGGAGATACTCCCAATGTAACTTATAAAACTGTATGTGGAGGAGACACGGGCCACATAGAAGTAGTCAAAGTTCAATATGACGAAAAAAAAATTTCATTTGAAGAAATGGTTAGACTGTTTTTTAAATTACACGATCCGACAACTAAAAACCGTCAAGGGGTTAATGTTGGATTTCAATATAGATCTGAAATTTTTTATAATACGGATGAAGAAAAAGATATTGCAGAAAAAGTATTAAATGAAGTAAACGAAAAGTTAGGTGGAAAAGTTGTTACTAAAGTTTCAAAAGAAAAAAATTATTCAAAAGCAGAGGAATTTCATCAAAAATATGAAGAGAAAAAATCACTAAAGTACGGTGGTTAAAAAAGTTAAATCAATAAAAAATCCTGAGCTATTAACTCGTAAAGATAATAAAGCTTTATGGAATCTTCCAAAAACTAGAAGATACGGTTATAGAAATTTACATAAAATTAATCGATATGGAATTTTTTTAAGATCTGATTTAGTTCTAAGACTTAAAAAAAAATACAAAAATAAAATCGGTAAAAATCAACTTGTAAAAAAAATGACAAAATATAAATCATTTTGCTCATTAATCGTTGGTAATGGTAACAATATTTTCTATGAAAAATATGCAAAGGATTTTTCTAAAAACCAACCACAAACAATTATGTCTATTACCAAAATGTTAATTAATTTATTTATTGGTGAACTTGTAAATAAAAAAAATATAGATCTTAATAAAAGTGTTTCTTATTATCTTCCTAAAATTGGAAGCGGTTATGCAACTGCAAAACTTCAAGATGTTCTAAACATGAATATAGTAAATGCCTATACTGAAGATTATACTAAATCATTTTCCTCTTCTTTTCTTCATGAACCTGTGGGAGGTTGGAGAATTCCTAAAACAGGAGATATACATCTAAGTCAGGAAAAATATTTAAACACAATTAAATCTATTAAAAATAAAAATTTAAAAAATGATAGCGAATATGCTTTCTACAAATCTGCAAATACTGATGTTGTTGGTTTAATTATTGAAAAAGTAAGTGGTAGACCATTAAGAGACTGGGTATTGTCAGCAGTGGAGGCTGCGGGATTAGAAGAGGGACTTTACATAGCCTCAGATAGATTTGGAATGCCTTGGATGTCTGGGGGAGGTTGTTTAATTACTAGAGATTTTTTAAGATTGGGTCTTTTATTCGCTAGAAAAGGCAAAGGTGTTGGTAATAGAAAAGTTGGTTCACCCACCTTTTTTAATCAAACATTAAGAAATACTGCGCCTAAATATATGAGTTTGACCAATAATAAATATTTATACTACTCAAATTCAACCATGATATCTGGAAATGTGATTGGTCATTCTGGATATGGTGGTCAATTTTTAGCTGTTAATTTAAAAACTGGAAACGTAGCTGCGTTTTTTTCTGTTTTGGAAACTAAATCAGCAACTAAAGAAAGTTATAAAGTAGATA
>CAZGVS010000066.1:0-3162 GCA_964529275.1 uncultured Candidatus Pelagibacter sp.
GCAAATAATTTATTTTGGATGGATAGATACATGGAAAGAAGCTATGGATTATTGAACCTTATAAAAGCTAATTATAATTCAACATTAGATTCTGATGGTTCTTCGTCCTGGGAAGGGATTATCAATTCTTACTTAGGTTCAGAAACAATTTTTCAAAATAATTTTGATGATTCGATTTCAATAATTGACTTTATAATATTTGACAAGAATAATAGCAATACGTTAATTAATATGATTACTAGTGCAAGAGAAAACGCTAGAAGCGTTCAAGAACATATTTCTAGGGAGATTTGGCTATCAATAAACAAATACTTTCTTGATATTTCAAGTGAAGATTTCTATAAGTCATCAAGAAAAAAAGATCCAATTGAATTTATAAATGAATTAATTCAATACCATCATATTTATTATAGTGTAGCAGATGTTACACAAGAAAGAGGTAATGCATATTGTTTTATGAATTTAGGTAAGTATTTAGAAAGGATATTACAAAGTATTGATTTTCTTAATGTTAAAGTAAGATCATTGAAAAAAAAAGATAACAATTTAATGGAATCTTATTTTTGGAAAAATCTACTTGTTTCAATTGGAGGATATCAATTATATATAAAAACATATAAAACAATTTTTAGCATTGATAATATTATTGAAATGATATCTATAAATGATTTTTTTCCAAGATCAATAAAATTTAGTGTTGATAAACTAAATACACACATCTACAGGTTAGAAAAATTTAATAAACCAGATTCTAATAACTTAAATTTTCTAACAGGAAAGTTGAAAAATGATTTAAAATATTCAAATATTGAATCTATAAATAAAAAAGGTCTTAAAAAATTTGTTAAAGAAATTCAATTGCAATTAAATGAAATTTCAAATGAGATTAATAAAGTATATTTTTATCAAAAAAACATATGAAAAAATTTTTTTTAAAACACTTGACAACATATAAATACTCAAATAACATTTCCGAAAGTAATAATAAAATTCATTTATATCCATATAATGATATTAATCAGCAAATTGTAACTCATAAAATTGCTGTCTCTGGAAATCCGATTATATCTACATATATAGATGATTATAATAATAGAGTAGGATTTTTTAATTATATCCCTCCACATAATTTTTTATCAATTTTATCTGAGGCTGAAATAATTAAAACTAGAATCGTAATGCCTGAAGACACAATGAATATATCAGAACAATGGTCATATATGATTAGTTTAAAAAAATCCATTGATTTCTTGCCTTTTTTAAATGTAGAGATTTTTCCAAATATTGATGAGGCAAAAAATATTGTTAAATCTCTTAAGTCTGAAAATATATCTCCATTTAAACTTGCAAATAATTTATGTGAATTTGTTAATAAAGATTTTAAATACAAAAAGGGTGTTACAAATATCTTTACAAAAATTCAAGAGGTTTGGCAGTCTAGAACTGGGGTTTGTCAAGATTTTACAAATGTTTTAATTCAGCTATGTAGAATTGCTTCAATACCATGTCGATATGTAAGCGGGTATGTTTTTGCTACTGGAAGATTAAGGGGGGCATCGGCAACTCATGCTTGGGTAGAGGCTTATATTCCTGATTATGGCTGGATTGGCTTGGACCCAACAAATAATTGTATCGCTGATATTTATCATATAAAACTTTCGGTTGGTAGAGATTATAATGACTGTTCACCTGTAAAAGGAGTTTATAAAGGAAATGAAACCCAAACAATGGATGTAATAGTTGATTTAGATACAAAAAGAATAGCCACAACTTCATATAATTATGATGGTGAGAATATGATGAAAAAAGAAAAAGATAATTACGATGTTAATAGTTTTCAAAAAAACTTACAAATGATTCAGCAACAGCAACAGTAACAAATCATATTTTTAATTTTCTTAATTTAAATGCTGTTTTAATAAGAACTTTTTTGGTATTCGAAAAATTAAATAATAGAGAGAAAAAAACTGCAGAAAAAATTTATAAAATTTGGCAAGAATCATATATAATTGAAAAAGAAATAATTGGAGCTAAAATTTTTCCTCCTCTTGATCGAACAATTTATGATTTTATAAAATCAAAAAATAATTTTTACAGCTATGTTGAACAAAATGATTTATTAGGGGTTATTGAAATTGATTGTAAAGCTGATTCTGTACATATACAAAGTTTAGTCGTTTCGCCTAATCATTTTAGAAAAGGTATCGCATCCAAACTTATTGATAAAGTCTTTAACTTACATAAATCTTTATTGTACACCGTGGAAACTGGGAATGATAATGATCCTGCAAAAAAACTATATGAATCCAAAGGGTTTAGAAAAGTAAAAGTTTGTATGACAGAATTTGGAGTTAAAAAAATAAAATTCGAAAAAAAATGAAAGAAGAATTTCAAAATTATATTGACTATCATAAAAATAAAGGTGGAACTGGAAAGCTTTTTAAATTTGAATTAGTCGAATATAAACCAGGGTTTTTAAAGTTAAAAGGATTCTTCAATTCAGAAACTTTGAATCCAGTTGGAACTGTACAAGGCGGACAAATTAATTCTATGCTCGATGATGTAACTAGCTTGCTTTTAATCTATGAATCAAAAGGTACAATTTATCCTAACTCAACAAATCTACATAGTATTCACCATAGACCACTTTTTGAGGGTGAAGTTATAGTTACTGCGGAAATAATTAAAAAAGGTAAAACTATTGCCACAATAAGAGGTGAAGCATTTTCAAAAGACGGTAAATTAGCAGCAACATTGATTCATACTGCTTTAATAATGAAAAGTGAGTAAGTTAAATTTATTTGGTAAAAATTTAAAAACTTGTAGCAACAATCCATTAACAGGTGCATATAGAAACGGTTGCTGCGAAACTGGACCAAATGATATTGGGACCCATACTGTTTGTGCTATTGTAAGTGATAAATTTTTGGAATTTTCTAAAAAGATGGGCAATGATCTTACTAAAGATTATCCAGAATATAATTTTAAAGGCTTGAAAGATGGAGATAAATGGTGTTTGTGTGTATCAAGATGGATTGAAGCTCATAAAGCTGGGTGCGCTCCAAAAATTATACTTGAAGCAACAAACTTAAAGACTCTTGATTATGTTTCTTTTGAAACTTTACTTGAATATAAAGCTTGAAAAAAACCCCTAATGATTTA
>CAZGVS010000067.1:0-3048 GCA_964529275.1 uncultured Candidatus Pelagibacter sp.
TCCTTTAAAAACTTTCCTAACTCTCTAACGATTTGAGCCTCAGCATCAAAACTCATAGTTGAGTAATAGTTATCCCAGTCTCCTATGACTCCTAATCTTTTAAATTGAGTTTTGTGAACATCTATCCATTTTGCTGCAAAATCTCTACACACTTTTCTAAATTCAGAAATTGGAACGTCATTTTTATTTTTTTTATTCTTTTTATATTGTTCCTCTATTTTCCACTCAATGGGTAATCCATGACAATCCCATCCAGGAACATACACTGAATCTTTTCCATCCATTTGATGAAATTTGGTAATAAGATCCTTTAAAATTTTATTATAGGCAGTTCCCATATGTATATTACCATTTGCATATGGTGGTCCATCGTGAAGGACAAATTTTTCTTTGCCTTTTCTGCTTTCTCTTAATTGTTTATATAATCCAATTTTTTCCCAATGCTCTACCATTTCTGGTTCCTTCGAGGGAAGGTTGGCCTTCATAGAAAATTTTGTCTTTGGTAAGTTTATGTTTTCTTTACTCATGTAATTTATTTAAATTTTTTTGCAATTTTTAAGTCCAACTTTATTTGCTTTTTGAGCTGATCTATATTCTTAAATTTCAATTCTTTTCTAATAAATTTTAAAAATTCAACTCTTAAATTCTTATTATAAAGATTTCCAGAAAAATTAAATAAATTTACCTCTAAAAGCAATTTTTTTTGATTAAAGGTAGGTCTGTATCCTAAATTTGCTATTCCTCTCAAATACTTTTTTTTGTTTTTTAGATAAACCCTGACAGCATACACTCCTGGCTTAGCAATAACATAATCCCCTAGATTTATATTACACGTTGGAAAGCCAATTGTTCGTCCAAGTTTTCTTCCATAGATTACCTTGCCCTCAATAGACCAATTCCTATTTAAAAATTGATTAGCTTTTGTAATCTCACCTTTTTTTATTAGTGTTCGAATAAAAGTAGAGGAAATAACTTTATTTTTTTTCTTTAATGGTTTTGGATTTATAATTTTATACTTAAATCTATTTTCAAAAGATTTTAGAAGTTTTACATCTCCTTCTCTTTTGTTGCCAAATCTAAAATTATTACTAACAAATATATATTTTGAATTCAATTTTTTAAATAAAATAGATTGAATAAAATCAAAAGATTTGATTTTAGAAAATTTTTTATCGAATTTTTTTACAATAAAAAAATCCACATTAAATTTTGAAAAATAATTCAACTTTTGATTTAAATTAGATATTTTATGATTTTTTAAATTTTTATTAAAATACATTTTTGGGATTGGATTAAAAGTGATTACACCAATTTTAAGATTTTTTTTCTTTTTATATTTTTTTGCTAAATTAAATAATTTTTGATGACCTAAATGTAATCCATCAAAATTTCCAATTAATAAAATCGAATTTTTATGTTTTTGTAAAATATTAAAATTCTCGTATAATTTAATTTTCTTTACCATGATAGATTAGATTGAATAAAGTTTACTTTTACTTTGTATTTTTTTAAAATATTTTCAAAATTATTTGTTTCAATTTCTTTTTTATGAATACCATTTGATATTAAAAGTGAGTCAAATGACTGAATATTTGAGCCTCTTATGTCGGTATTTAAATTATCACCTATGCATAAAATTTTTTTATTTTTTGTTTCTGCTGCCAAGTTATAAACCAGTGGGTAAGGTTTTCCGAAATATTCAACTTTACCGCCTATCTCCTCAAAAGTTTTAGCAACAGATCCTGCGCAATATTCTCTAACTTGACCCCTATCAACAATTAAATCAGGATTTGTACAAATCATAATTTTATCAATTTTTGAATTAAGTATTTTTTTATAATGATTCAAATCTTTATCAAACTCATCGAACAACCCTGTGCATAAAAAATATTCTGCCTTATCAAGGTTTTGGGTTTTCATGTTTTCAAATTCTTGAAATAGTCCAAAATCTCTTGGGGGGCCAATGTGATAAAAAAGTTTATCTTTATAATTTTTAATCAAATAATTTAAAGCTGCTTGGCCTGAAGTGTATACTTTTGAAGTATATTTTTCGTTAAGACCCATCCTTAAAAGAAAATCGTTTACATTTCGATTAGGTCTCGGTGCGTTAGTAAGAAGAATGAACTCTTTTTCCATTTCAAATAAACTCTTTAGTACTTCAACAGCATCTTTATGTAGATTAATACCATTATGAATTACACCCCAAATGTCTATAAAAAATAGATCATAATCTCCTGCTATGCTTTTAAAGCCTAATTTATTAATGTCTTGGGTCATTTTTGAGATATATATCAAAAAAAAGCTAATTTCTTTGTTTTTTTGAAGCTTTAAATTTTTACATTCTTCTTGAAATACTGATGTCTTGTATCTATATGAACTCAATATTTATAGGAGTTTTATATGAAGTTTAAACCGTTACACGATAGAGTTTTAATCGAAGTTCTAGATAGCAGTGAAAAAACTGCAGGAGGGATAATCATCCCTGATACTGCTCAAGAAAAACCACAAGAAGGAAAAGTAGTTGCCGTAGGTGGTGGAGCAAAAACTGAAGATGGAAAATTAATTCCAATGGACGTTAAAGTTGGTGATAAAGTTCTTTTTGGCAAATGGTCAGGAACAGAGGTAAAAATTGATGGTAAAGAATATAGCATAATGAAAGAGTCTGACATTATGGGTATTTCTAACAGCAAATAATTAATTAAGGAGTTTAATAATGGCTAAAATAGTAAAATTCGATTCTGAAGCAAGAGCATCAATGCTTAAAGGAGTTGATATACTCGCAAATACAGTAAAGGTCACTCTTGGACCTAAAGGTAGAAATGTTGTCATAGACAAATCTTATGGTGCACCAAGAACTACTAAAGATGGAGTTTCAGTTGCAAAAGAAATAGACCTTGAAGACAAATTTGAAAACATGGGTGCTCAAATGGTTAAAGAAGTTGCAAGCAAAACTAATGATGAAGCTGGTGATGGAACAACTACAGCAACTATTTTAGCTCAAGCAATTGTTAGAGAAGGTGTAAAATATGTTACTGCAGGTATGAATCC
>CAZGVS010000068.1:0-2999 GCA_964529275.1 uncultured Candidatus Pelagibacter sp.
TGATTTTGTGCTTGTCTTAAATCAAAGCTTGATGCTAAGCCCTCATAAAATTTTATTTGATTTTTCTTTTCAATACTTTCAGCTAGAGTTAAATTTTTTAGCGCTGTCTCATAATTATTAATTGAATATGTATAATCACTTTTAGCTTTTTCAACTTCAAGATTTAAGGTATTTTCAGTTTCTTTTAAATTTAAAAGAGCTTTATCCAATTCTATTTTTGCTTTTTGAGTTGAAGCAGTTCTTTTAAGCGAGCTAAAGATTGGCAAGGACATATTAATCCCTAATTGTGAGGAACCATACCAATTTTGTTTTGGATTAGTGATTCTAAATGATTCGTTGTATCCATTGTAGGACCCAGAAATATAAGCACTCACGGTTGGTAAGGACTTAAATTTTTCGAGTTGTAATCTTTTCTTATTTCCTTCACTTGCGTTAAGAGCAATTTTATAATCAATATTTTCTGATACTTCAAACTCTTGATTAACTAGTGATGGATTAATATTTTTAATTGCTACTGTCTCAATATTATCTTTTAAAATTAAATCATCATTGAGTTCAATACCCAATAAAAGTTTTAAAATATTCAAGGATAATAATTCAAATTTTTCAGCATAATTAAGTGAATTTTCAATTGAACTTGTTGTTATAGTAAGTTGCTCAACATTTTCTATTTCAGTTAATCCATTTTCATATATTTTTTTAGTTTCTGTTAAGGTCTTTTTAAGATTATTTAAATTATTAATTAGTATTTTAACTCTCTCAGCGCTTACTAGAGCATTTCCATAAGCATTTATAACTTGTCTTTTAACTTCAAGATCAGTCTTAATTTTAGCTTGGGTCGAAAGTTGTAAAAATAGTTCTATAGATTGTAATCCTATCAAATAAGACCCATCAAAAAGTAATTGATTTAAAATTAATTCACCACTTATACTTTGCTTAGTTCCAAAACTTATCTCAGCAAATTCACCTTCATTTCCTCCAAAAAACTCAGCTGGAATAAGTGATATTGGATCTTTTATTCTATTGTTAAATTCAAAAAAAGATGATATTTGAGGGAGACCTACAGCGATAGTTTCCCATTTCTCTTTTTGAGATATTAAAACATTTTTTTCAGCATAAATAGAGTTTTTATTATTTTCTAATGCAAATGCAACAGCTTCATCAATAGTAAATGAATGCTGAATTTGTGCAAGTAAACAATTACAAAAAACAGAACAAATAATTATAAATAAATACTTCTTAATCATTTTTTAAAATTGAATCGAGTTTTTTTAAGCCTTTAGTCGTCACAATTGATCTCAAAAAATACTCACGGTAAGTTTCAAGACAATTGTCTAGAGTATAAATTTTTGAAGGATATATTTCTGGATTCATTAGTCCACTTATGCTATTGAAGTAAACTCTTGAGATAAAATCTACATCAATGTTCTCACGGAATAGACCAAATTCTATACCATTACTTAAAACTTCTCCAAAAGATTTTATCATAAAGTCAAGGTGTTTTCTTTTCACTTTTGAATAAATGTCTGGGTAGAATTTCTCAAGTTGATAAATCGAGTGATTCTTTTGGTCGTGTAAATGTTCCATAACAAGATCCTTGACCTCAAAAAACTCATTTATTGGGTCATTCGAGTTTTTTCTAATTCGAGACATCCCTTTAACCAATTGATCATGTAAGTTATTTGCTGTAGCATCAACTAATTCAGTTTTATTTTGAAAAAAGTTATAGATTGTTTTTTTGGATATTGCAAGATCATTTGCAATATCGTCCATAGTCACCGATTTAAATCCAAATGATATAAATAGATATTGAGCTTTCTCAATTATTTTTTCCTTCAATTATGAAAATTTGAGTGCAAATATAATTTAGGAAACTTAAAAAACCAAATAAGTTTCCAAAGTTTCTTAATGGATTTACTACATTTTAATTATCATAAAATGTAAATTAGTATTAATGTTTGATAACTATTTACTCAAAATAAATAATTCAATTGAATTACTTGTTCATGATTTAAATGATTCAAAAATATATGATCCAATCAAATATTTTTTAAAACTTCCATCTAAAAGAATTCGTCCCATTGCTACAATTATATCTAATAATTTATTTAATAATGACATAGATTATGCACTTCCTGCAGCTCTTGCAAATGAGGTCTTTCATAATTTTACTTTAATACACGACGATATAATGGATTCATCAAAAATTCGAAGAGGAAATGAAACAGTTCATACAAAATGGAACTTGAATCAAGCAATACTTTCTGGGGATTCAATGCTAATATTATCTTATAAGCTATTGGAAAAGTATCCTCACGAAATTCAAAAACTTTTATTAAAATTATTTAATGATACAGCATTACTAATATGTGAGGGTCAACAGTTAGATATTGATTTCGAAAGTCAAAATGAGGTTGAGTATTTAAGTTATATAAATATGATTGAATATAAAACTGCAGTTTTATTAGGGTCATCATTGAAAATGGGAGCATTAATAAACAGTGCTGATAATTCAACATCTGATCTTTTATACAAATGTGGTGTTAACCTTGGTCTAGCATTTCAGATTCAAGATGACTATCTTGATTTATTTGGAGATGAAAAAATTATTGGTAAAAAAATTGGAGGGGATGTAGTTGAAAATAAAAAAACAATTCTCTATCATTTGTGTTTTGCGAATGCAAATAAAAGCCAAAAATTATTATTGAATGAAATTTATAATTCATCAGACAAAAATAAAATTCACAATGCAAGAAAATTATTTAAAGAAACCAAAGCAGATTTAGAATCTAGAAATTTGGCTAAGAAATACTCTGAACTTGCAATTTCACAAATAAACGATTTAGAAATAGATTCATCTAAAAAGTTGGAATTAGAAACCCTATCAAAATTACTATTAAAGAGAAAATTTTAATTAAAAAATTAAAATAATTTTATAGTTTTGCACTGGTGAACTTTTAGTTTTTATAAATGGAATCAGTTTTAGAATTTTTTAAATC
>CAZGVS010000069.1:0-2937 GCA_964529275.1 uncultured Candidatus Pelagibacter sp.
AAAATTAGTGGAAAACTTGAAGGTGGCAAAAAATTTAAAATTAAATCAGATTTTAAACCAGCTGGAGACCAACCAGAAGCTATAAAAAAATTAGTCAAAAGTGCAAATAAAGGTGAATTTAACCAAGTCTTACTTGGTGTGACTGGATCTGGAAAAACCTTTACTATGGCTAAAGTCATTGAAGAAACAAATAGACCGGCATTAATCTTAGCTCCAAACAAAACCCTTGCAGCTCAACTTTATGGTGAGATGAAGGGTTTTTTTCCAGATAATGCTGTGGAATATTTTGTTTCATATTATGATTATTATACTCCTGAAGCCTACGTACCAAGATCAGATACTTACATTGAAAAAGAAGCATCAATTAATGAACAAATAGATAGAATGAGACACTCAGCAACAAGATCTCTTCTTGAAAGAGATGATGTTTTAATTGTTGCAAGTGTTTCTTGTATTTATGGCCTTGGATCAGTTGAAGCATATAGCAAAATGACTTTAACACTTCAAAAAAATTATGACTATAACAGAGAACAAATAATAAAATCTTTAGTTGCACTACAATATAAAAGAAATGATCAAAATTTTTTCAGAGGGACGTTTAGAGCACGAGGAGAATATCTAGAGATTTTTCCATCTCATTTAGAAGACAGAGCGTGGAGACTAAGTTTGTTTGGAGATAAATTGGAAAAGATAGAAGAGTTTGATCCTCTGACTGGAGATCAAGTAAGAGAACTTAATTTAATTAAAGTTTATGCTAACAGCCATTATATAACTCCAAAACCAACTGTAGAACAAGCAGTTATTAATATTAAAAAAGAATTAGAGATTACTCTAAAAAAACACAAAGAATCAAATAAACTTTTAGAGGCTCAAAGATTAGAGGAAAGAACTAAATTTGATTTAGAAATGATTGAAGCAACAGGTTCGTGTGCTGGTATTGAAAATTATTCTAGATTTTTGTCTGGTAGAAAACCCGGAGAACCACCTCCTACTTTGTTTGAATATTTTCCAGATAACACTTTAGTTTTTGTTGATGAATCTCACGTTACAGTTCCTCAGCTAAATGGGATGTTTAAAGGTGATAGATCTAGAAAAAGTACTCTTGCTGAATATGGTTTTAGACTTCCATCTTGTATGGATAATAGACCATTAAAATTTGAGGAATGGGACATGATGAGAACTCAAACGATTTTTGTTTCAGCTACACCTGGGCCTTGGGAATTAAATCAAACAAAAGGCAAATATATTGATCAAGTAATAAGACCTACAGGATTGATAGACCCAAATGTTGAGATAAGACCAGCAAAAAATCAAGTGGATGATTTAATGCATGAGTGCAAAAAAGTTGTAGAAAAAAATAGTAGAGTTTTAGTTACAACTTTAACAAAAAAAATGGCTGAAGATTTAACTGAATACCTTCATGAAAATGGAGTGAAAGTTAGATATCTACACTCTGACATTGATACTTTAGAGAGAATAGAGATTATGAGAGATTTGAGACTAGGTGTATTTGATGTGCTTGTTGGAATAAATTTATTAAGAGAAGGTCTTGATATTCCAGAGTGTGCATTAGTTGGAATATTAGATGCAGATAAAGAAGGTTTTTTAAGATCAGAAACTTCGCTGATACAGACAATTGGAAGGGCAGCACGAAATATCGAAGGAAAAGTAATTTTGTATGCAGATAAAGAAACTAAAAGTATCAAAAAAGCAATTCAAGAAACTGACAGACGAAGAAAAATTCAATTAGATTATAATAAAAAAAATAAAATTGATGCAAAATCAGTAAAAAAAGAAATAAGTGACATTTTAGAAAGTGTATACGAAAAAGATTACGTAAAAGTCAGTGAGGGTTCAAATATTGGTGGAAATCTTAAGAAACATTTAAAAGCACTTGATAAAAAAATGAAAGATGCTGCTTCTAATTTAGAATTTGAAGAGGCTGCAAAAATAAGAGATGAGATACGAAAATTAGAAAGTACAGAATTAGAAATTACTTTAAATCCAAAAATAAGACAGTACGATGTAAAAAATAAACTTTACCCGAAAGGAAGATCAACTATGGGTAGGCCTGGCACCAAAGTTACTAAGAAAAGAGACAAAAAATGGAAGCAAAAAAAATAATCATTACTGGTGGTGCTACGAGAATTGGTGCGGCTATAGCTCAAAAATTATCAGGACACAATATTGAAATATTAATTCATTATAATAAGTCCAAACTAAAAGCTGAAGCTTTAAAAAAAAATTTACAAAAAAAAGGATCAAAAATTTACCTAGTTAAAGCAGATTTAAGCAAAGAGGTAGATTTGAATAAACTAGTAAAATTTGCAAAGTCCAAATTAAAATATTTTGATTGTTTAATAAACAATGCTTCATTATTTGAAAATGATAAGTTAGAAAATTTTACATCAGATAGCTGGGGTCAACATTTAAGAACAAATTTAAGAACACCAGCACTTTTATCTAAAGAGTTTTCAAAAAACATTAGAGGTAAAAATAACAATATAATTAATATTATAGACCAGAGAGTATTTAAATTAACTCCTTATTTTTTTTCTTATACTATAAGCAAAACTGGACTTTATACTTTAACCAAAACAAGTGCTATGAGCCTATCTCCCAATATAAGAGTAAATGGTATTGCACCAGGGCCGACAATTAAAAATAAAAGACAATCTGAAAAGCATTTTAAAAAACAATACTTATCAACACCTTTGAAAAGGCAAGTTGATGTAGATCAAATTTGTAATGCTGTTGACTTTTTTATAAAAAATAGATCTATTACAGGTCAAGTTTTAGCTATAGATAGTGGACAAAGCTTAAACTGGCAAACTCCAGATATAATGGGAGGAAAAGAATGAAAAAAAATAATCTAAAAATTGTAAAAATTGATAAAATAAAAAAACTTTTTAATTATGAAAAGAAGGTTTTAATTAA
>CAZGVS010000070.1:0-2914 GCA_964529275.1 uncultured Candidatus Pelagibacter sp.
AAGTCAGTAGTTTGCATCATTGGCAAATTTTGTCTTCCTTTAATATGTGCATCTGGTGTCATTGAAATTGCATGACCATTTTTCTTTGGTTTCCATTGGTAAGCACCCGCTGGACTTTTTGAAAGTCCCCAATCGTAACCAAATAAATTATCAAAATAACCCATATCCCATTTAATTGGATTTGAAGTCCAGGCACCCTCTATTCCACTACTTATTGTGTCAGCCCCTAATCCTGATTTATAGTTACTATTCCAACCTGTTGCTTGATCTTGTATTTTTGACCCCTCTGGTTCTGGTCCTTTGTGTGACTCTGGAGCTGCACCATGAGATTTTCCAAATGTATGACCTCCTGCAACTAATGCAACTATTTCATAATCATTCATTGCCATTCTACCAAAAGTTTCTCTAATATCTCTAGCTGCTTTAATTGGATCTGGATTTCCATCTGGTCCTTGAGGGTTTACATAAATTAATCCCATTTGAACTGCGCCTAAAGGGTTTTCTAATTCTCTATTTTTGTCATATCTATTATTTGCTAACCATTCTTTTTCAGAACCCCAATAAATATCTTCTTCAGGTTCCCAAATATCTTCTCTTCCTCCACCAAATCCAAAAGTTTTTAACCCCATTGATTCTATTGCTACATTCCCAACCAAAATAAAAAGGTCAGCCCAAGAAATTCTTTTTCCATATTTCTTTTTTATAGGCCACAGAAGTAATCTTGCTTTATCTAAATTAACATTATCTGGCCAACTATTTAAAGGTGCAAATCTTTGATTTCCAGTTCCTGCTCCACCTCTTCCATCACCAGTTCTATAAGTTCCCGCTGCATGCCATGCAAGACGAACAAATAATGGTCCGTAATGACCATAATCTGCAGGCCACCATTCTTGGGAATCTGTCATTAATTTATGTAAATCTTTTTTTAAGGCTTTGAAGTTGAGCTTCTTAAACTCTTTTTTATAATCAAATTTTTTATCCATTGGATTGACCAAAGAAGAATGTTGACTTAAAATTTTTAAATTTAAGCTATTAGGCCACCAATCTTTATTGGTTTGACCTTTTCCAGTTGGATTTTTTTGAGGTATTCCATCGCCGTGAAAAGGGCACTTGCTAATTTCTTTATTTATCTCACTGCTCATAATATATCTAATTTATAATCATTCTAAACTGTAAGTCAAGTGCGCTAATTTGGATATTTTTTATTTAATATAATATAAATTTAAGAAATATTATTCTGGTTCTATTTTAACTAGAACTTCGACAGATTTAATTTTTTTTCCTGGAATAATTTTTTTTAATTCTATTTTTTTGATATCTTCATTGTTTAAATCTATTAATTCATTATTAGTTTCATCAAAAAAATGGTGGTGGTGAGATGTATTTGTATCGAAATAATTATTATTTGAGTCGATATTAACTTGTTTTAAATAACCTGAGTTTTTAAAGGCATGAACTGTATTATAAACTGTTGCAAGTGATATTTTTTGCACTAAGTTATTTGTTAGTAAATTATAAAGATCTCTTATTGTAAAATGAAATGTTTCTGACCTATCAAATAGAGCCTCGCAAATTTTTATCCTTTGTTTTGTAGGTCTCAACTTAGAATTTCTCAATTTAGTTATATAATTTGAGGTTTTTTGGGTCATTTTTTTAATTAAAACAAATTTTTTGTATATTATAATGTTATTAAATCAAGTAAGAAATACAACACTAATAATGAAAAAAAATTCCTTCAATTATGATGAACTGATTGATTGTGGAAATGGTGGGCTTTTTGGTCCAGGAAATGCAAAACTTCCATTGCCTCCAATGCTAATGTTTGACAGAATAACTGAAATTAATGAAAATAAAGGTGCTTTTAAAAAAGGAATTATTAAAGCAGAACTAGATATTAAAGATGAACTTTGGTTTTTTAATTGTCATTTTAAAGAGGATCCTGTGATGCCGGGTTGTCTAGGGTTAGATGCTATGTGGCAATTAGTTGGTTTTTATTTAGGTTGGCTGGGTAACCCTGGTAGAGGAAGAGCTCTTGGTGTTAATAATGTAAAATTTACAGGAGAAGTTCTTAAAAATGTTAAAAAAGCAACGTATGAAATTGATATGAAAAGAATTTTAATTAAAGAAGGAACTACTGTAGGTTTAGCGAATGGAATTTTACATGCAGATGGTAAAAAAATTTATTCTGCTGAAAACTTAAAAGTAGGTTTGTTTAAATAATGAAGAGAGTTGTTATTACTGGAATTGGAATCGTATCTTGTCTTGGGAACAATCAAGAGGAAGTATATCAGTCTTTATTAAATTCAAAATCTGGAATTACTTTTTCAGAAGAGTACAAAGAATATAACTTAAAAAGTAACATACATGGAAAACCAAACATAAAATTAGAGGATCATGTAGATAGAAAATTTATTAGATTTATGGGGCCAGGATCTGCTTATAATTATATTTCAATGATGGAAGCAGTGAAAGATGCTGGTTTAGAAGAAAAAGATGTAAGTAATATTTCATCTGGTATGATTATGGGTTCAGGAGGACCTTCAATTGAGAATGTTATTTTAGCTGCAGATAAAACAAGAGAAAAAAATCCAAAAAGAATGGGACCATTCGTTGTTCCAAGAACTATGTCTAGTACTGCATCAGCAACACTTGCAGTACCATTTAAAATTAAAGGAGTAAATTATACAATTAGCTCAGCATGTGCAACAAGTGGACATTGTATTGGAAATGGTATGGAATTAATTCAATTAGGAAAACAAAAAATTATATTTGCTGGTGGAAGTGATGAGGTTCATTTTGCAATGACAGCAATGTTTGATGCAATGACAGCACTGTCATCAAAATATAATGATACTCCTGAAAAAGCTTCTAGACCTTATGATAAAACTAGAGATGGATTTGTAATATCTGGTGG
>CAZGVS010000071.1:0-2871 GCA_964529275.1 uncultured Candidatus Pelagibacter sp.
CCTCCGACCCACGGTTTAGAAAACCGTTGCTCTATCCAGCTGAGCTAAGGGCGCATTTAAAAAGGTTATATTATTTATTTAATTTTTTAAAAGAAATTTTTTTAACAAAATTAATATAGTTATAAATTCAACTCTGCCTATAATCATAAAAATTATCAACACAATTTTTGAGTAATTAGTAATGAAAGCAAAGTTAAACTCATCAAGATTGTACATTGAAGAATTGACTGTATTCATAATTGAAAGAATTCCAATTTTAAAAGACTCATCAAATGAAAAACCTCCAAGAGTAAGTAAAAATGAGATAAAAAACAATGATAATATAAATATAAGTATTGAAAGAAAATATTTCTCAATATCAGTTCTTAAAACAAAGCTATTAATAAAAGGTAATTTATTTTTAAATATATGATTAGGCTTAGAATGAGATAATAATTCATTTACTGAAAATTTAAGAAGTGAAAAAACCTTTATAAACCTTAAACCCGAACTAGTGGAAAAAAACGATCCTCCTACTATAGTTAAAATAAAAAAAATAAAATATATATTTGATGGAATATTATTAAAAGAAAAACCTATATTTGATATACTGCTAGCAATAGAAAAAAGTATAAATGAAAAGTTATTATCAAATCTAAAAAAAATTAAAAAAATAAATACTAGACCAATAAAATAAAATAAGAGATTAAGATCTTCTAAAAAAACTCTTGGTTCTTTTTTTTTAAAAAAGATGATGTTGTATGTTAAAAAAATGCTAAAAAAAGATAAAAGCATTAACATTGAAAATATTAATCTTTTAAAGTCAGAATTTATTACAGAGTCAATATTATTAAATGGTAAAAAACCGCCTGAAGAAATTATAGTGAGGGCTAAATTAAGTGAGTCGAAAGTTCTTAAATTTATTAATTTAAGGATAAAAAAAATAAATAAAGTTATTCCACTGTACAAAATTAAAACTTTGATAGATTGTTTTATTAACTCTTTTGAGTTAAACGATAAAAAATTAGTAAGAGATTTTTTTAAATTATTATCAAAAATATCAATTAAAACTATTATAGAAAATAAAAAATAAATACCGCCGATCCATTGAGTAGATGATCTCCATATAATTAAACTTTCATCTATGTGCTTAATGTTGTCGAATATTGTAAAGCCTGTCGAAGTAAAACCAGAAACACTCTCAAAATAGCTATCTATAAAACTGATATTATAATTACCAAAATAATACGGAACCGAAAAAATTAAGGGAATAAATAGATACCCAGAAATTACAAATAAAATTTTCTCAAAAATATTTGGTTTGGTATTTTTTTTTTCTTGAACAAAAAGTATAAACGAGATTGTTAAAGATATTAATAATAAATAAACAAAGGCGTCTAAACTAAAATAAATTTTAAAGTAATAACAATACAATATATTTAAAAAGGAAATTAAAGATGTAATTAAAAAAAAACTTCCTAAATATATTAGACTTAACTTGTTCATTAAGTTAAATAGAACTAATTCTAAACATATTTTCTATTATCGGTAAATGATCTCTTTTAGATAGAAAAACAACTATATCTTTTTTTTTAAAAACAAAACTAGATCTTGGGATAATGACTTTTTCATCTCTAAGTATTGCACCTATTCTTACCTCTTCTGGTAAATTTGAATTTTTTAATTCTTTATTAATTAATTCAGAAGTTTCAATTATCTCAGCTTCAATTACTTCATACTCTCCATTTAAAATTGAGTATGCCGTTTCTATAGTACCCTTATGAACGTGTTTGAGGATCGTTGATACAGTTGTCATTCTTGGATCTATTAAATCATCAATCTTTAACGATGATTGAAGTATTGAGTAATTTGGTTTGTTTATTAAAGCCATTGTTCTTTTATCTTTAGAAACTTTTTCTACAATTACACTTATCATTAAATTATCTTCATCGTCGTTTGTTAAAGCTAATACAGTCTCAACCTCATCAATATTTGCCTCATTTAAAACTTCTTCATCTAAACCATTGCCATTTATAACTATTGAGTCATTTAGTTCGTTTGCAATATATTCTGATCTATCTTTATTTTTTTCTATAATTTTTATCCTTGCCGAGTCAAAACTATTTTCAATATTTTTTGCTAAATTAAAACCAATGTTTCCACCGCCTATTATTAATATTTTGTTTGCAATTTTTTCATTGTGACCAAAAGCTTCTAGTGTTTCTTTCATTTGAGACGCATTTATAACAACATATACTTTGTCATTTATATGCATCAGATCATTTTTCTTTAATATTACAAATTTATCATTTCTAATAACTCCTAAAATATTTGCATTTAATTTTGGAAACTTTTCTGTTAATTCATTTAATTTAACATCTGATATTGGGCAACTATCATCAATTAGAATCTCTAATAATCTAATTTTATCTTCTGCAAAAGTTACATTATCTAAGGCTCCTGGTGCTTCTAATTTTCTTTGTATTGACTTTGCTATTTCGAGCTCTGGTGAAATTATAAAGTCTATAGGTAGATTTTCTTTACTATAAAGCTGGCTATACTTTTGATTTAAATAATCTTGAGATCTTATTCTAGAAATTTTTTTTGGTACTTTGAATATAGAGTGAGCAATTTGACAAATTAACATATTAATTTCGTCATTTCTGGTAACAGCTATTAAAAGATCAGCTTCTGAGGTGTTGGCTTTTTCTAAAACACTCGGCCAAGTAGCTTTCCCTACTATAGCTTTTACGTCAAGCTGTTCATTTATTTTTTGTATATCCTCACTAGACTGATCAATAACAGTTACAGAATGATCCTGATCAGTTAAAATCTTGGCTATTGTGTATCCTACTCTACCCGCTCCACAAATTATTATATTCATTAATTTAA
>CAZGVS010000072.1:0-2868 GCA_964529275.1 uncultured Candidatus Pelagibacter sp.
AGACTTAGAAAAGATGTTTTAAATATTTTTAAGAAAAATAAATTAACCATTATTTCTGAAAGAGGGGAAAGAGACCTTTTAGGATCACTAAAACAATATAAAGATGTTAGGATTTTATATCTTCATGCAAGAGAGATTATCGAAAGACTTGGAGACGGATCTTTAGATATGGGTTTTTCTGGTTTCGATTTATTAAAGGAAAGTGAAATAAATACTCAAAAGAAAATCAATGTTTTAAAAAGATATGATTTTGGCAAGGCCACATTAGTAGTTGCAATTCCAGATCCTTGGATAGATGTACAAACTGTTGCAGATTTAGAGGAAATTGCTTTTGAATTTAAAGACAAGAAAAAGAAAAGATTGAGAGTTGCAACAAAATACCCAAATTTAACAAGAGAATTTTTGTTTTCAAAGGGTGTTACACAATTCAAATTAATCTACAGTTTGGGTGCAACTGAAGCTTATCCCTTCACTGGCTCCTCAGAAATAATTACAGATATCACTTCTACTGGAGAAACATTAAAAGCAAATAATCTACGTACTTTAAAAGATGGAGAGATATTAAGATCAGAAGCTTGCATGATGATTTCTAAGTCATCCAACAATAAAATAGGGCTTATAAAAATAGTAAAATTACTTTCTAAAAATTAAGCCTTTGAGGTATAACATAAGAATCATGGATATAATTTTAATAATAATTTTAGGCTTATTGCTTGTAGCAACATTAGCAATTCTTTATCTAAATATTAAGTCTAAGACCAAAAAAGAAGATGAAAATAAAGAAGCTGAGGAAATAGCCAATTTGAATGCAGAAATTATAAAACTAAAAGATAGTTTAAATGCAACAATCAACACTTCGTTAAGCTCTATGTCTACTTCATTTAACGCTTTATCAACTGGAGTTACAAAGGACATGACTGAGGCTTTGACTAAGGTAGATGAAAAAGTTGGAAATTTTAATCAACAAGTTCAATTATTAAATCAAAGCCAGGAAGGAATTACTAAAATTCTTGCAGGTGTTAAGAAATATGGTGTTTTGGCGGAGAGCAGCCTTGATGCTCTAATGAGAGATTTATTACCTGCATCTCAATTTATGACCAATGTAAAAATGAAAGAGGATACTAGTGAGAATGTAGAATTTGCTATAAAACTTCAAGGGGATGTTTTGGTTCCTGTGGATTCACATTTTCCAGTAGAAAAATTTAAAGCAATTACAGATGCTCATGAAGCAGATGATAAAAAAGCAGTTACTGATGCTAGAGCAAAATTGGCAAGTGCTTTTAAATTAAAAGCAAAAAGTGTTAATGAGAAATATATAGCCCCACCAAAAACAACTGATTTTGCAATAGTTTACGCCGCCTCAGAAAGTCTTTATAGAGAACTAACTGAGTATCAAGATCCAAGTTCAAAAGAATTACTCACTCAAGAATTAATGAGAAAGTATAAGATAGTCATTTGCGGCCCTAATACTCTTTCAGCTTATTTACAGTCCTTACACATGGGTTTTCAATCATTGAAGGTTCAAAAAGGAGCAGTAGAAATTTACAATCATCTAAAAACAATCAGCACAAGATTTGCTAAGCATTTTGACAATGTAATAGTTTTAAGAAAAAAACTAGATGAAGCGATGAGTGTTGTTGATAAGTTCGGCACAGATGCTAGATCAATTACTAGAACTTTAGAAAATATTAAAGATCCCGAGCAAGTTGAAATTGCTATAAAAAATGAAAATGTTGAAAAATTAAACGTACCTTCTTCAAAACAAGCAAAAAATTAATTTTTATTTTTATTTAAATACTCATATAACTAATTTGATGATATGGAACACTA
This sequence comes from uncultured Candidatus Pelagibacter sp., assembly GCA_964529275.1. GTDB lineage: Bacteria > Pseudomonadota > Alphaproteobacteria > Pelagibacterales > Pelagibacteraceae > Pelagibacter. The sequence continues at coordinate 1,831 of CAZGVS010000072.1, forward strand.
AATTTAATTATCCTAAATCTACTAGATCAGTGGAGGATGGGATGCGGAAATATTTTTTTGGGGAAGAAAAATTACCTAGCGTAACATCTATATTAAGCGCCACTAAGTCAGAAGAAGAAAAGGCTTCGTTAGAATTGTGGAAGCAAAGAGTGGGTTATCAGCAAGCAAATAAAATAAAAAATGAAGCATCAAGTAGAGGAACTTCAATGCATTCGTATTTAGAAGATTATCTAAAAGGAAGAATAAATGAAAGTTTTTTTGAGAGCAATGAACAATATAAAAATATGGCAAAGGAAATTATTAATAAAGGCATAAAGAATAAACTTGAAGAGATATATGGTATGGAGGCAACCCTGTTTTATCCGCAAAAATATGCAGGAACTGCAGATTTGATTGGTATTTATAAGGGAAAAGAAACTATAATAGATTTTAAGCAAGCAAACAGACCAAAAAAAATAGATTATATTCAGGACTATTTTTTACAACTTGGAGCTTACACCTTGGCACATAATTTTGTACACAAAACAAATATAACTTCTGGTATAATACTATTGTGTACTGTGGATAACTTATTTCAAGAATTTGAAATCTCAGATACTGAACTCTTAATGTACCAAAATTTATTTCTTGGTAGATTAAAAAAGTTTAATGATTTAAAAAAAATTTCTTGACTTTAAACATTCAATTTATAAAAAGAATTTACGCTACTTGTTTAGATGCGATTGTCATATCAAATTACATTCCATTTCTACAAAAATAGTAAATTATTATGAATTTAGCAATTTGGGATATAGAATCTAGCAGTGCCTCCACAGATTTTGGAAGCATTATTGAGATAGGAGGGGTTCTTGTAGATGAAAACTTCAAAGAAAAGGATAGGTTTAATTTAAGATGTAGACTGCCGGAAGGCGAAATACCCCAAGCAATGGCTTTGATTGTTAATAAAACTAGCATTAAGCAATTGACTCAAGGAAATTTAAGTCACTATCAAATGCTTGGCGAAGTAGAAAAAATATTCAAAAAATGGTCTCCAGCAAT
>CAZGVS010000073.1:0-2857 GCA_964529275.1 uncultured Candidatus Pelagibacter sp.
GTATTCTTATAGGATTTTCATTTGAATAAGAGAATACATCTAAAATATTTCCTCTAAGGGCAAAATCACCCGGACTTTGAACAAAATCTTCCTTTGTATATTCAAGTGCAAATAACTTTTCATTAAGTTCATATAATGAGAATTGATCATTTTCATTTAACAAGATCTCATAATTAGTATTACCATTTTTAGCTGGTATTTTTTCAATGATTCCCTCACAGTTTGAAATATAAACTCTAGGTTCATTTAAATAAATTTTTTCTAAAATTTTTGTTCTACTTAATACTTGATCTTTATTTACTGTTTTTGTTGAAAATTTATTGAAAGAAGAAGGTAACATTGAACAATAATTTTCACCTAAATGTTCTACAATATCAGTATAAATATATGAGGATTCCTCTTTTTTATCAGTTATGAAAAAAATAGGTTTTTTAACATTAGAAAATAGATCAATTAAAAAAAACGTTATTGAAGAACCATAAAGCCCATTTAAATAAACATTTTCTTGATTTTTTGATATAAGTTTTCCCAGTTTCTGGAAGTTCAGAGACCTATTAAATTTTGTTTTTGAAGGATATATATCTTTTATCAAAATATCATTAATTCTATCCTAATCTGCCGCAATTTACTGGATAAAAGTTAAAATTTGAATTTTTTTTTCAATATAGTTGTGAATGCAACAATTGTACTGTAATATATTTTAAATAATAAATTATTAATTATGATATATAATAAAAATATAGATTTGCGTTGTTCTATGAATATTATAATTAGAGAAGCAATTTCTAAAGACATGTCAAAAGTTCTTGAACTAATAAAAGAATTAGCTGTTTTTGAAAAAGAACCTAATGCTGTAATAATTACTGTAAAGCAATTAATTAGTGATGGTTTTTCAAGTTCACCTAAATTTAAATGTTTTGTAGCCGAACTAAATCAAAAAATAGTAGGAATGGCACTCTTGTATCCTCGATATTCAACATGGAAAGGCGCAACAATTCATTTGGAAGATTTAATTGTAACCAAGAATGTGAGGGGAAAGGGAATTGGTTTTAAACTCTTTTCTAAAGTAATACACTATGCCTTTCAATTAAATGTAAAAAGAGTTGAATGGGCAGTACTTGAATGGAATAAAAATGCATTAGATTTTTATAAAAAAAATGGAGCACAAGTATTAGATGATTGGAGAGTTGCTCAAATGGATTTAAATGCAATTAAAAAATTTGTAAGAAATGAAAATTTTTAAATTTGGTGGAGCATCTGTAAAGGATGCTATTGGAGTAAAGAATTTACTAAAAGTAATTCAGAGAAAAGCAGATTCTAATACAATAGTAATTGTTTCGGCAATGGGTAAAACCACAAATGCACTTGAAAATATTGTATCAACCTATTTTAGTAAAAAAAATAATTTAGATAACGGTATTTCTGAATTATATGACTATCATAAAATTATTTTGGAAAATTTATTTCCGGACAAACATCAAATTTTTAATGAAATAAATATTTTATTTCAAAGAATTAAACTCTTTTTAGAAAATAATAAATCTCCAAATCATTCATTTGTTTATGATCAAGTTGTTACTTATGGTGAAATTATTTCAACAACCATAATTAATTCATTTTTGGTTCACAATAACATAGAATCTGTTTGGTTGGATGCTAGAGATTGTATTAAAACAGATTCTAATTACAGAGGAGGTAATGTTCAATGGGCAGAAACTCAAAAAAATATTTTAAATAAAATTCAAAAAAAAAAAATAAATGTAACGCAAGGGTTTATTGGAAGTGATAAAAATAATTTTAGCACTTCACTTGGAAGAGAAGGATCAGATTATTCTGCAGCTATTTTTGCCTATTCCCTCAACAGCGAATCTGTAACAATTTGGAAAGATGTTCCTGGAGTTTTGAATGGCGACCCTAAAGTTTTTAATAATTCTAAGTTATTAGATCAAATATCTTACTCAGAAGCCATAGAATTAGCTTTTTATGGGGCATCTGTAATTCACCCAAAGACTCTTCAGCCATTACAAAAAAAGGAAATACCACTTTATGTTAAATCTTTTCTTGATCCTGATGGAAATGGAACAAGGATTTCTAAGGGATTAGATCTTGTCCCTAAGGTTCCATGTTTTATTTTCAAAGGAAATTTAATTTTACTTAAGCTATCGTCATTAGACTTTTCATTTATAGTTGAGGATAATATTAGTAAGATATTTAAATCCCTACATGAGTTTAAAATGAAAGTAGACTTAATTCAAAATTCTGCAATTAGTTTTTCTGTTTGTATTTATGATAAATACAATAGAATTGATGATTTAATAAGTAAAATGGAAGGGAAGTTTGATATAAAAATTAATCATAATGTTTGTCTCTATACAATTAGGCATTTTGACGAAAACTCAATTAAAAAAATTTCCACGGGAAAGAAGTTGCTTTTAGAACAAAGAACTGAAAAAACTATTCAGCTAATTTTTCCAAATTAAAATATTTTTTACAAAAATTAATACAATATAATTTTATTTCATCTCTTGATTTTTGAAATAATTTTATCCAATTATTTTCAGTCTTATGGCTTGATGGATCAAAAAAATTTTGATGTAATCTTATAGCATTTTTAGAGTAAAAATTAGGACATGTTTCATTTGCATGATCACAGACAGTTATCACGAAGTCAAAGTCAATATTTTCATATTCTAAAATATGATTTGATGTTTGATTAGAAATATCAATATCATCCATTTTCATAATTTCAATTGCTTTTGAATTAATTTCATGGTTTTTAACTCCTGCACTATATACATTTGATTTTTGGTGTAAATATTTTTTTAAATAACCTTCAGCCATTTGACTTCTACATGAA
>CAZGVS010000074.1:0-2838 GCA_964529275.1 uncultured Candidatus Pelagibacter sp.
TATTTTTTGTAACTTATACCTTTATCATCAAGAACTTTTTTTAGTTCACCATTTTCGTACATTTCTTTGATAATGTCACAACCACCAACAAATTCATTTTTAACGTATAGTTGTGGAATTGTTGGCCAGTCACTATAAACTTTTATACCTTCTCTTATACTTTGATTTTCTAAGACATTGACACTCTTAAAATTAACTTCCATTATTTTTAAAATATTTGTTACAGCCATAGAAAACCCACACTGAGGTGCATCAGGGGTTCCTTTCATAAATAAACACACATCGTTGCTTTCTATTTCACCCTTGATTAAGTCATTTGTTTGTTGATCCATATTTACTCCTTTGTTTTAATTGCAAGGGCATGTAATTCGTTCCCCATTTTTCCTTTTAATGAATTATATACCATTTTATGTTGTTCTATTTTACTTTTACCAGAAAATTGGCTTGATGTTATTGTAGCAGAATAATGATTTCCATCTCCAGCTAAATCTTGAATTTCTACTTTTGCATCAGGCATAGCTTCTTTTATCAAATTTTCAATTTCTTTCAAATCCATTGCCATAGTATTAACTCATAAATTGTTTCAACCATTTTGTATTACATTCAATTAACTCGTCAATGTGAAGATTTGGCTCTTTATTTATAATTACCTCGTGTGCCGTAACACTACCAATTTCATCAAAGTGAACTGAGCTGGAATCTAGTATTTTTTTTGTTTTAGAAAGGTTTTTTGGCTCAATTTCTATAATGTATCTGCTCTGATCTTCTCCGAAAAAATATTCAAATTTATTAATTAAAAATTTAAGCTGATTTATTTTAAAACCTTTCCTTCCTTTTATTGCCATTTTAGAAATTGCAGTAATTATTCCACCAAGAGACACATCGTGAGCAGAAAGTATTAAATCATTTTCAATTAGCTTTTGTAATGTTTCCCCGTTGTTTTTTTCATTAAATAAATTGACTTCTGGAGGTGGCCCTTTCTTCTGTCTAATTATATCTCTTGCAAAAATAGATTGATCTAAATGACCAAACGTTTTACCAATTACCAAGATCAAATTTCCTTCATTTTTAAAGTGCATAGTAACTATGTTTTTATAATCTTTAATTAAACCAACTCCTCCGATTGTGGGTGTTGGTTTAATTCCCTTATCTTTGGTCTCGTTATAAAAAGATACATTTCCTGAAACCACAGGATAATCTAAGTATGTACTGGCATCATTGATTCCTTGAACACATTCTACAAACTCACCCATATTTTTTTCTTTTTCAGGGTTACCAAAATTTAAACAATTTGTAATCGCAATTGGTTTTGCACCACTGCAAATTAAATTTCTCCAGCTCTCACAAACTACCTGCATTCCACCTGTTTGGGGATGGGCGTAACAATAAACTGCTGACGAGTCTACGGTTGTGGCAACAGCTTTGTTCGTTCCGTGAACTCTTACAACACCAGCGTCCGAACCAGGCTTTTGTATAGTATCACCCATAACGGTATGATCATATTGCTCCCATATCCATTCCTTGCTTGAAACATTTGGTAACTTTAGAATTTTTTTTAATGTTTCCGTAATTTTTAATTTTTTAAAATCTTCTTTGTCATACTTAAATGATCTTGGTAATTTAGCCTTTACCCATTTTCTATCGTACATGGGAGAATTTTCAGCTAAAATGTTAATTGGTATTTCAGCAACTTTTTTTTCATTAAAAAATAATTCAATTTTTTTAGAATCCGTTGTTTTCCCAATTACTGCAAAATCTAAATTCCATTTATCAAATATTTTTTTTGCTTCTTGTTCCTTACCTTCTTCTAAAACAATCAACATTCTCTCTTGGCTCTCTGAAAGCATTATTTCATAAGGTGTCATTTTTTCTTCTCTGCAAGGAACTTTATCTAAATGTAATTCAATTCCTAGATTTCCTTTTGATGCCATCTCAATACTCGATGAAGTTAAACCTGCTGCACCCATATCTTGAATAGAAATTATAGACTTACCCGCCATCAGTTCTAAACATGCTTCAAGTAAAAGCTTTTCTGTAAAAGGGTCACCAACTTGGACTGTGGGTTTTTTTTCTTCAATTTTATCATCAAATATTGCCGATGCCATGCTGGCACCATGAATTCCGTCTCTGCCAGTTTTTGATCCTACATAAATAACAGGTTTATTTATACCTGCTGCTTTAGAATAGAAAATTTTGTTTTTATTAACTAAACCTAATGTCATTGCATTAACTAAAATATTCCCGTTGTAAGACTCATCAAAAGAAGTTTGTCCACCCACGGTTGGAATACCCATGCAGTTCCCATATCCACCAATTCCTTTAACAACACCTCTAAGTAAATTTTTTGTTTTTGGATGTGTGGGTGAACCAAAATGAATTGAATTTAAATTTGCTATTGGTCTCGCACCCATTGTGAAAACATCTCGCATTATACCACCAACACCAGTAGCCGCTCCTTGATAAGGCTCAATAAAAGATGGATGATTATGGCTCTCGATTTTAAAAACAATCGCATCATCGCCCTCAATATCTATTACACCTGCGTTTTCTCCTGGACCCTGTATTACTTTTTTTCCTTTTGTATTTAATTTTTTAAGATGAATTCTTGATGATTTATAAGAACAATGCTCATTCCACATTGCAGAAAAAATACCTAGTTCAGTTAAATTTGGGTTTCTTTTTAATAACTCACATATTTTATTGTATTCTTCTTTTTTTAAACCGTGTTCAATCGCTATTTTTTCATTAACTTCCATTATTTAATATTATTAATTAAATTTTTAAAAAAAATTGATCCATCTTCACCTGAAAGATATTTATCAATCATCCTTTCAGGAT
>CAZGVS010000075.1:0-2785 GCA_964529275.1 uncultured Candidatus Pelagibacter sp.
AAAATAAAAATTTAATAATGAAATTTAAAAAGAAAATTGTGTTAGCCTATTCAGGCGGGCTTGATACATCAATAATTCTTAAATGGCTTCAAGAAAATTACGATGCAGAGATAATTGCCTATACTGCTGATATAGGTCAAAAAATGGATAAAAGAAAAATTATTTCAAATGCTAAAAATCTAGGAGTAAAAAAAATAATAATTAATGATTTAAAAAATACTTTTGTAAAAGATTATGTTTTTCCAATGATTAGAGGTCATGCATTGTATGAGGGTGTTTATTTACTTGGGACTTCAATAGCGAGACCACTTATTGCAAAAGACCAAATTAGAATTGCAAAAAAATTTAAAGCATTTGCTGTTTCACATGGTTCAACAGGAAAAGGTAATGACCAAGTTAGATTTGAACTAGGATATCACTATTTTGAACCAAATATAAAAGTAATTGCACCATGGAGAATATGGGAAATGAATTCAAGATCTGATTTAATTAAATATGCTTATAAAAATAATATACCAATTCCAAAGGATAAAAGAGGTGCGCCTCCTTTTTCTGTTGATGATAATCTATTTCATACCTCAACAGAAGGAAAAGCACTTGAGGATCCAAAAAATCCTGCACCTGATTTTATTTTTCAAAGAACACTTTCTCCTGAAAAATCTCCAAATAAACCCACTTTCATAGTTATCAATTTTAAAAATGGAGATCCGGTTGGAATAGATGGTAAAAAATTATCCCCATCGAATCTTTTAACTAAGTTAAATAATGTTGCAGGTAGAAATGGGATTGGAAGGGTTGATTTAGTTGAGAATAGATTTATAGGGATAAAATCTCGAGGAGTTTACGAAACACCAGGCGGTTCATTATTAATGATTGCACATAGAGCAATGGAGTCTGTAACGCTTGATAAAAAAATAATGCATAAAAAAGATGAGATTATGCCAAGATATGCTGAGCTTATCTACAATGGATATTGGTATTCTAAAGAGAGATTTAAATTACAAAAAATAATTGATAATAATAGAAAGAAAGTTAATGGCTCAGTTAAATTAAAACTATATAAAGGTAATATAACCATTCATTCAAGAAGGACGAAAAGTAAGGCTTACTCTATGAAAAAAGTATCATTTGAGGAAAATAAAACTTTCAATAAATCTAATATTGAGAAATTTATCAATTTTCATAAAAAAAAATTAAGATAAAAATTATGAATTTTGATCCATCAAGGGTAAAGGCCGTTGAATTACTAAATAATTTTATAAACACAAACCTTTCAAACTATTCAAAGCTTAGAAATTTCGATTTTGGTCCAGATAAAAGATCAAATACCTCTTGTCTTTCACCTTATATAACTCATGGTGTTTTATCTGAGAAAGAAGTAATGCATCTTTCTTTAAAAAAGACTTCGTTTACTAAAATAGAAAAATTTATTCAAGAGGTATTATGGCGTATTTATTGGAAAGGATGGTTAGAGCTCAGGCCAGATGTGTGGAGAGATTATATCATAGATTTAAATCGACTTAGGCAAGAATACAAAGATGATAAAAATTACTTAAGCGCCATTGAAGGGAAAACTCAAATCGAATGTTTTAACACCTGGGTTGGTGAGTTAAAAAGTCATAATTATCTTCATAACCATACTAGAATGTGGTTTGCAAGTATTTGGATTTTTACTCTTAACTTGCCTTGGCAATTAGGAGCAGAGTTTTTCATGAAATATCTTTTTGATGGGGATAGTGCTTCAAATACTTTGGGTTGGAGATGGACTTCAGGTATTCAAACTAAAGGTAAAAATTATATTGCTTCGGAATGGAATATAAAAAAATTTACTAATAATAGATTTAGCAACATAAAACTAAACGAAAATCCAGTTCCAGTAATTGATGAAAGAAATTATTCAATTATAAATAATAATTTTTTAAGTGCAAATATATCAAATGATCAGAATCTATTGATATTTGAAAACAATATATCTTTTGATCAAAGTGATTTTAAAGATCAATCATTTAAAAATATTTATTTTGTTTTTAATGGGAATGGCTCAAGGCAAATAAAACTAGATGAAAAAGTTATTAACTTTAAAAGAGCACTAATAGACGATCAAATAAAAATCTTAAGAAATAAAAACTTAAATTGTAAAATGATCAAAATTGAAGATCTAAAAGAAATAGAAGGGAATTTACTAGCACAATACCCGTGTGTTGGTGATAATTTAGATTATATAAACTCAAATAATTTTAAAAATATCTCTTATGTATATAGAAAAATTGATCAGTATTCTTGGAAATATTGCAATAAAGGTTTTTTTAATTTTAAGAACTATATACCAAAGATTGTTCAAGAATTTATTTAGAAGAACATCGTTTTGAACAATATTTTACTCGATCCCAATTAAGTTTCCATTTTTTTCTCCAAACAAATGGTCTTTTGCAAACTGGACAAGTCTTAGAAGGTAAATTTTGTTTTTTCATTTTAGTTGGTGTTTATTTTTCAAAAATAAAAAATAAGCAATAAGTTCATAAATATAATGAAATAAAACGAAAAAAGGTTTAAAGGAAAATATTTTTGATAGAAAATTATATTTAGGTATTTTCGACCATAAAATTACAAATGCTTCAGCTCCTTCAATCACCTTCCCGTCATCAATTACATGAAGTCTTCTTAATAACTCTTCTTGTGATTTAGATGTTAGTTTTAAAGCCTCATCATTATTTGTGATATCAATCCATTCTAAATTACTATCAGCAATCTTCTTGTAGTGATTTATTTCCAATCTACAGATATT
>CAZGVS010000076.1:0-2688 GCA_964529275.1 uncultured Candidatus Pelagibacter sp.
AATTTATACATTAAATAACTATGTCTTTTAATACTTTTGGAAAAATTTTTAGGTTCACTACTTGGGGAGAGTCTCATGGGCCAGCTATAGGCTGTATAGTTGACGGTTGTCCACCAAATATCCCTATTTCAGAGAAAGAGATTCAAAGAGACATGGATAAAAGAAGGCCTGGGCAGTCAAAATTTACGACTCAAAGAAAAGAGAGCGATAAGGTTTCTATTTTATCTGGGGTTTTTCAAGGGAAGACTACTGGTACACCCATTTCTATGATTATATATAATGAAGACAAAAGATCTAGAGATTATGAATCAATTAAAGATAAGTTTAGACCAGGACATGCTGATTTCACATATTTTAAAAAATACGGAATAAGAGATTATAGGGGTGGAGGTCGTCAATCTGCTAGGGAAACTGCAAGTAGAGTAGCCGCTGGAGCAATAGCTAAAATTGTTCTTAAAAAAATAATTGGAAAAAAAATTAGTATTGTTGGAGCAGTAACTCAATTAGGAATAATGGGCTGCAATACATCTAAATGGAATGATAGTGAAATAAGAAAAAACCCATTCTTTTGTCCAGATAAATCATCCGTAAATTTATGGGAAAAATATTTATTAGGAATAAGAAAGTCCGGATCATCTTGTGGAGCTGTAATAGAACTTAGAGCAAGAGGAGTTCCGGTCGGATTAGGAGCTCCGATATATTCAAAACTAGATGCAGATATAGCCTCTGCACTCATGAGTATTAACGCTGTTAAAGGAGTTAATATTGGTGCTGGGATGAGTTCTGCTTATTTAACAGGAGAAGAAAATTCTGATGAAATAAGAGGTGGCGCAGGTAGAGTTAATTTTAAAAGTAATAAAGCCGGAGGAATATTAGGTGGTATATCATCTGGACAAGATATTATAGCTTCATTTGCTGTAAAACCTACATCTTCTATTTTAAATAGTAGAGAGACAATAAATAAAAAAGGAAAAAATACTAAAATATCTGTTAAAGGCAGACATGACCCATGCGTGGGAATTAGAGCTGTTCCAATTGGTGAGGCTATGTTGGCTTGTGTGATACTAGATCACTATATGATGAATAAAGCTCAGTGCAGTTAATTAGAAAGTTTATTTTTATTTTTTGCAAATATAATATTAGATTTTAGAGCCTCTTCAATTTTCTCAACAATAGAATTAAAATTTAGTCCGGCTTTTTCATACATTTTTTCAGGAGTATCTTGGTCAATAAATAAATCTGGTAAAAACATTGATCTGAATTTAAGGCCTTTGTCAAATACACCTCTATCAGAAAGAAGTTTCATTACATGAGAACCGAATCCACCTATTGAACCCTCTTCTATAGTTAAAATTAATTCGTGGTTTGAAGCAACTTCAAGAATTAATTTTTCATCTAAAGGCTTTGCAAATCTAGCATCTACTATTGATATTTTTATTCCTTTTTTTTCTAAAATTTCTCTAGCCTTTTTACATTCATCAAGTCTAGCCCCAAAATTTAGTATTGCAGCCTGTTTTCCCTCACAAACTAACTTTCCTTTACCTATTTCTAAAACTTCATCAAGTCCAGGAAGTTCAATACCTACACCATTGCCTCTTGGATATCTGAAGGCAGATGGTCTATCATTAATATTTACTGAAGTATTTATCATTTTTACAAGTTCGGATTCATCGCTTGCTGCCATCACAACAAAATTTGGTAATGTAGCTAAATAAGTGATGTCGAAAGAACCAGCATGTGTAGGTCCATCTGCTCCTACTAATCCCGCTCTATCAATAGCAAACCTTACTGGTAGAGATTGTAAAGCAACATCATGAACAACTTGATCGTAAGCTCTTTGTAAAAATGTTGAATAAATAGCTGCATATGGTTTGTATCCTTCCGTAGCTAGTCCAGCTGCAAAAGTTACCGCATGCTGTTCAGCTATTCCCACATCAAACATTCTATCAGGAAATCTTTTTTCAAATAAATTAAGCCCAGTGCCTGAAGGCATAGCTCCAGTGATACCAATAATTTTAGTATCTTTCTCAGCATGTTTTATTAGAGTTTCTGAAAAAACTTTTGTATACGCTGGTATATTTGATTTTGATTTGCTTTGCTGGCCAGTTGAAATATTAAACTTTGAAACTCCGTGATATTTATCTCCAGATTCCTCTGCAGGTTTATAACCTTTCCCTTTTTGTGTTATCGCATGGATTAATATGGGTCCCTCGTGTTTAGATTTTTTTACATTTTCTAAAATCTCAACTAAATAATCGACGTCATGTCCATCAACAGGTCCAATATAATAAAAACCAAGTTCACTAAACAATGTGCCCCCAGTTACAATTCCTCTTAATATATCCTCTGCTTTTCCGGCTTTTTGACTAAACCTTTTTGAAAAAGCTGATGTAATCAATTTTATTGTTTCCCTTAAACTAAAATATATTTTACCAGACAACAATTTTGCTAAATATTTGCTCATCGCTCCAACTGGTTTAGCAATGGACATTTTATTGTCGTTTAAAATTACTATTAATTTAGACTTTAATGCCCCAGCATTATTCATTGCCTCATAAGCCATTCCAGCACTCATAGCTCCATCACCAATGACTGCTATAACATTGTTGTTATCATTTGAAAGTTTTTTAGCAACTGACATTCCTAAAGTTGAAGAAATTGAAGTTGAGCTGTGAGCTGCACCAAATG
>CAZGVS010000077.1:0-2510 GCA_964529275.1 uncultured Candidatus Pelagibacter sp.
TTAACCGTTTTTTAATTTCAACAAAATATTGTGAACCATGTGCAGGAAATAGCTTCCGAATGCAAATTAACAATAATCTATGGGAAGACAGAAACAGGTTTTTCAGCTTCGTACCTGAAAGATACACAGAAGTTGAGTACTTTATTGCTTTTTTTATTTTTGTTTTTATGATCATTCTTTATTCAACAAAGTTTTATACATACGTTAACGAATTAAGTTATTCACTTGATAGAAGTTATCTAGATGAATATATTTCTATTTATCTTTTATGGACAAGCTCTTTCTTTATCTTTATAACAATTTTTAGAATATCTAGCCTTATTTCAAGAGGGAACTTAATAATTTTCACTTTCATTATTCCTGCAATACTTTTGTTATTCAGAAATAGCGAGTACATATCTTCAGTTTTGGGAAGATCAGTAACTAATGAAAACTTTATCTCTTTCAACCTTGAAAAAGATTCAATATTCAGAAACCTAAGAATAATGACATTTAGAAAAAATATAGGTGACTATGAAAATATGAATTTTGATGATGCAGAAGAAATCATCAAAAAAATTGATACGATAAATAAAGAAATAAATCTAAATTTAGTTGTTATAAATTTAAATGAAAAAAATCAAATAAGTACTGCTCTTGAGAAATACCTAATTGAACTTAACAAGAAAGTTCTTATTATCTCCAAAAAAGATCTTGTTTTTAAAACATATTTTTTGAAAAGAACTGAAGAAATTTCTAATTACTATCTGACCTATTTCAATAATGATATTCAATATGGTTCGAAGTATATTCTAAAAAGAGTACTTGATATTGTACTTGCAATATTTTTATTAGTTGTTTTATCGCCATTATTTTTATTTGTTTATTTGTATCTACTGTTCTTAGATGGATCAAATGTAATCTTGAAACAAAACAGAGTAGGACTTCATGGAAAACAATTCAAAATGTATAAATTCAGAACAATGAAAAAAGACTCTCACAATCTTAGAGAGGAGATGGGAGATTTAAATAAAAATGATAAAGCAATTTTTAAAATTGAAGATGACCCAAGAATTATTAATGGAGCAAAATTTTTAAGAAACTATAGCTTAGATGAATTGCCACAATTCTTTAATGTATTACGTGGTGAAATGTCAGTAGTAGGTCCTAGGCCATTGTTTGATGAAGACACAAAATTATTTAATGAGGCGTACATGAGAAGATTGAATGTTATGCCTGGAATAACTGGATTACTACAGATAAATGAAAGAAATACATCTGAATTCGAAACTTGGTATAAATATGACATTGAGTATATTGAAAATTGGTCATTATTTTTAGATTTAAAAATTATTTTTAAAACACCATTCTCACTGTTTAGTAAGAAAGTAAAAGGAATTTAGTTTAAGTGGGTCGGGTGGGAATCGAACCCACGACCTTGAGCTTAAAAGGCTCCTGCTCTGCCGATTGAGCTACCGACCCTGATATACAATATTACTCTAAAAATAAACTAAGTTTATATTATTCTTCTTCAGAAAACTGAAGCATTTTAATCTTATTTAATACAGATTCAATTTCTTTTGTAACTTCTGATAATGAATTTTTTTCATTACTAAAATTTTCAATATTTTTAGAGTCATCTAGTATTTTTTCTAATCCATTTTTTGACTCTATTAATGTTTTTAGCATTTCAGATTCTAGGTTTTTTTCATCATTCATATTAAACGTATATTAACAACTTTATAACTCTGATTTTTCATTAAATTTTAGATTTGGGTTTTTTGTTAATCTTTGTTTTGCCCATCTTGCTGGAGGAATCAGTCTAAAAAATGGAGGTAAAAATGGTCTTGTAAATTTTAATAAAGATAAGTTGAATCCCAATATTAATTTTTTTAACTTTGTCGACTTAACACCATATATGATTTTAAATTCTTCTGGGAGTGTATTAAAAGCTGTAAAGGAAATAAAAGGCCAAATTGGCTTTATGTGCTTTGGTACAGGCCCACCAGCAATAATAGCCTGAACATCTTTTGCAACATCAGTCAATTGAAGATAGTCATTTGATTTACTTTTTTCAGTAACCCAGTTTTTGAGTTCTTCATGTGTTTTAGGCATATTGTCAATATCAATTAGGACTAACTTTGCAGATAGCATATTTTCAACATGGTATTGATTTTTTTCATCAGTTGTAAGCTTTCTAACTGTTTTTTCAAAAAAATAGATAGACGATATTTGTAAACAAGCATGAACCCATAGTAATTGTTCATGATCAAGAGCATCATAGTAATCCCCCGTTACGCTATCGTTTCCATTTATTACTTCATGAAGCCTGTTTATTCTCGTAGCACTATCATCAGCTTCTTCAATTGTTCCAAACGTAACTGAATTTTGTAAAGATAAGGTTCTTATCAATCTTTTCCAAGGATCTCTCTGATAAAAAGATGTCTGTCTAGCTCCTGCTGCAATTAATGGATGAGCGGCATGCATTAGTAATGCTCTTGCACCACCAAATAAAACTGTGATTTCTTTAT